>NZ_CALLXM010000232.1 GCF_937875265.1 uncultured Acetobacter sp. | reverse complement strand
CCCCACCCCATAGCCTTCCTCCATACCATGTGCGGCAAGACTATGCCCCACACCTGAAAGTGAAGAGCGTCACGCAAGCATTTGTGTTTGTGGCCTCACTCGGTCATATCTGTTTCGTGACGGTGTTTCACTGACCTGCGGTTTCGGTATTTTCCTTATTATAAATGAAATTATCGTAATATTTTATGGATAATAATGAACATGATCTTAATTTTTAGCATCCCCTTTTTCAGGACAAATCGGGCGTGAAGGAGCTTCTGGACTCACTCGTCCGCTCCCCCTTCAGTGTCGCAAAAATTTATCTGTTCTTTGCCAGCCTTATGGTTCTGATCACGATCTTCTTTACCCCCGAAGGCATGACACCTGACGAAGGCCCCCATTTTTTCCGCGCCGTTCAAATTTCTCAGGGCGGCATAACCGGCCTGCGTAAAGGGGACCAGAGTGGCGGCATGATCCCCACCACGGTTCTCCCTGCGCTGATCAGCACGGTGGATATGATCGGCCACCCGGAACGGCATTTTTCCACGTCATCGTTGGATAAGGTTGCCCATCTGCCGTGGAACCAGACCTATGAGTTTATTGATTTCAGAAACATCGCCATTTATGCCCCCGGTGCTTATCTGCCGGAAGCCCTGACCATTTATGTGTCCCGTCTGGCGCATTTGTCCGTTATCCAGACTTTTTACGCGGCCAGACTGACAAACGGGTTTCTCAGCATTCTGCTGTGCACTGCGGCCATCGCCCTCAGCCGCAGGGGCACAGCGTGGCTTCTGCTTCTGGCCAGCCTGCCCATGAGCGTGCACCTCGCTGGTTCCTGCTCGCATGATGGCATTCTGATCGGCCTGACACTGCTGGCCACCGCCATTCTGACACGCCACACGCCGTCATCCCGCTGGAGCATTGGGGCGTGGCTTGGGGTGAGCGCCCTGTTTGCCCTGCTGGCTATGGGCAAACCGCCTTTGCTGCTCGGCGCGCTGTTGCCCGTAGCCTTTGCCTGCCGCCATTATGTACGCCCGTTACTGCCTTTGACCATCAGCCTGTTTGCAACCGGCGCGTGGTACATGTGGGGCATTGCCCCCGTCAAAGTGCAGTTTCTGGCTCAGGGTGGCGTTTCTGATAGCGCGCAGATCAAATGGGTGCTGCTCCATCCGCTGCAAACGCTTGGCGTTGTTCTGCATACTCTTGCAACATACAGCCCCAACTTTGCATGCCAGATGATAGGCCGTCTGGGCTGGCTGGATACGCCACTCAGCAAACAGTTCTATATCCTGACAGCCATAGCGCTGGTCCTGTCATTTCTGTCCGGCGCAGTGTGGAAAGGGGCTGGTGCAGCACGGCAGACTTTACGCGTTGTTCTGACAACACTTACTGTTGTGGCAGCCAGTATTCTGGCCATGATGCTCTCGCTGTATGTCATCTGGTCCCCTGTGGGGAGTGACATTATTTCCGGTATACAAGGCCGGTACTTCCTCACTCTTATCCCTTTCTGCGCCATGCTTCTGCCAGCCATGCCGCAGGCTGGCCGACTAGCCCCCAAGCTTGCATTCCATCAGTTGGGTGCGGGTGTTGTGGTCGTGTATCTGACCATAGATACCATCACACTGGGTCACGCTCTTCTCGCGCGCTTCTGGTAAGCGCAATATTGCGCGCTGCACCAGAAAAATTTGAGGATGTAGGGCGACACCTTTGTGAAGCTCTTCCGTTATGGGATCATTCTCATGAATCCCCCTTTATAGACCCGCCTAAAGGAACAATGACTGTTTCTGTTTAATTTGCAGGCTTTTCATTATATCTGATACTTCATTCAATATTACAAAATTTATATTATTTTCTTATAATTTCTATAGATACTGAAGCTTTATCATTAAGGGGACCGGAACAACTATTTTTTATTCCGGGCCCCCGTTAACAAGATGAAATATCCTAATACGCGCAGGAAATCCGGCCCCCAATAAAGCGGGGCTCTCCGGGGATATAGAAGTAGGTTGTGGTGGCCTGCCCACCGCTTTCTGCAAACCGGCGATTCAGGATATTGCGCGCATACACCGTTGCTTCCCACCGGCCTGAGGCCGAGCGCAGGGACACATGCGCCCCCAGCAGGAAATACGGCGGCAGGCGATAAAAACCTGTGCCGCCGGGCGTGATGGCCTGACTGCCGCGATACTGCCAGTCCGGCCCGAATTCCAGCGTATAGGCCCGCACCAGCGGCTGCCGCCAGTCGGCTGAGCCATTGAGCGTCAGTTTGGGCTGGCCGTTATCCACGCCTGCAAAATTATCATTAATGGCTTTCCAGACACCATGTTGCGCATAATACGCATTGGTCTTGGCGCGGTTTACCGTCGGGAAGTTCTGAAAATTACCGCGCTGCCAGCCAAGATTTTGTGTCAGGTGCAAATGGCTGAACGGATGCGCCTCAATAGTGCCTTCAAAGCCCCAGCTTTCAGATTTTGGCGCGTTGGTAATTTCGCTCAAAGGCCCGTAATTGGGGATCAGCACCGTGCCCAGAATCTGCTGATTGTGAAAATCATTGTAAAACGCAGCACCGTTAATCCGTAGCTTGTCCGGAATGGGGTCGGCTTTAAATCCGGCCTCATACGTTAGCACGGTTTCCGGTTTGAACGGGTCAAGCTGCGCCTGAATCTGGGTGTTATTGGCGGTAAAACCACCGGGTTTGAACCCTTTGCTCATTTTATAATACACAAGCGCATGCGGCAGCATCTGCCAGGACACGCCCACCTGCCCGGCAAACTGATCAGACGTTGCGCTCTCACCGTGAAAATTGGTGGTTGTGCCACCAAAAATCTGAGATTTCAGGCCCGTGATGGAGCGTTCATCCCGCTCATGCAGCAGGCCACCCCAGATCATCACGCCATGCGGCAGCCGATAGCTCAGATGCCCGAACTCTGAAAGACTATTCTGATTGAGACCAAAATTGGTCGCCATCATGTAGCCGCGCGCGGGTGTGTAGTCCGTATAGTCAAAAAAGAACCGCTGATTCATGCGGGTGCGCTGATAATGCGCGCCCACCACCCATTGCAGCTTGTCCTGCGTGTTGGATGAATGCAGCCGCAGTTCCTGCGTGAAGGTATTGGCATCAATGGTGCGGTATGTGTCTGCCTGCGCGAGCGCCGTGCCGTCCTGATCCGTATATTCGCCCTGTCGCTCCGTCTCGAACGCACTGATAGCGCTCACGGTGAGTGGCCCGAAATCATGGTCAATATGCAGGTCCGCACCCCAGAACTGGTTATGCTCGCTCGGCTTGATCCCGGCCTTGCGGCCAATAAGCTGGGCAAATTCCGGGCGGGAAGACCATTCCGCCTGCTGCCAGGACGCCATGTTGGGTAAAGGCTGCTTACCAATCAGCCGATCCACCGGCACGGCAGACACCACCTCACTGTTGTCCTGCGTAAAGTGGCCGCCAAGCAGAATGGTGGTGTGGGCATCCGGCTTCCAGCGCAGTTTGCCGCGCAGGGCCCAGAGGTCTGCATCGCCCAGATGGTCACCATTCAGCGGGTTGGTCTGCCAGCCGCCGCCATGCTGGGTCTGCCCGGCCAGACGGAAGCTCAGCCCCCGTGCCAGCGGGCCGGACACATAGGCTTCACTCCGGCTGCGGGCATAGGAGGCAATGTCTTCAGACGCGCCAAAATGCCATGCATCGGTGGGGTCATTCGTGTGCAGATGCACTTCCCCGCCCGTGTCAGACTGCCCGTGTTCCGTGCCCACCGGGCCGGGGGTGACACTCGCCCCGGCAAGGTCAAACATCATGCCATTGGCCATGGAAGAATACGGGAAGGCCACATCATCCACGTAGGTCAGCACCGGGGCCATGTTATTCTGCGTGAAGTCATTAAACCCCACCCCGCGCAGATAGAAATTGGTTGAGGCGGTGCCGTTAATGCTCTGAACAGTCAGGTTGGGGGCTACACGTTCCAGCCCACGCAGCGTGACTACGCCGCGCTCGGTCAGCCGTTCCGCCGTAATCCGCGTAGTGGCATCCGGCAGATGCTGGGCTTCCTGATACGCAAAGTCATGCCGATGCGCGCTGACATCCACCGCCATCGTCTGCCGCGCCACCACAGGGCCGGGCTTTGCTTTGCCCGCGCGCCGGGCCGGGCTGGCACGATGCGCCACGCCTTGCGGCAAACGTCCATCCGTCAAAGACCGGGCACTGGATGACGAAGCATCCCCCGCACGCGCAGGTGGTGCCGTCGGGCGCACTAGTCCGCTGCCGGGCTCGGCCTGCGTGGCGGCGCAGCAGACAGGCATCATCCCCACCATGGTCAGCGCTGTGCTGAGCCGGATTGTCCATCTGGTGCCGCCTGCTTTCCGGCGGGACATAATTTTTTGACCAGGGTAGAAAATAAGATCGCTCCTTACCGTCCCACGACACCACACCGAAGCAGGACTGACCTTCTGTCCCTTTCGATCAACACATCTTGTTCAGGCATATTGCAGATAAAGCATCTACTTTGCATAAAAAAACGCCGGAAACCGCCCCTCCTATGGAGGCGGAACCCCGCTTCATGCAAGCCCGTCTGTGTCTGGCAGAGCATTTTTCCCGAAACAGTCACACAAAGAGCATACTGCTCCGGCTTTTCTTAAGTCCTTCTTAACAAAGGTGTTTAACGCATCAGACTTTTTAGTCTGGGTTTAATACCCCCTCACCGGGTCATACCGCAGGGGCACATCCTTGCCCTGCTCCAGCGCCTGAATGACTGACGCCACATACTCAGCACGGGCCGGACGCGAAGAATCTGCCGCCGCATGCGGGGTAATAAGCACACGCGGATGCGCCCAGAGGGGCGAGACGACAGGGAGCGGTTCCCTGTAAAACACATCCAGCACCGCAGTGTGCAGCGTGCCGTCATTCAGTGCGCGCAGAAGGTCTGCCTCCACCACCAGCGGCCCGCGCCCCACATTAATCAGCCCCGCAGGTTTGCGCAGCTGCGCCAGCACATCATACGTTACCACCCCAATGGTTTCGGGCGTTTCCGGCAGCAGGCAGACCAGTGTGTTACACGCATGCAAAAAGGTGCTGAGCCCTTTGGTGCCTGCGTAACTGGTCACGCCCTCCAGTGTTTTAGCATGACGCGCCCAGCCAAAAACCTTAAAACCCGCCCGCGCCAGCCGCATGGCCACCGGAGCCCCAAGGCTGCCCAGCCCCATAACCCCTACAGTCATTTCAGCAGACGTCCGCGCGGGGCCGTCCTGCCGGGTCCAGACCTTATCCTGCTGCCCCACGCGCCAGGTTGGAGCATCCCGCAGGATGGAAAACACAGCCCACAGAACATAATCTTCCATTTGCAGAGCAGGTTCTTCCCCGCCCATACGGATAAGGGGCACGGTTTTTGGCCAGATTGGGTCACAGGTAATGTGGTCCACGCCCACAGCGGCACTCAGAATGGCTTTAAGATTAACCATATGGGCCAACCGCCCCGGCTCCGGTTTCCATACCAGTGCGTAGTCCACATGGGCCGGGTCCAGCGTTGGGTCATCCCAGTCCCGCACCTCAAGCTGCGGCATGAGGCGAGCAAACAGGGCTTTCCATTCAGGCAAGGCAGCAAGCCCCCCGCTTTTAATGACCAGACACACCATGATTTTTGCTCCCTCTGCCTAACAGTTCGTCTTGCCTGCATACCGCCGCGTGCAGGCCAGACAGACCAGACTCAGCACCACGGTGCCCAGAAGATAAAGCCCAGGCATCGCTTTATCCTGAAAATATGTTACCAGAACAGAGAGAATCATAGGGGTAAACCCACCAAAGACCAACTGTCCCAGTGCGTAGCTTAACGCAACAGCCGTTGTTCTGTTGCGTGGCAGAAAAATCTCGGCAAACAGAGCCGGTACGGACGCATAATAGCCGCAATACACCGTTGTCACCAGAAAGGCCTGCACCAGAACCAGATGCAACCCGGACGGAAACGCTACCAGAAAATGGAAGAGCGGCCACGCCATAAGCCCACCGGCTGCCGCCATAACGGCCATCATGCCGCGCCGCCCGACCCTATCCCCCAGCAGGGCAAACAGAGGTGGCAAAACAATGGTCAGCAGCCCCGACACCATTGTGCCCATGAAAGACACAGAATCCCCTAAATGTAGCTGGGTTTTTGCAAGTGTCGGCATGTAGATATTCAGATAACTGCCGGTTGCCCCTGCACTGACCAGCCCCATACCAAGTAGCAGACGCAGCGGTTCATGCTGCATCACCTCACGCAATGGCAGATGGTTTTCCTGCCGTTTGAACTCAGGGGATTCATCACTTATCAGGCGCAACCACGCGGTAAGTGGGCCCAGCACCATGCCCAGAGCAAAAGGCAGACGCCATGCCCAGTCCAGAATCTGAGCCTCGGTAAAGGACTGATGCACAAGCCACGCCACAGCCGATGCCAGCGTGACGGCCACACCACCGGCAGACCACTGCAAGCTGGAGTACACCCCACGATATTTCGGGCTGCGTTCTGCCAGCATGGTAGCAGCCCCCCCAAACTCTCCCCCCGCAGCAAACCCCTGCAAAAGGCGGGAACACACCACAATCAGCGGAGCAGCCAGCCCGATGGTGGCATAGGCTGGCACAACGGCCAGAAGACCGGTGCCAACCGTCATCAACAAAGATGATAAAACAAGCCCCTTCCTGCGCCCCATCCTGTCCGCATAGGACCCCAGCCACGCAGCCCCAATGGGGCGCGCTACAAACGCCACCCCAAAACTGCCAAGGCTGAGCAGGAGGGAAAACCCGGCAGTCGTTGCCGGGAAAAACAGATGAGACAACGTTACGGCAAACAGGCCGTAAAGAATAAGGTCATACCACTCCAGCACGCCGCCCAGCGTTGTTGCCAGAACAGACAGCCAGAGGCGGGCGTTTGGCGGTGCGTGCGGCATCTGTGTCATTCAGAACCCCGAGGTGAAGCTGACAAGACCGGTAAAATTCCCACCGGTAATGTAGGTCGGTGCGCCGCCTTTAATCACGGTATGGCCATCCGTGCCCAGCGTATTATGAGCGTTGGTTGTCAGCCCCCATGCACCGGACAGATAGTGGTTGTTGCCCAGATTGGTCAGGTTCAGCTGAAACTGCGGTCGCTTGAGAAAGAAAATATCATTAAACCGGTAGCCAATCCCCAGATTAGCGGTTTCATAAGACGGAATTTTTTCATCATTCATGAAGGTTGAATATTCAGAGCCGACATAATTGAAGGCAAAATTCCCGAACACATGCCCATCATCATAAGACAGCCCAATAGAACCACTGAATTTTGGGCTAAGCACAGCCACCTTTCCCGCAGTTGGCAGATAGGTGCCGCCGGAGGCAAGGTTGTTATCCGTTGTGGCATGCAGATACTGCCCGGAAAAATACGGGGTGAAGTGATGCCAGCGTGGCAGGCTGATTTCGGCACTCGCCCCGCGTGTGGTCTGCCCGCCACCGTTGAGTGACGTGGTGATGGTTGTGCCTTCCACCAGAGAACTGCTGGTAATCTGCCGGTTGGTAAAGTTGTAGTTGAACAGGGAAAGAGACAGGTTAAAGTACTTTCCGTAATGCCGATAACCCAGCTCTTCAGCAATGGAATATTCCGGTTTGATCCCGCCCGTAACATGGCGTGACGTCATCTGGCCGGTGGAAGAACTGAACATGTCCACGGAAGGTGTAATGGCTGCTGCCTCACGGAAGGCCGTTGTGCCATTAATATACACCTGATCACGCTGCGTAATCTGGTAACTGATGGCCACTCGCGGCAGAGGCTGTGCATCCGTGAAGCCTGTTGCGTAGGTAGCCCCCGGCATCAGGTTGGTGGCCGTGCGGGTGATCATGGCTTCCTTGAAACCTGCTGAAATTTTCAGGCGGTCATGAAACAGGGAATACGTATCCATCAGACTGAGCGTATTGGTTTGCTGGATTACGTGTGCATCCCACTGCTTGAGGGCCGCACCGGACGCCGTCAGAACAGGGTCCTGCCCCCACCGGCTGGCGTCACCCGATGCATTGGGCAGCGCGTAAGTCGGGTCTTCCGCATAATTGATGTAGGAATACCAGTATCCGAATTTCAGGTCATTATGGCCCTTCTTCCAGTCCAGAACACTGTTGATCCCGAATGTAGATTCCCGGAACGTATCATTGGACTGCGCAACCTGCGATGATGCAGAACCATCAGGAAACTGAAGCGGGCTGGCGGATTCAGAGCCCAGAAACGCCTTGTTCTGGTTCAGTGTGCTGCCGCCCTGTACCGTGCCGTCCACATCAAAAATATACGGCGTGACAGACAGGTTCAGCCCTTCGGCCAGCTTGAACTTCATCTGCACGCTGGCGCGAGCATGTTTCCATTCATACTGGTGGAATTTGTAATAGTTCGTATTGCTGCCAGTAAAATTCTTACTGTAATTATAGTTTATGCCATAGGCATTCCACTGCGCCATTGTGGGGTAGGTGTACAGATTTTCCTGCACGTCATTATAAGACATGAAAGCAGAAATGCTGTTCCCGTCCCCCCACTTCTTGCTCGCCTTGAAGTCCACATGCCAGCGATGCAGGCCGCCCGGCCCGCGCCAGTTGGTTGCCTGTGTATCTGAAAACGAGGCAAAACTCTGAATTCCGCTATGCCCCAGTTCCCCGCTATCCAGCCGAATAAATTCACGCCGCATGTTATTACCGCCATACGTCAGATCTATCAGGCCGCCAAATTTATGAGAGGGATCACGCAGTTTTTCGCTGATCAGACCACCAACAGCGCTAAAGGTTGGCGCCATTAAATCCGGTGCGCCTGGGGTAACGCTTACAGAACCGATATTTTCCGTATCCGCCCAGCCGGAAGACGTTGGGGAATAGTAGAGAACGTCAGACGGGTTCATGCCTTCCAGCTCATACCCAATCTCGTTCTGGTTCATTCCACGGATGGACACACTCATGCGGTCCGTCGCCCCCGTCGGGTCAGCCGAGGCAACAATCACGCCGGGCACATTCCGCAACAATGTCAGTGCATTGGTTGCCGGAGCCTGTGCTGCAATATAATCGCGCGTGACACCACTTTTTGAAAACGGATCTGTTTGTTTGGGCATCAGGCCGCCACCGGCAGAGCGGCCTGAAACCCCATTGGGGGTCAAACCGGAACTGACCGTAATTTCTTCAGCTTTTCCGGCCATGAGCGGGCCAGATTTACGGGGTGGACGGGCCGTTGCATGGCTCACTTGGGGGCGGCTGACGGAGGCGCGGCTTGCAGCCCGGTCGGCTGTTCGCTTGCGAACAGTATCCTTCCCGGTTTCTGCCTGCGCAGAAGCTGTATTGCCTGCCGCCAGAACCGCAACACAAAAAAGACTTACAGAATTTGCTGAAAGACGGCGCACTTTACGTCTCCTGTCACAGGCCAAGGCGTTGTTTGTCTGGTCTGAGAGTGTGTAATGGTCCGGAAACTCCGCAGGCCTTTCGGTATGCAGGAAACCGACGCCACCACACTGGCGATTCATCATCCCAAATTTCGGTATACCGAGATTAGTCTTATGGAGAGCGCTCCTGTCAATCATGTTTTGAAAACGGAACTATTAATTCCAGGCAACGCTTCGCAAAGAAGCCCTATATCCCCTTATAGAGAAACGATTTTATTTTTTAAAATCAGATAATATAATATCTTTTCGTGAAGAATCGCTTGCGCCCCTGTAAAGCTTCACCTCCCCGCCTTTCAGGTCATGCCCCTTTGCGCACTAACGTCAGATTTTTGGGCTAACGCCCTTTTCTACCTGACCATCACTCTGAAAAAAAATCTTCCTTTTTTCTGTGCTCTATGCGGACACGCCAAGCCCTCTTCCTCATCATAATTCCTCTAAAAATTTTTAGTTTTCTCTATATTATAAAACAATATTTACGTTATTATTTCTCTTAATTTATGTGTCGATATGATGCTCCATCTCTCTCACCAACCCATATTTGAGCATACAAAAACTTCTTCCCAAGACCCTTATCTGCGTTTATCTCTATTTTCAGTATGCTGAAAAATCTGTTCCCTTAATCGTTCTGCAACGGAGATTCTGGTCATCATGACAAAGCCGTCGTCTGCACCGCTCCATTATGATGTTGTTCTGGCTGGTGGTGGTATTATTGGCCTGTGCACGGCGCTGTTCCTGCGCGAAAAAGGCCTCTCTGTTGCTGTTCTGGACAAAGGCCGCCCCGGCTATGAGCAGTCCAGCCGTAACTGGGGATGGGTACGCACCATAAGTCAGGCCATGGAGGAACTGCCTCTGGCCGTTGCCAGCCGCCCGCTCTGGCAACACTGGGCCACAGAAGGTGATTTTGGGTACACACGCTGCGGTCTGCTCTCTCTGGCGCAGGACAAAGAGGAATGGAACACACTGGAAAGCTGGCTGGCTGCCGCCCGCACCCGTGGGTTTGATGCCCGGGAACTGGGGCAGTCTGAAATCAGCACCCTGCTCCCCCAAAGCCGTGGGCAGTGGGCCGGTGCCCTTTACAGCCCGGGCGATGGCCGGGCCGAACCAGACCTTGCCATGCGCTTTCTGGTCCGTAAGGCGGAAGCCGCAGGTGTGACCATCCTGCCGGATACGGCTGTTAAAAGCATTGATATTCAAGGGGGCCGTGCCTGCGGGTTTGAAACAGAAAGCGGGCGCATCAGTGCATCTTCTGTTGTGGTTGCGGCAGGTATCTGGTCCCGCTGGCTTTGCAAAACTGTTGATATTGTTCTGCCACAACTCAAAGTTATTGCATCCGTCCTGCGCACGGAACCCGTGGAAAACGGGCCTGACCCAATTATTGCATCCTCACGCTTTTCCCTGCGGCGGCGGCTGGATGGGGGCTACACGGTTGCGCAAAGAAACTCTTCCATAACCTATGTCACGCCAGACTCTTTTCGGTTCATGCGTGAATTCATGCCTAATTTCCTGAAGCAGAAAAAACTGCTGAGCGTGCGGGTCGGGTCCTCTTTTGTGGATGAACTTCGGCAGGAACGGCAATTCGGGAAAGGCCGCCCTAACCCCTTTGAGCAGTATCGCGCGTGTGACCCGGCCCCGGACAGCAAGACACTGGCCCGCACCATGCAGCGGCTGCGTGAAGACATGCCGGTGTTTGAAAAAGCCCGCGTTGCCGCCATGTGGGCTGGCGTAATTGATGTTGTACCTGATGCCCTGCCCATTCTTTCCCCCGTTGCCCGCTACCCCGGCCTGTTTGTCGCCACCGGCTTTTCTGCGCATGGGTTTGGCGTGGGTCCGGCCTCTGGCAAACTGATGGCCAATCTGATTGCCGGGGAACAGGATGAACTGGGCCGGGAGCACTTCACCCTTGAACGCTTTGGCTGCAACGGAGAGAAATCTGCAGCCAGCTGACGTCTGACTTCAGGGACTCGTTTGCACAGAAGTTTCATCACCCCATGACTTTCAGATGATAAGCCCTCATACTCCCGTTCCCCGAACCGGCTATGATGGACCAATGACTGAAAGTCGCCCCTCCCTGACTGGTGAAGAGCTTTATACTGCCCTGCGCCGGGATATGATCGACAGCCGCGTACAGGGCGGCACCGTCTTGCAGGAAGAAGAGATTGGCCGCCGCTATGGCGTAAGCCGCACTCCTGTGCGTGAAGCCCTGCAACGACTGCATCAGGATAAGCTGATAGGCCGGAAGGGACGGTTTTACGTCGTCGCCTCCCCGTCTCATGACAGCATCCGACAAATTTATGAATTTCGTGAAGCCATTGAAACCGCCTCGGTCGCTCTGTGCTGCGAACGCGCGGATGAAGCCCTGATTGAAACCATGCAGGCCTGCCTGGATGAACAGGGAGAAGCAGGGCACGCTAAACAGTTCTATGAGTTTGAACGGCTGGACACTCAGTTCCATGTGCTTATTGCGCAAGGCGCACAGAACGAGCTGCTGCGCCGCCAGCTTGAAATCAGTTATGACCAGATCTGGTTTTCTCGCGTGGGAAATCTGGTATCCCTGCCGGAGTACTCGGTGGAAGAAACCCTTGCTGGGCATCAGCGTATTCTGGATGCCATTCGCCGCCGGGACCCCGGTGTGGCTCGCGCGGAAATGTATACGCATTTGCGCAGCGCCATTCTGCTCAGCGCGCGTTCCCGCCCACAAGGCCGCACGCCAGCTGCGCCCCGCACACCCCGCAAAAAAAAGCCAGCCCCAACCCCCTGAAAGGGTCAGAACCGGCTTTTCAAAATACCGCACTCTCCGGCAGCGCCATTAGGGTGCTGCCGGAAGCTGTGTCTTATTTTGCGGCGTCATCCAGAGCATATGCCCGGATGTAGTCACCGGAGCGGGTGCCAAGGCCACCATGCCCACCAGCAGCAATCAGCACATACTGCTTGCCGTTGATTTCATAGGACATGGGAGTTGCCTGACCACCTGCGGGCAGACGGTCACGCCAGATTACCTTACCTGTGGCAAGATCAATCCCGCGCAGATAGTCATCCGCTGTGGCGCCCATAAAGACCAGACCGCCCTTGGTCACAACACTTCCGCCAATGTTATACATGCCCGTGGGCAGCGGCAGGTTGTTGTGAGTGCGGAAAGGCCCGGTGTCACGCGTGGTACCAATCGGGTGCTGCCAGATAATTTTCTTTGTCACCAGATCGATCGCCGTCATCGTGCCCCACACAGGTCCCTTACAGGGGATCTGAAGCGGGTTCAGCCACGGTGCGGTATAAGCCACATATGGGGTGCCATAATCCGGCGAAAGTGCCAGAGCATTCCCCTTAGGTGTGGGTTCATTCCCCTCACCATTCCATTTGGGCAGAGCGCCTGTCTGTTCCAGCTGGGTACGGTGTTCCAGGCGGATGCGGAACGGCAGATAGCTGGCGTTAGCAATCAGCACCTTACGCACAGGGTCAATGGTCGCACCCTGCCAGTCCACCACACCATAGAAAGCGGGATAGACAATGGTGGTTTTACCAACATGCGGGGGTGTGAACTGCCCCTCATACGCGGAAGATTTGTACTGGATACGGCAGATAAGCTGATCCAGCAGCGTTGCCCCCCACATATCCGTTTCTTTCAGATCCGGCGGGGTGAGAGACGGCATGGCAACCGGGTACGGCTGGGTGGGAGACACATGGTCATCCGGTGCAACACCGGCTGTAGGCACCGGCTTTTCTTCAACCGGGTAACCCGGAAGAGGCTGACCAGTGCGACGGTCCAGCACAAAGAATTCACCACGCTTGGTCGCCTGCACCAGTGCAGGAATGTTTTCACCATTCGGGCCGGGCAGATCAACCAGAGACGGACCAGCCGGAATATCCATGTCCCACAGATCGTGGTGCACGGTCTGGAAGGTCCATTTGCGTTCGCCGGTTTCAATATCCAGAGCAATAGTGGCGCTGGACGTTGCTTCATCAAACGGACGGCGCGTGCCACCCCAGTTATCGGGCGGAGAATTCCCCGTCGGGATGTAAAGCAGGCCGAGTTCCGGATCTGCCGTGTACACGCCCCATGCATTGGGGGTATCACGCGTCAGTTCATCATTCGGGCCGGGCTTCCAGTTTTCCGGGGTATGGCCTGCATCCCATGCCCATGCCAGTTCGCCCGTCAGAGGGTCAAACGCGCGCACGGCACCAGAGGGTTCAAAGTTGGCCTGGTTATCCATCACCCAGCCACCCAGCACCACGCGATCCTTCACCACCAGCGGCGGGGACGTGACGAAGTGGAAGCCAAGCGGCACATTGCCCAGATAGGTGCGCAGGGAAATGGACCCGTGCTCACCAAAATCATCACACGGCTTGCCGGTTTCTGCGTTTACAGCCACCAGACGCACGTCTGCCGTGGGGGAGAAAATCCGCTTCGGGCAGGAAGTCTGTGTGCCTTCAGGCGCCTTGTAGAAAGACACACCACGGCAGGCCAGATACACGTTGGCTGCCACATCCTTTTTGTCGGGATGCGGGTCATACGTCCATTTGATCTTACCGGTTGCGGCATCCATCGCCACAATCCAGCTGTGGGGGGTGCACATATACAGTGTGTCATCCACCTTGATGGGGGTTACCTCAAGGTTGAACTCATGCCCCTGATCGGGGCCAGCCACTGCGGCTTCACCCGCGCGGGCGGTATCGCCCGTCTGGGTCTGCCATGCCAGCTTCAGGTGAGAGACATTCTGCGGGGTGATCTGCCCCAGCGGAGAATACCGGTCCCCATGTGCTGTGCGCCCATAATAATGCCAGTCTGCATTGGCAATATTATTGTCCGTCTCAGCTGTGGCATCTGTTGCCGCCATACGGTCTGCCGGCACGGTGCCGTTGATGGAATAGGACGTGAAGCAGCTGGCCAGCAGCACCACACCCGTAACCGCCACACTGCCCAGCACTGCGGCTTTGTCTGCCATCCAGCCCCGGCCCGTGTACCACACGGCAGGAACCAGCAGCCACACGCCAAACACCAGGAAGGTGATCAGGCGGACTTCAAGGCCCCAGATATTCAGGCCGGTTTCTGCCAGTGCCCAGACGAGGGTTACCAGCATGAGCGCTGCATAAACGAGCGGGGCCGTGCGCGGACGCACAAAGCCCAGAACGCCCGTTACAACCAGCGCAAGACCGGCGCACACGTAGAAGAGCGAACCACCTAGAAACGCAAGCTGCCCACCTGCAATGACGAGGTACAGCCCCACCAATGCCAGAGCCACGCTGGTTATAAGCCCTAATGACCTGGATAAGGTCGGGTTCATATTAACCTCACAATTTGAATGAATTCATGTCTGATTTTTACCGAAAACTCTATGATATGCTGATCTTTTTCCCTCTTCTGTCTTCTTCTTACAGTCCCTAACTACTGATCATTCATTCAGGCAAGCTTTAAATAACATTCATGTGATTTATAAAACTATCACTTGTTTGTGATAAGCGATCTTTACCAAACATCTTCATTAGTGGGCTGGCAATGCCACCATTCTGGCCAGAGGCACCGGTCAGGATGTGCTTGATTTGTTTGAAATTGTCGCCACTCAATAAAGTGCCCGTGAATTATGAATTTCCCCAGCCTGCCTTCTCTTTCCGGCTCTAATTCCTTTAGCAAAGTCCGTTTTCTTTCAAATATTTTTTCCATCCGTCGAGCCGTTTTTATAACGATTCTGTTGGAAATAGCCTGCCCCCTCTTCGCACAGGCGGCAGACATCCCTCTGGCCATCATCGGGCCGCATGAATACGATTTACCGGTTGATTTCAAGCCCTTTAATGTTCTGGTTCAGTACGGGGACGGGAATGCCGCAGGGCTGAGCTATAATAGTCAGGGGGCGCGCAAGCCTCAGGGCGGCAGTCACACCTGGGCGGGCATGACAAAGTATGTCCATTTCAGGAGTTTTGACGCCCTCCCCCATGTCGGCTTTGCGTTTGAAGTCATTCAGACCGAATCCTACACGCTGGCCAACGGCACCAATTATGGCGGGCTGGGCGGCACTATCAGCGGCCCGGCTGTGTGGTTCAAACCCAATAAACACAGTACTTTTGGTATTCAGACATTTTTACAAACCCCCAGCGGCACGCGGGATGCACTGGCCACGCACTACTGGTCCAACCTCTCCAGCTTCATTTTTGACTACGAATGGAAGCATTTCAGTTTTGATGGGGACCTGGGCGCCATCGTCAACATGACAAAACATCTTGACGGACAACATAGTTATACGCCCGGCACCACCTTCCACAGCAATCTGCGCTTCAGCTGGAAAGCCCACCGTCTGGTTGAACCTTTTCTGGCGTTTGACTGGCAGAATACCGCCGGAACACGGGACCGCACCGTACAGAACTGGATTGATAATTCCAGCAGCCGGGAAGTCGCGATGGGCGTAGGCGCCATGTTCACGCTGACCAAAGATATCAGCCTGACAACCCGTTATTCCCACAGCGTGGAAGGCCGGAACACGCCGGAAACCAACGCCTACTATATGAAATTCGTTTATCTCTGGTGAAATTTTCAGTTGGATACAAAAATTTCCTACAGGAAGTTTCTCCCCAACGACCTGTTTAAAAACAGAATTCCCAAGCAACCCTCACTCCGCCACTCGAAAAAGTTCAACAGTGTTGAATTTAAAAACTTTATGGTCTGGTATTTATTTTTCTTAACCTTTTCCAGATCCCCCTGCGCCGCGCGGACGCTGCTCACGGCACCATCCTGATGACCATCCTCCGGCCTGCTTGCCTCTGCCCCTTCCGGCACTTGATAGCCACGCAGCAGGATGCCCCTCGTTCGTGCGTCAGACACCGGCTTGCCCCCCACAAAAGCCAAACATTTCTGCGGGGTAGGCAGTGCCGCGCTCTCATGCTTTTATTCGGTTACCGGAACACCCTGTTCCACAAAATGACGGGAAGAGAGTCTTGGCTCCCGGCCCGACCAGAAGAATAGGAAGAGACCATGAAAGTCCGCCGCCATGCCAAAGTGTCACGCCGCGTTGCCTTGCTACTGTCTGCCGGGCTGGGCCTGAGCAGCGTTGCAGGCGTTGCTCGCGCAGATGATGCAACCACCCCGGCCTCCACAACCACCCCCACAGCCTCCTTCGGCACATGGGGTGTGGACCTTGCTGGCCGGGATACCGCTGCAAAGCCGGGCAATGACTTCTTTAAATACGCCAACGGCACCTATCTGGACCACCTGACCATTCCGTCAGACATGACCAGCTATGGCCCGTTCAATGCGCTGGCTGAACTCTCCCGCACGCGGGTGCAGAGCATCCTGAATGACCTCTCTGCCCACCCGGTCAAGCACCCCAAGAGCATCGAAGAAAAGCTGGGCACTTACTACGCCTCCTTCATGGATGAAAAATCCATTGAGAAGCATGGCATCAAGCCGATGCAGGCTGATCTGGACAGCATTCAGAAAATGCGGGACGCCGCTGCCTTTGCCGCACTGTCAGGCTCCGCTTCCAGCAATTTCATGACCTCCCCCTTCTCTCTGGGCATCAACCCGGACGCCAAAGACCCCACCCGCTACGCGCTGGGTGTGGATCAGGATGGTCTGGGCCTGCCGGACCGTGATTATTATCTGAAGCCGGAATTCGCTGCCAAGCGTGCCGCGTATCAGGCTTACATCACACAGGCTCTCACGCTCATCAAATGGCCGGAACCGGCTAATGCCGCTGCCGCCATTGTGGCGTTTGAAACAAAGCTGGCCGAAGTCCACTGGGCCCGCGCAGACCTGCGTGACCCGCAGAAAACCTATAACCCGATGACCGTGACCGATCTGGCCAAAGCCGCACCGGGCTTTGACTGGGTTGGCTGGCTGACCGCTGCCGGTCTGCCGAAGGAAGGTCTGGAAAGCCGCACGGTTATTGTGGGTGAACCCTCCGCCGTAACGGGTGAAGCCGCTATTCTGGGCAGCGCCGACATTGGCCTGCTTCAGGCATGGCAGGCGTTCCAT
Organism: uncultured Acetobacter sp.; assembly: GCF_937875265.1. Lineage (GTDB taxonomy): Bacteria > Pseudomonadota > Alphaproteobacteria > Acetobacterales > Acetobacteraceae > Acetobacter. The sequence continues at coordinate 9,282 of NZ_CALLXM010000232.1, read as the reverse complement.
ACGGTAGAAAACGCCTCCACCTATCTGCCTGACGCCTTTGTGCAGGCCCGCTTTACCTTCAATAAAGCACTGTCCGGCCAGCCTGCTCTGCCGGTGCGCTGGAAGCGTGGCGTGCAGGCTACCAGCAGCGCCATGGGTATGGCTCTGGGCAAGGTTTATGTGGAACGCTACTTCCCCGCAGAAAACCGCACCGCCATGCAGAAGCTGACGGGTGACCTGAAGGACGCCTTCCGCATCCGCCTCCAGCACAACACATGGATGAGCAAGGCCACGCGTGAAGCCGCCCTGCGCAAGCTGGAAAATTTTGAAGTTCAGGTTGGCTACCCGAATGAATGGCGCGACTATTCAGACCTGAGCGTGACCAAGGGTGACGTCTACGGTAACGCCAAAAAAGGTGTGGCGTTTGAATGGGATTACTGGCTGGCCCGTCTGGACAAGCCGGTGGACCGGAACGAATGGGGCATGACCCCGCAGACAGTGAACGCCTACAATAACCCGCTGTTTGATCAGGTTGTGTTCCCCGCCGCCATCCTCCAGCCGCCGTTCTTCAACGCCAAGGCGGATGCAGCCGTAAACTACGGGGCCATTGGCGGCGTGATTGGTCATGAAATGACCCACTCCTTCGATGATGAAGGTCGTCAGTTTGATGAACATGGTCGCCTGCGTGACTGGTGGACCAAGGCTGATGCCGCCCGCTTCCAGAAGCTGGCTGATCGCCTCGGTGCGCAGTACGATGCGTTTGAAGTGCTGCCGGGCGTGCACGTTAACGGCAAGCTGACCATGGGTGAAAACATTGCCGATCTCGGCGGCCTGACGCTGGCTCTGGATGCGTATCATGCGTCTCTGAATGGTCAGCCTGCTCCGGTGATCGACGGTCTGACGGGTGACCAGCGCGTGTTCCTCGGCTGGGCACAGGTGTGGCGTGAGAAGCTGCGTGACGATACGGCCAAGAACCTGATCGTGACTGACCCGCACTCCCCGCCGGAAGCCCGTGTGAACATTCCGATGCACAACATTGATGCCTGGTACAAGGCATGGGACGTCAAACCGGGCCAGAGCCTGTATCTGACACCCAAACAGCGCGTGAAAATCTGGTAATAAACCAGCTTTTAATCACACACTAAAAGAGGGCGGCACCTGCGGGTTGCCGCCCTTTTTCTGTTCTGCACCCGCATTGTTTTGCTCATACCGCCTGCGCCAGCACCCTGCCGGAACCCCGGCCCCACGGGGCTGCGCCCCCCCTCCCGCCTTGTTTCCCGGCGCTTCGTCAGCTAACCAAGGAGAAAGACGGTCACGCAACAGGACTGCTGGAGCGGGGCCGGGGACCGACTGTGGTCATCCCCCGTCCACGGAAAAGAGCCGCAGATGCCCGATATGCCTCACCGCCCTCATCCCGCGGCACCCCTTGCCGAACGCCCGCAGCACGCCTCCGCTGCTTTACCCGCTATTCCCGCACCCACCCGCCGCCATGTGGTGCAGGGTCTGGGCACAGGGACCGCAGCGCTGGCCTTAGGCGGGCTGACAGCCCCCCCCGCTGCACACGCCGCCACGGAACCCGGCACGCCCGGTGCAAGCCCGTCCGCTCATCCAGCCGCCCATACACACACAGCCCGCTTTTTCAGCCCGGAAGACTTCGCGTTTCTGAGTGCGGCGTGTGAGCGGATTTTCCCGGCAGATGCGCAGGGTCCTGGCGCTATAGCCCTTGGTGTGCCGCACTTTATTGACGGGCAGATGGACACCCCGTGGGGCCGTGGGGAGCTATGGTATATGCAGGGCCCGCATCGCCCGGAAGCTCCGGCTAATCTGGGGTATCAGCTCCCCTACTCTCCGCAGCAGATTTACAAAACGGGTCTGGCTGGCGTGGTGGCATGGGTGCAAAAAACGCATCAGGCCGCTTTTGAAACCCTGCCACCCGAGACGCAGGACAGCATTCTGACCGCACTTGAAAACAACGCCACGCAGTTTGACACCCTGCCCGCCGCTGCCTTTTTTGAGCAGCTCCGGTCTGACACCATAGAGGGCGCATTTGCCGACCCCATCCACGGTGGCAACAAGCACCTTGCAGGCTGGACAATGATGGGCTTCCCCGGTGCACGCGCCGATTACATGGACTGGGTTGACCGGTATGACACCCCCTACCCCTACGGCCCTGTTTCCATTTCCGGGGAGACCGCCTGAGCATGGCTGAAAAAACTCTTCCCCCCGTGGATGTTGTGGTGGTTGGCAGCGGCTGGGCTGGTAGCATCATGGCCAAGGAACTGTGTGAAGCAGGCCTGTCCGTTGTCATGCTGGAACGCGGCGCACGCCGCTCCACCGCGCGGGACGGGGCGTATCCGGCCTCTATTGATGAACTGGAAGGCGCTGTGCGGTACAAGCTCTTCCAGAACCCGGCGCAGACAACTGTTACCGTGCGCAACCGGACGGATCAGGAAGCGGTGCCGTATCGCAGGCTGGCAGCGTTCCTGCCCGGCGCGGGCGTGGGCGGTGCAGGCCTGCACTGGACGGGCGTGCACTTCCGCGCCACCCCGCAAGACCTCCGCCTGCGTAGCCATGTGGTTGAACGCTACGGCAGCAAATTTATCCCCGAGGGCATGGCCCTTCAGGATTACGGCGTGACGTATGAGGAACTGGAACCGTTTTTTGACCGTGCAGAAAAGGTCTTTGGCACATCCGGCCTGGCCTATACGGTCAATGGAGAAGTAACGGGCAAGGGCAATGTTTTTGCACCCGACCGCTCGGATGACTTCCCTCTGCCGCCCCTGCGTGACGTGTATACCGCGCATCTGTTCCGCCATGCCGCGACAGAGGCCGGGTATCACCCCTATGCCATGCCCGCCGCCAATGCATCCCAGCCTTATACAAACACCTATGGCGCGCAGATGGGGCCATGCAACTTCTGTGGTTATTGCAGCGATTATGCCTGCTACATGTCTGCCAAGGCCTCACCCAACGTGAACATCATGCCCGCCCTGCGGCGGCATGAAAACTTCACGCTGCGCAGCAACGCCCATGTGCTGAAAGTGCTGCTGGATTCCACTGGCAAGAAAGCCACCGGCGTTGTCTATCAGGATGCTGAGGGCAACCACATCACCCAGCCTGCCGGGCTGGTTATTCTGGCGGCCTTCCAGTTCCATAACGTTCACCTCATGCTGCTGTCCGGTATTGGCAAAGCGTATGACCCCGCCAGCAACACCGGCACGGTGGGGCGCAACTTTACCTACCAGAACATTACCAACAGCACGGTGCTGATGCCGCCCACCCGCAGCACGGACCAGTTTATCGGGTCCGCCGGGGGTGTTGCGATAGATGATTTCAACAGCGACAACTTTGACCACGGGCCGCATGGTTTTATTGGCGGCTCACCGCTGTGGGTCAATCAGGCCGGGGTAAAACCCATTGCCGGGGCCAAAGGGAGCTTTCCCGGCGCGCCTCGCTGGGGCAGTGCGTGGAAAAAGGCGGCGATTGATACTTATCGCCACTCCTTCACCATCAATGCGCAGGGGTCCAACATGGCCTATCGCGATGTGTATCTGGACCTCGACCCCACATGGCGCACCAGTTACGGCCAGCCCATGCTACGCATGACGTTTGACTGGAAAGACAACGATATCCGCATGAACCGCTTCGTTGTCAGCCAGCTGGAGGGCGTGGTGAAGGCCCTTGGCGCGCAGGATGCTCATTATGGCATGCGTGAACCGGGCAAACCGTTTGACGTGCGGGACTATCAGACCACGCATCTCTGCGGCGGGGCCATTATGGGGGAAGACCCCAAAACCTCTGCCCTCAACCGCTATCTGCAAAGCTGGGACGTGCCAAACGTATTTGTGGTGGGGGCCAACGCCTTCCCGCAGGGCATGGGCTATAACCCGACCGGACTGGTCGCGGCTCTTGCGTACTGGTCCGCCCACCATATCCGCACCCAATGGCTGAAGGGCAATGGCGGCCCACTGGTGGCGCAATGAGCAGCACCGCCCGCAAACCCCTGAGCGTTTCCGCATCGCTTTTCTGCGGCTTAACCCTCATGGCCAGCATCAGTGCCCCGGCACTGGCAACAGAAACGGATAACGCCGCGCAGGATCTGATTACCAAAGGCCGTTACGTGGCTGAGGCAGCAGATTGTGCGGCCTGCCATACCATGCCCGGTTCCGCCCCGTTTGCCGGGGGGTATGCGTTCCAGTTGCCTATTGGCACGCTGTATTCCTCCAACATCACGCCGGATAAAACCAATGGCATTGGCAACTGGACGGAAGCCCAGTTTGTGCGCGCCATTCGGGAAGGGGTTCGGGCGGACGGGGCCTCGCTTTACCCGGCCATGCCCTTCCCCTCCTACGCCCGCATGACGGACGAGGATCTGCACGCGCTGTATGTCTATTTCATGCAGGGTGTGCAGCCGGTGGCGGACCCGGTGCGGGCCAATACCATTCCGTGGCCGCTTTCCATGCGCTTTCCGCTGACCTTCTGGCGGTGGGTTTTTGCGCCCTCACCTGAGGCGGCACGGGCCTCAGCCGCGCGCACCTTTGCCTCACCCGAGCTGGCCCGCGGGGCTTATCTGGTGGAAGGCCCCGGCCATTGCGGCGCGTGCCACACCAAGCGTGGCATTGCCATGCAGGAAACCGCCCTGACCGCGCAGGATGGGCCGCATTATCTGGCAGGCGGTGCGGCTGTGGATGGCTGGACCCCGCCCTCATTACGCGGTGAGCCGCGCACCGGGCTTGGGGCGTGGAGTGTGGCGGACCTGACGGCCTTTTTGCGCACAGGCCGGAACACGCGCGGCAGTGCTTTTGGCAACATGGATACCGCCGTGCATCACGGCACGCAGTATCTGACGGAGGATGACCTGACGGCCATCGCCCGTTACCTGAAGTCCCTCCCCGCAGCCGATGCCACACAGCACCCGTGGCAGCCGGACCCTGCCGCCACCCGCGCCCTGCGCTCAGGCGGCAAGCTGACGCCGGGGCAGCGGCTGTATCTGGATAACTGCGCGGCCTGCCACCGCAGCACTGGCGCGGGCTATGCCCCAGCCTTCCCGCCGCTGGCTGGCAACCCGGTGGTGATGAACCGCGCCCCGGATTCGATCATCCATATCATCCTGACAGGCGCCACCCTGCACGGCACCAGCGCCGCCCCCTCCTCCTTCACCATGCCGGGCTTTGACAAACGACTGACGGATGCGCAGGTGGCTGCCGTGGTAACCTTTATCCGCCACGCATGGGGGAATGATGCCGCTGCGGTGAGCGATGTGGACGTAGCCCATACGCGAAAACAGCTGATACCCGCCACAATGCAGAGCGCCCCCCCCACTTCAGAAGGTGCCGCTCACAGCGCTTCTCACCCTGCTATGGATGCAAATTAGGATTCAGGCTGGCAACAATGCAGAAGCAATGGCAAAATAGCCGCTCAACCGCCCCAGTGCATGGCGCGGTTCTTGCGGAGGAGAGATCCGGCACTTCATGACGGCTACGATCAGCCCCTCTTCGCGCAGGCGGGACGGGCAGGAACCGCGACTGGTTCCCCCTTCCACCCCCGGTGCCGTACAGCCCGCCAGCCCGCCGCCTGCCATGCAGGATGGTGAACGCTCCCGGCTGATTGCATCCCCAACCCCTGTCGCGCGCCCGGCCACCGGCTACCGGCGCGTTAAAGGCACGGGCACACCGCTTATCCGCAGGGAAGTCTACGCAGACCCCACCATCGGCCCGGTGCTGACGGCCTCTGCTCTGGCACACTTCCTGCTGCTGGGTGCCCTGCTGTGGCAGGCCGCGCACCATCAGCCCCACGGCACGCCGGATGGGCAGCAGCCCGCCCCGGTGGAAATGGTTTTTGCACAGCCAGAGGCCACCAGTGGCATGGTTGGCCCGCATTCTGATGAAGCCGGTGGCGGCAATTCCGGCAAAGCCCCCAGCCAGGCCGGGCAGGCTGAACCGACCCCGGCGGAAGCGCCCCCCGCCCCCACCGTGCCCTCTGAAGATACACCTTCCACACCGCCCATGCCTGAAGCGGATGATGGCCTGTCCAAACCTGTGCCGCAGCCGCCTAAACCGGTGAAAACTGCGCACCCACCTTCCGGCCATAAACCGAATGCTCAGGCGCTACCGCGCCCTACGCAACACACCAAGCCGTCACAGCACCCCAACCGCCACGCAGCCTCACCTTTTGATAACCCGATGGACCTCTCCTTCAACGAGGCCCCGGCTCCGCGCCGTGCCCGCCACGGCAGGCCGGGTGGTTCTGGCGGCCCGATTGATCTGTCCGTTGGCCCTGTGGTGGAGAACGGGCAGATTAACGCCCACTACACCTCCCGTGCTTCCGTGCGCGGTGTGAGCGATGATTATGGTGAGCAGATTAACGAGTGGATTCAGCGCCACATGTATTACCCGGAAGAGGCCGCCCGAAACGGGGAAGAAGGCAGTTCCTCCGTGCATGTGATACTTGACCGTACGGGCCGCGTAAAATCCGTTTACCAGACAGGCTCTTCCGGATCCTACTATCTGGACGCCGCCACATCCGGCATGTTCCACGGCTCCCAGCTGCCCCCGGTTCCACCGGACATGAAGGGCAACCACTTCGATATTGATCTGACGATTAATTATATCCTGATCCGGCATTAAGCCGGGTCGGGAAGTCTGTACTTCCAGACTGATTTTCCCGGACTGAAAGCCTAAGATTTTCTAATTCTATATGCCTCTATGATATGGCGATTTTGGCAGACAACCAATTTATACGCACTAGCTTCGGGAAAGAAAACACATGAAGTCATCCACGTTGACATGGGAAGGCCCCAACCAAGAGCTGGTTAGGACGCTGGATGAGTATTGCTATGGAGAAGAAGCAGTGCCATTTGCCCTGATGCTCCAAGGAACATGGGGTTGCGGAAAAACTTGGTTAATTGACGAGTTTTTTAAGAAAAAGAAGTTAAACCGCAAAAATGATAATGCTGCTGAATTTCCACTACGCGTTTCACTCTTCGGGGTTTCATCTGCCACCGAGATCGGTGACGCTCTTTACGCCGAACTGCATCCAATCCTAGCTGGTAAACCCGGACAGGTCGGAAGCTTTGTCGTGAGAAGCCTACTAAGGACTACGTTACGAATTGATTTAAAAGATCTTTCTAGGACAAAAAATGCGGGAAAAGGCGGTGAAAGCATAAGACTAGCAGGTGCAAAGCTGGGCGGCTTTGGCTTGGATGGGAAACCATCTAGTCGTATCATCGTTTTTGACGACCTCGAACGTGCTAAAATGTCTGCAACAGACATTTTAGCTGCAATTCACCCGCTTGTTAGCAACGGGGAAAACCGGGTTATCCTTCTAGCTAACGAAGCAGAAATCACAGATGATGATAAAACCGAAGCAGAACACTATCGGCGCACAAAAGAAAAAACTGTTTGCCTAACTCTTGAAGTAAAGCCCGATTTTAAATCAGCTTTTTCCTGTGTAAGTTCAAAAGTTAAAGATGCCAATTTTCACAAATTTCTTTCTGTATTAGGAGAGCGACTTGAACCACTAACTGTTCAGGCGGGCGCGCACAACCTGCGTTTGCTTTCATTCTTTATACCTCTGGGAGAGACTTTATTTAACGCCATCAAGCCAGCCTATCGAACAGAAAATCATTATGTAGCACTCTGTGAAATTTTTATACGCGTCTATATTGTACTGATAGAAAATCGCATATATGGAGTAAAATTCAATACTTTAATGGAACTCATGAGGAGTCCCTTAAGACCTTCGACGTCTTTGCAAAAATCCAACGAACAAAACCCAGATCAGACGGATAAAAACAAAGAAATTATTAAAAATAGGCTAAAAAATTACGATTACATGGTTCTGTATTCACGACTTATTTCGACAGATGATCTCGAATCACTCGTAATACAGGGTAATATCCACTCAGAATCCATTAATGCAAGTCTGGCTCTAGATAACAGATTCACAAACGAAACGGAACTACCTTCATGGGTGCGTGTTTGGAATTATGCACTTTCGTCGAAACAGGAGGTGGACAGTGCTGTCGCGGCATTCACTGTTGACTTCAAAAACAGGAAATTTGTCGCTCTTGATATGCTGCATGCGTGTAGCTTGTATCTGACACTGCACCGCGTCGGCCAATCAGGCTTTAACGACAAAAATCCTATCAGCGAAGCAAAATCTTACATACGTGAGGTCTTTGCAGAAAAAGATCCAACTGAAGAAAACATACGGGCCGTAAGTGCCTGCCTAAACTCCCCTTTCTTTTTTGCCCCTTTTGGTAGAGGATTTAGTGAAGAAAAATCTGAACAGTTCAAGGAAATAAAGGAATTTTATTTTTCTGAGCAACAATTCTGGTTGAAAAAAATACTCGCTCTGGAAGCAATTACACTGGTATCATTACTTCAGACCGATATTGAGAAATTTATGTCTCTTTTTTTTCCAGATTACGAAACAGAGGCATTATATGCGCATACGCCAATTCTACACCATATGAATATAACAACCTTTTCTAAAGGAATCATCAATCTGCCAGTAGGCCGTCGAATTTATTTCATTGGATATCTGAGCAAACGATTTGAAAGAACCCAACATTCTAGCCATTCGCTATATCCTGAATACGCTTGGTTTCATGAACTAAGTAAAGCTCTCAAAGCCGCTGTGGTACACTCTGATGGCTCCCCTTTGTTCAAAGAAGGGTTAAAAGCAACCATAGCGTCTCTGTGCGATAGCGTTGATAAAACTTCAACAGTCGAAATCTTTCATATCTAACAAGTATTTCGTAAGTATAACTTACCATTAATTTCTTTATTTTTAGAAAATCACTCAATATTCGCCACAAAAAAGGCGGCCCCAAGAGCCACCTTTTCTAAATATCATTCTACTAAATGGCTGGAGGAAATCGCTCAGTAGCCGCCACCGCTCCCCATGCCACCATTCTGCATGGCCGGGCCGCCCATGCCGGGGCCGCCGCCCTGCATGTTGCCGGAGGAGCTGTTGCCGTTATGCCAGCCACCGCCGCCACCATTACCACCGCCCTGCTGGCCGGACATTCCGCCCCCGCCACCCGGGCCGCCACGGTGGCCATATCCGCCACCGCCGTGGCCACCCATCCCACCGGGAGGCGGCGGTGCACATGCCGCCAGAGCACAGGTTGCCAGTAAAGCTGTTGCTGTCAGAAGGGGTCGTTTCATAGGGTGTCTCTCTTTATTACAGCGCTTGTGTGGCCCTGAAAAAAGCGGAACACTCAGGACACAGAAACGCTTACTGTCTTCCATCATAACCCCGGAATGCCGTTGCGGTTCCGATTATTTTTCCACACGC
>NZ_CALLXM010000231.1 GCF_937875265.1 uncultured Acetobacter sp. | reverse complement strand
ACACCGGCCACAGGCATCCACGCAAAAGCCGTATAGGCCGCAACCCACCCGACAAAAGCAGGCACCACCCCCAACGCAAGCCGGGTGATATCCATCCGGTCCGCCCCGGTGGTGATGATCATGGGGGAAGGTTCAAGTGCCAGCCCCCAGTGCACAGCCCCGAAAAAGGACAGAGACACAGCACCGTAAATTACAAACGCCATCATCAAATTAGGGATAGGCACACCGGATGCAAAAAACACGATCCCGCACGCACAAAAAATAAGAGGCAACAGCCCTGCTATTGCCAGCACCACAGCCACAAATGGAAGTCTCTTCATGAGCCTCTGGTGTGCCTCCTCTGCACGGTTTCAGGTCCTGAACTGGTTGACAGAAAAGCCCAACAGGCTGCCACTAGCAACTGCAAGGAAACGCGCGCAGCCGTGTTTCGTTGAAGCAAAAAGAAAAACAACGCATATCGGCCAGCCAAGTCGCCTGAGCCTGAAACGGGAATGAAAAAATCATGAGTGCCATTGTCGATATAATCGCGCGTGAAATTCTGGACAGCCGCGGAAACCCGACAGTTGAAGTGGATGTTGAACTGGCCTCAGGCGCAAAAGGACGGGCTGCCGTGCCGTCTGGTGCGTCCACCGGTGCCCATGAAGCTGTTGAGCTGCGCGACAAGGACCCCAAGCGCTATGGTGGCAAGGGCGTTCTGCGCGCCATTGAAAACATTGAAAACGAAATCCTGCCGACTCTGCAGGGCGCCGAATCGTCCGATCAGATTGATATCGACAATGCGATGATTGATCTGGATGGCACCCCGAACAAGAGCCGCATGGGCGCCAATGCCATTCTGGGTGTGTCTCTGGCCATTGCCAAAGCCACAGCCGCTGAACTGCATGTGCCGCTGTATCGCTATATTGGCGGTGTCTTTGCCCACACGCTGCCTGTGCCGATGATGAATATCGTCAATGGTGGCGAGCATGCTGACAACCCCATTGATATTCAGGAATTCATGATCCAGCCCGTGGGTGCCCCTACGGAAGCCGATGCCATTCGCTGGGGGGCGGAAATTTTTGCCCACCTCAAGAAAAACCTTCAGGCTGCTGGGCACAATACCAATGTGGGGGATGAAGGCGGTTTTGCCCCGGCTCTGAAATCAGCTGATGACGCTCTGGGCTTCATCACCCGTGCCGTGGAAGCCGCAGGTTACCGCCCTGGTGAGGACGTGACCTTTGCACTGGACTGCGCCTCCAGCGAGTTCTTCCGTGATGGCAAATACATCATGAAGGGTGAAGGCAAGACGTTTGATTCGGGCCAGATGGTCAGCTGGCTGGCAGACCTTGCCAGCCGTTACCCGATTACCTCCATTGAAGATGGTCTGGCCGAAGATGACTGGGAAGGCTGGGCTCTGCTGACGGAAACGCTCGGCAAGAAAGTTCAGCTGGTCGGGGATGATCTGTTCGTCACCAACCCGGAACGCCTGCGCCGTGGCATCAAGGCGGGTGTTGGTAATTCCATTCTGGTGAAGGTCAACCAGATCGGCACCCTGACCGAAACTCTGGAAGCCATCGAAGTGGCCCACAAGGCAGGTTACACCGCCGTCATGAGCCATCGTTCTGGTGAAACGGAAGATTCCACCATTGCGGACCTGGCTGTTGCCACCAATTGCGGGCAGATCAAGACCGGCTCACTCTCCCGTTCTGACAGAACAGCAAAATACAATCAGCTCATTCGTATTGAGCAGGAGCTGGCTACAGCCGCACAGTATGCTGGCCGCTCAATCCTGAGGGCCTGAGCCATAGGCCCATGCTGAAAGCCGTGTTCCCCGGAACACGGCTTTTTTTATACCTCACCCACCACAGATGCCTTCCTGTGCGGATGTTCATGGTTTAGACATAAAGATGTGAACAGAATGACATTTTTCGGGACAGAGGGACGTTAAAATCGTGCAGATTGGCCGCTTTATCAGACGTGCAGTGCGCGCCATTGTTCCCCCGACCGTTTTTCTGGGCATTGCAGTCTATTTTGGCTGGAACGCCACACAGGGCGATCACGGCATCAAAGCCTATCAGAGCCAGCTGGTGCTGCTTGATCAGGCTAAACAGGCCCAGCAGGATGCCTCAGCTGAACAAATGGCCTGGCGGCGCCGTGTAAACGGCCTGCGGGAGCAGTCTCTGGATAATGACACACTGGATGAGCGAGCCCGCGCCATGCTTAATCTGGCCGATAAAAACGATATTGTTGTGCCTTATGACCGGCATGACCCGCTTTACTAAGCGCACTGCCCCTTCAAGGCTGCTTTGAAAGCCCGGTATACAAAAAGCCCCGCAGACCTGTCTGACGGGGTTTTTCTTTGTTCGTGTGCAAAGAACCCATAAAAAAACGGCACCCTGAGGTGCCGCTTTTTTGAATCTCTTCCACTAAAGGAGCGAGATTATTTGATTTTTGCTTCGCGGAACACGACATGCTTGCGTGCAACGGGATCGTACTTCTTCAGTTCCATTTTACCGGTGTGCGCACGAGCATTCTTCTTTGTAACGTAGAAGTAGCCGGTGTCCGCCGTGGAAACGAGACGGATTTTGATAACATTGGTCTTGGCCATAGCTTCCTCAGCAGAGCATCGTTAAACCCGGCAACGCGCCTGAAACGTGTTCGGGTGGTGTTCAAGTGCGGGCAAAATGCGCATACAAGAGCCAAAGGTCAAGCATTCTTGCATCATTCTGGCGTGGGAATAGCCGAAAGGAGTAAAAAACATGCTGGATGTGGCTGTTGCGCGCGCCCGAATCCTTGAAAAATTCTTTCCGTGTGGTTTGGAAACCGTCTCTCTGGCCGACGGATGTGGTCGAATTTTGGCAACATCCCTTACAGCTCGCCTCTCCAACCCCCCGGTTTCCATCTCATCCATGGATGGCTACGCCCTGAAGGCAGAGGACGCGCAGGACGGGGCTACGCTACGTATTATCGGGGAAGCCCCCGCAGGCCACCCTTCCTGCCTGACTGTGGAACGAGGCACCTGCCTGCGGCTGTTTACCGGCAGCCAGATCCCTGCCGGGGCCGATATGGTCATGATGCAGGAAAATGTGCGCAGGGAGGGTGAGACCGCCACGCTGCTCAGCGCCGGGCGCATGGGGCAGTTTATCCGCAAGGAAGGGCAGGATTTCCGTAAAGGCGATATTCTGGTCTTTGCAGGCAAACGGATCGGTCCGCGGGATATCGGGCTGGCTGCCGCAGGAGGGCATATCTGGCTCCCTGTCTCACGCCGCCCGCGCATTGGCATTCTGGCCACAGGTGATGAAATTGTGCTGCCCGGAGACCCTGCCTCCGCAGACTCCATCGTCAATTCCGGCGCGTTCATGATTGTTGCTCTGCTCAACTCTCTGGGAGCCGATGCCATTCTGCTCCCCATTGCGCGCGATAATGCCGAGTCTCTCTCTGCCGCCATTGGGCAGGCCCATACGCTGGATATGCTGGTGACTATCGGTGGAGCCAGCGTGGGCACGTATGATGTGGTGCGCAGCACTCTGGAAGCCCACGGGCTGGCTCTGGATTTCTGGAAGATTGCCATGCGCCCCGGCAGGCCTCTGATGTTTGGCCAGCTGGGCCATACGCCCGTTATTGGCCTGCCGGGTAATCCGGTTGCGGCCCTTGTGTGCAGTCTGGTGTTTGTGGCTCCTGCCCTGCGCAAACTGCTTGGCCAGCCCGTGCCGGACGAGATGGAAACAGAACCGGCCCTGCTCGGCGCAAATATTGATGAGAATGACCAGCGGCAGGATTTTGTGCGCTGCCGCCTCACACCGCAGGCCGACGGGCAGCTACCGCTAGCGACCCCCTTCAGCTCACAGGATTCGGCCCAGCTGAACATTTTTGCGCAAAGTCAGGCTCTCCTGATCCGTGCGCCCTTCGCACCGGCACAAAAAGCCGGAATGCCCTGCCGCATTCTGCGCCTACCCTGAAGGCTTTAGAACGACACGCTGGAATGCAGCCCGAAAATCGCTTCATCTTTCACCTTGCGGCCAGTCGTATCCAGCACACCTCCGCTGGGTGAGAGCATTCCTTGCAAGTCAGGCTGGACCAGCAGCCACGGTGTGGCCTGAACCTGATAAGTAAGCTCCAGATGATATTCGGCATGCTGCGCCAGCGTGCCCGCCTGCCGTTCAGCACGGCGCAAAACGGGACTTGCCTCACCGTAGCCAAAACCAAGCCCCAGAACATCATCGGCTCGCTGGAAAGGGGCATTCAGCAGGAGCCCGGTATCCACCGCATTCACAATCTGGTTGCGGTTTGCTGGTGGCGCCCATGTTGCCCGCACAAAGCCCGCGACAGTCTGCTTGCCGTGCAGATTGAGCAAAACCTGATCAGCTACCGCGTAAAACGTCCAGTTGCCTTTGTGACGGGTTGTTGGGTTTGCCTGATCAGGAAAGCGGCCAGTGTCACCATAGCCCCCCAGTTTGTAAGTCCCGTCCTTGCCGGCCAGCTGGGTGTGATACTGGGCCTCCAGAAACATCAGAGCCCCTGTGCCAAAATGGAACCGTGTGCCGCTGGGGTCCTGATTCTGGTTCCACGGGTCGGCCTTGTTCAGAAAGCTCGCGCCAATCGGGTTATCGTCACCTAAAGCCGCCAGAACAGTCCAGTTTTTGGAAAGCTTGTATTTTACCCGCACGGCAGGCGTTCCCAGAGGTGACGCTGGCCCCTGATCATACAGATTATTATCTGGCACCATGGGCCAGGAAAACGAGGCATTCATAAACTGTAATGCCCCATCACTCCCCATGAAATCATGACTGAGGTCGAGTTTGCCTATCCGCACATCCAGCCGGTCATGATCAAAGGTCTGCCCGTACCAGACCTCGTAGAGACGCAAATTGACGTCCGCCTCGATCCCCGACACCTGATTGAACACATAAA
>NZ_CALLXM010000230.1 GCF_937875265.1 uncultured Acetobacter sp. | reverse complement strand
TTCTTCTTCCGGATGGCCTGTTACAGCAGTAACCTGATACCCCAGCTTGCTCAGCAGCATCAGCGCAACGCTCCCAACCCCGCCGGATGCGCCCGTCACCACAATTGGCCCGCTTTTGGGGGTCACCCCTTCCCGGATCAGGGCTCGCACACACAACATGGCCGTATACCCCGCCGTGCCCAGCGCCATGGCCTGACGGGTACTAAATGCAGCAGGCAATGGAATGAGCCAGCGTCCCGGCACCCGGACGCGCTCAGCCAGACCGCCCCAGTGGTTTTCTCCGGCTCCCCAGCCATTCAGCACTACAGGCTGACCAGCCAGCAAACCGGGATGCGAGGAGGCCTCAATCGTCCCGGCACAATCAATGCCTGGCACCATTGGGTAAGAACGCACGACCGGCCCTTTACCAGTTATGGCCAGAGCGTCCTTGTAGTTCAGAGTGGACCATTCTACCCGAACCGTCACATCCCCTTCCGGCAACTGGTCTTCTGAAAGAGAGCGTTCATGAACTATCTGCCCGCCTTCGGGTGTTTTTTCGATCAGCAAGGCTCTAAACATGACTTCTCCCCTCCATACTTGATCTATGCCCGAAAGCAGTCAGATCTCTGGTTCCGGTATGTCTTTACAGGCTCTCAACGCTCTGGTTGAGTGGGGGATCATCTACGTACACCTTGTTTTTAGAAAAAACTGTTCACAAAGCCGGGGATGCACCCGGACAAGCTGCCCAAATTTGAGAAAATAAATTAGGATTTTAAAAAGGCAGCAGTTATAACCTTGCCCGATAAGCTATTTCTTATTGAACTCCGAGCGTGTCTTGATCCTTTTTCTTTTGGGTTTTCTAGCCCTTTTTCTTCTGATTGCCTTCAGCATCCTGATTTCTCTTTCCGAGATTTCCTTTGCCGCCGCCCGTGAAGTCCGGCTTCGCTCCCGGGCAGAAGCGGGTGACAAACGTGCACAGGCCTTTCTGGCCCTGCGGCGCAATAGTGGTCAGGTCATCACTGTTCTCCAGATCTGCCTGAACGGGGTTGGGATTCTGGGCGGTATTGTCAGCTCGGAAATGCTGTCCCCTCCCTGTGGAGACCTTCTGCGTTACTGGGGCCTGCCGGACGGGCTGGCTGAAAAAAGCGGCTCGACCATCAGCTTTATTATGGTCACGGGCCTGTTTGTTCTGTTTGCCGACCTGCTGCCAAAACGCATTGCCATGAACGCACCGGATAAAGTCGCGCTCTCCATTGGCTGGTTCCCCAAGCTGGCCTTGCAGGTGCTGTATCCGTTCGTCTGGATTTTTTCCAAAGTGTCAGATGCGGTTCTGCGCGCGATGAAAATTCCGGCGGCCTCTGCCGTGGAACCTGTCACGCCGGAAGACCTGCGGGCCATTCTGGCCGCAGGCACAGCCTCTGGCGTCCTGCTGGAGCAGGAACACCAGATGATCCAGAACGTGCTGGGTTTGCAGGACCGCTCCGTAACCTCCGCCATGACCCCGCGTGACGAAATTGTTTTTCTGGATGTGCAGGATAACGCGGAAAACAACCATGAGAAGGTACGGGCCAAACCCTATTCCCGCTATCCGCTGTGTGATGGCGGCCTGGACAAGGTCATCGGCTCCATTCGTTCAGAAGACGTTCTGGCGTCAGTAGTCGACCCTACTGGTATTCCCGATGGCGTGCCCCCGCGCACCAACCCTATTTTCCGCATGCGGCGGGATGTGGTGTCCGTGCCGGAAACCCTCAACCTGTGGGATACGCTGGCGCAGTTTGATACGCACGGCGTAGGCTTTGCCCTGATTGTTAATGAATACGGGCTGGTCGTCGGGCTGATTACCTTCAAAGACATCATGGGTGCGCTCATGGATGGTCTGGCCAACCCATTTGAAGAACAGGCCATTGTCCGCCGCGATGAAAATTCCTGGCTGATTGACGGTGCCGCCCCGATTGGGGACGTGATGCGTGAACTGCATCTGATCGAGCTGCCAGATAGCGCCCAGTTTGACACCATTGGTGGCTTTGTCATGCACCGCCTGCGCCGCATGGCCCGCAAGGCGGACCGTGTAGATGACGGCGGGTTCCGGTTTGAAGTGGTGGACGTGGAAGGTTTCCGCATCAATCAGCTTCTGGTAACGCGCCTGACCTGACCCAGGCGCACAAGGCAGCACTCAAGCGCACCCCAGCCAAAGTGGGTGTGCCGGGTGTCTGTTCTACATGCCAGCAGGGTCTCAAGTCTGTGCTATGCACGGGCATGCCTTGTTTCCGCCTCCCGTTTCGCCTGATCGCTGCCAGCTGCATTGCTGGTCTCAGTCCATTTTTCGGAGCCTGTGCAGCGCCATCCCGGCCTGCCTCAGCCTCTGCCTCATCAGGCGCTGTGCTGGAGAAAGTCCTGCTGGTCTCCCGGCATGGTATCCGCAGCCCAACCCAACCTCTGAGCACACTGGAAAAGAAAACGGGCCGCGTATGGTCCGCTTGGCCGGTATCTCCCGGAGAGCTGACGGACCATGGGCGGGCTGATCTGGCGCTCATTGGTCAGTTTTTACGCAGCTATTACGCACCCCTGCTCCCACAAAATGCCACACCCTGCGCGTCTGCCAGCGCCGTTTTTGTCTGGGCAGATTCCGCCAGCACCCGCACACGAGAAAGCGGCGATATTTTTGCGCAG
>NZ_CALLXM010000229.1 GCF_937875265.1 uncultured Acetobacter sp. | reverse complement strand
GGCCCCGGTCTGCCCGGCCAGCGCAGCGCACTCTCGGCACAGGACCGTGCGTTTTGTGAAGAGCAATGGCACCTGCCCCCCGGCACTATTCGCGATGCAAACAGTGAGGGTGCCATCGCCCTGTTTCAGGACATGGCGGACGGGCACATCAAGGCCTGCTGGATTATCTGCACCAATCCCGTCGCCACCGTGCCCCGGCGCGGCAGGGTTCAGGCCGCGCTTGAAAAAGCCGAGCTTGTCATTGTGCAGGATGCCTACGCAGACACGGAAACCGGCCCCTATGCCGATATCCTGCTCCCCGGTGCGCTCTGGGCGGAAGGTGATGGCGTGCAGGTCAATTCCGACCGCACCATGACCCTTGCCCGACAGGCCGTGCCCCCTCCGGGCGAGGCCATGCCGGACTGGCAGATTATTGCACGCGTGGCCTGCGCCATGGGCTTTGCGGAAGGGTTCTCTTTCACGTCCGCTGCCGAATTGTTTTCTGAAGCCCGTCGTTTTGCAAACCCTGTGACAGGTTATGACATTTCCGGTGTCAGCCACGCCCGCCTGAAAGACGGCCCGGTGCAATGGCCCGCCCCGGCAGGCGATACAACACCGCGCCACCCTATCCGCTACCGCCCCAACCCGGACGCGCCCCCTGTTTTTGCCACACCCTCCGGTAAAGCGGTGTTCTTTGCGCGCCCATGGATGCCACGGGACGATGAACCGGATGACGACTATCCCTTCCTGCTCAATACGGGCCGCCTGCAACATCAGTGGCACACGCTTACAAAAACAGGGCGCGTAGAACAGCTCAACAAACTCAATCCCGGTCCTTTTCTTGAACTCACCCCGGATGACGCCAAACGTCTTGGCATTAGCGAGAATGATGCAGTTGAAATCCGCTCCCGCCGGGGGAGCGCCACACTTCCCGCCTGTATTTCCCGGCGCGTTGCCCCCGGCACCTGCTTTGCGCCATTCCACTGGAATGACCGGTTTGGCGAGGCACTCTGCATCAATGCCGTCACGCCTGATGCGATTGACCCCGTCTCGTTCCAGCCCGGCATCAAACACTGCGCTGTCTCCCTGACGCGTGTTCAGACTGCCGCCCCTCCCGCACAGGAAAGCACAGAGACCATGCCCTCAGATCAGCTTGCCCGCCATCTGGGTCTCACCCCGCAGAAAGCGCCCGATTTTACCGGGGAAAGTCTTAGCTGGCTCAGCGGTTTTCTGGATGGCCTGCGCATGGCCCCGCCAGAAAACAGCGTGCCGGTTGTGCCACCCTCCGCCCCGCTGTCTGACGCACAGAGGGCACACCTTAATGGACTATTGGCCGGGCTGTATTCCCGCACGCCGGTTGCAACGGCGGCCCTTCCTTCTACGGAGCCCTCTGCGCCAACTCTCACTCTCTGGTGGGCCTCCCAGACAGGCCGCACGGAAGCACTGGCCGCGCAAACCGCGCTCTGGCTGCGAGAAAACGGACATCCCGTGCATCTGGCTGAACTGAGTGCGTGTGACCCGGCCACACTCTCCGGCACGGCGCTCTTCCTTGTGTCCACCTTTGGCGATGGCGACCCACCGGATAGCGCTGCGCCGTTCTGGGAGGTACTCAAAGAACAGGATCTCACGCTGCCTGCCCTCCGCTATGCGGTGCTGGCGCTGGGGGATTCCTCTTACGCCAGCTTCTGCGGGTTTGGCCGCGCGCTGGATGAACGGCTAAGTGCTCTCGGCGGCACTCCCCTCCTGCCGCGTGTGGACTGTGAACCGGATTATGAGGACGCGGTGGAAGACTGGCGCCCGCGCCTTCTGGCGGCTCTTGGCGGCGCCGCTCCCTCCGAGACCAGCCCTGCCCTGCTTGCTCCGGCTCTCGCTCCCGGCATTACCCGCACCACACCGGCACAGGCCCGCCTTGCCAGCGTCACGCGCCTGACTGGTGACGAGCCGGATAAGGAAACATGCCATATTGAAGTGGATATTTCCGGAACAGGTCTGACTTATCATGCAGGTGACGCGCTTGGCGTCTGGCCGCGCAATAATGAGAGCATCGTGCAGCGGGTTCTGACAGCCCTGCAGCTGCCCGAAGACACCATATTGGCGCTGCGCCATCACGGCCCCACCCCGCTAGGCGAAGCTTTGCGTTGCTGGTTTGACCTCTCCCGCCCGTCTGCAAAGCTGCTGGAACGTCTGGGCCGCACGGAAAGCGGCTATCTGCCGGACCTTATTGCAACCCTGCCAGCTCCTGTGGCACCGGAGGATCTGCCGGCGCTCTTCCGGCAGATGCAGCCGCGGCTCTATTCCATTTCTTCCTCCCCCACAGTCTGCCCGGATAGCGTGCATCTGACAGTGGGCGTCAACACCTCCCCTTATCCCGGCGTCTCGTCCACATGGCTGGCGGGGCTGAACGCGGGGGACGCTGTGCCGGTTTTTGTGCAGCCCACAACGCATTTCCATCTGCCTGCGGATGAGAGTGTGCCCGTCATCATGGTTGGGCCGGGCACCGGCATTGCGCCCTTCCGCGCCTTTTTACAGGAACGAGCAGTCCGAAAGGCCTCTGGCCCAAACTGGCTGTTCTTTGGGGAGCGGCATGAACGCACGGGCTTTTATTACCGCGAGGAGCTGGAAGCCTTTATGGCGGACGGTTGCCTGACACGGCTGGACACCGCGTTCTCGCG
>NZ_CALLXM010000228.1 GCF_937875265.1 uncultured Acetobacter sp. | reverse complement strand
GAGCCTGAAAAATCAGGCACCCTCCTTCTGTATGTTATCCAGAACGAAGATTGACATCAGTATAACCGGCATAGCGAACGCAATACTGAAAGCCGGGAAACTCATCTCGTTCAGCTTGAGCCCGGTGAACAGCAGATCCAGACCGAGAAGTGTCAGAAAACCGTACATTTGCATGGTGAAGTCCTTTCCGTGGCACACAACATCAGCACAAAGCCCGCAATGCTCTGGGTGGCCAGAAGTGGGGCTTTCAGAAACGCATCCATCAGACAACCTATTCTGAAAATGTATCTCTGTTGGTAAGCATTTTACTCTCGTAGGCTTATCGGTCAATATTTATTTGATATTTGTAAGTAATGGACCATTATGGTCTTGTTTAACCAAGCTGTAATTGAGTTTTTATCTCGTTATATTTCCCTAAATTTATTTATTTTTTAAATATAAAATAAAGAGGTGCAGGCAGCCTTCAGGCAAAGAATATGCGGACAGAAAGTCAGTCTGGGGCGCTATTTTGGGGCAGATCTGTATTTTTTACCGGGAGAAGTATTGTCGCCGGGGGCGGGGGTTGTTTCAGTCTTCTGAAAGCGGACGATGGCCAATATGAATGCTCAGCGTCATGGGCTGGCTCTGCCGCTGCACGTTGATTTGTAGCATGCTGTTTGGATGCGCTGCCGCAACGGCGCGGATCATGGTGCGGGCGGTGTCCATATGCTCACCGCTCATGGCGGTAATAATATCGCCGCGCTTCAGGCCACCCAGTGCGGCAGGGCCGTTGCGGTCCACTTCCGCCACACGGGTGCCGTTACGGGAAGGTGTATCTTCCAACGTGGCACCCAGCCAGCCCCGGTCAATACGGCCATCGCGTTGCAGGGCTTCCACAACCGGGATGACAATTTCAGACGGAATGGAAAAGCCAAGACCCACGGACCCCCCGGTAGGGGAGACAATGGCCGTGTTCAGGGCAATAACCTGCCCGGCCAGATTAAAGGTGGGGCCGCCGGAATTGCCGGGGTTGATGGGCGCATCCAGCTGAAAAAAATCATCAAACGGGCCGGTGCCAATATCACGCCCACGGGCGGAGACAATGCCTGCGGTTACGGAGGACCCAAGCCCAAACGGGTTACCCGCCGCCATAATCCAGTCCCCCACCTGCACAAGGCGGCTGTCACCCCATTCCAGAAAAGGGAGGGGTGAGGGGCTGTCGATTTTGATAACGGCAATATCCGTCAGGTCATCAATACCAATCAGCCGTGCGGAAAATTCCTTACCGCTGACAAGGGCGACGGTAATTTTGTCCGCATCGTCTACTACATGGCCGTTGGTCACAATCACGCCCGACTGGTCCAGAATAAAGCCGGATCCTGCGCCCAGGACTTCATCACTATGCTTGCGCATGCGCTCCCGAAAGCGGCGTTCCAGCGGCGTGCCTTTTACGGCGGAGGGAAGCTTTTTGCGGGTGCTGGAATCTGAATCCCGCGTGACGGCAATATTCACCACAGCCGGCACAACCTTGCGCACCAGCGGGGCAAAGCTGGTTGGGCCGGGGGCTGCTACCAGCGGTGTGGCGGGCGCAAATATAGGGGCCGGGTCAGCATGCGCGGCACTCAGCCCGGTTGAAAGGCCGGGCAGACAGATTGCGGCCATAACGGGAAGGCTCCGCATAAATGTCTTCATGAGTGGGTGGTCAACTTTCCGTTCATAAGGGACTTTTGGCCTTGATTAGCTATTTCGTGCAATGATTCTGTGTTCGAACACTCCAGAGTGGTGCGCTTTTGCAACGCGGCGTGGTACTCGGGTGACAAATCCTTAACGTGCTGGCCTGCGCGGCTGGGCCGGGCTGAGTGCAGGATTCTCGGGCCATTCGTGCCGGGGGTAACGGCCCCGCATGTCCCGCCGCATGTCCGCCCACCCGCCTTTCCAGAAGCCAGCCAGATCTGCCGTAATGGCCTGCGGTCGCCCGGCGGGGGAGAGCAGGGCGAGGCGCAGAGGCACACGTTGCCCGGCCAGCTTAGGTGTCTGCTCAGTGCCGTAAAACACCTGTGCGCGGGCTGAGGCCACAGGCACCGGCTGCGTATAGTCCACCGAGGCCTTGCCTCCGGGGAAAGGCAGCGAGGTCGGCAGTTCCTTATCCAGCCACGCGTTCAGTGCGTAGCCCAGATGGTTTTTGAGCAGAGTTGTCAGATCCAGCCCGCGCAGGTTCGCCAGAGAGGTTAATCCGTTCAGATATGGGGCCAGCCAGTCATCCATCCGGCTTGCGAGGGCTGGTGTTGTAAAATCTGGCCAGTCTTCTGCCGGGCCGGTGCTGCCGGGTAGAGCGCGGGCAATTTCCACGCGGGCCTGAAGCTGGCGGGCGGCCTCTGGCCAGTCCAGCGTGGTGTCTGGCGTGGCCTTGGCTTGTGCCAGAAGCAGAGAAGCCGCGTTGCCCGCTTTCACCTTTTCCGTCAGGTCACGCAAAACAAGGCAGCCAATGCGGGTGCGGCGGCGGGCCAGAATATTCCCGGAGGCCGGGTCCAGCGTGGTTTCCACCTGCTCCTTGGTGCGGTCCAGCAAGGCGGGGGGCAGGGCGTTCAAGTCAAGCGGGGCCGCAAGGCGGATTTCAGCTGAGCTGCGCAAATGCAGCCCGGCCACGGCAAGCAGCTTTTTTTCAGCCAGACCATCATCCCGGCGCAGGCGGGCATTGGTGCCGCCTGACAAACGGAAATTGCCAGCTTCCCCCCGGGAGAGGGCAATGCGGTCAGGAAAGCCAGCGGCAATCAGCGCGGCAGGGTCTCCGCCGGCCTGCTGGCGCGCCCGCAGGCCCAGCCGGATGCGGAAGCGCGCGGCGGCCTGACGAATACGGGCCAGAGCGCCCCGGTCGGCCTGTGGGTGGTCTCCCCCTGCAATCAGATCCAGCCGAAGGGAAATATCGGAGGGTGGCACGGGCGGCGGCCCGGCCCGC
>NZ_CALLXM010000227.1 GCF_937875265.1 uncultured Acetobacter sp. | reverse complement strand
ACGCCATCCTGCCAGGGGCGGATGATCAGTGCGCACAGAGGCAGGACAATGAAAAAGCCCGTCCAGACAAGGGTTGCACCCAGCGCCAACCGATAACCGGGTAGAGCAGACCCACCGCCCCGCAAAAAAGACAAAACAGCCTGCTTCATGCTGCGTGAAAAGCCTGACCGGAAACCATGTCCATCCTTCTCCTGCCATACACTATCAGGCACAGTCCTGATACGTTACGAGTCAGAACACAGGGTCCATACGCACCACTCTGTTCTGACTCGCGCCTCACCTTAAGTCTTAAGAGCGGGCTTTCAGCGTGCCAGATAATCTGACGGTTTCCTTGATGAAGGATGCAAGTGTTTTTGTTTCGGACGCGACACTGCCTGCACTGGTTTTCAGGTGCAGCGCAGGGCTGAGGGGTGCCTCATAAGGCGCATCAATGCCCGTAAAGCCACTGATTTTGCCAGACCGTGCCGCAGCATACAGCCCTTTAGGGTCACGCTGCTCACAAGTTGCGAGGTCTGCGTCCACAAAGACTTCCGCAAAATCTTCCCCAAGAATCTGCCGGGCCAGAGCGCGGTCAGAGAGCAGGGGGGAGATCAGCGCAACCAGCACAACCTGACCGGATTCCCGCAGAATACGGGCAACTTCCGCAGCACGACGGACATTTTCAGTCCGGTCAGCTTCAGAAAAGCCAAGGTCCCTGCACAGGCCAGCGCGCAGGGTGTCACCATCCAGCACACTCACATCCACGCCATCCGCAAAGAGAGCCGCTTCCGTTGCGCGCGCCAGCGTGCTTTTGCCTGAACCGGAGAGACCGGTCAGCCAGAACACGCCACCCCGATGCCCCTTTGCCCGGGTACGATCCTGCACCGTGACGTCACTTCCTGTCGGGTGAATAACCGTTTCACCCTCAGCAATGGTTGCCGGGCCGAGAATCGGCGCACCACCAACAATGCGCTGCTGGCGATCCACCAGAACACCGCGTCCGTCTGCCGTGCCAGGAGCGAAGGAATCAAACAGAATGGTTTCTGAAGCTGAAAGCGTGATTTCAGCAAAACCTTCCGCCGGGACTTCCTCACCCGCATATTCAGTCAGGTCATCCAGATTCACCACAAATTCAATGGATGTCACTGTAACAGCATGTTCTGCCGTAGCCAGACGCAGGTTGAAGCTTTCCCCAACACGCAGGGGCTCCTGACGCAGCCAGAACAGGCGTGTGCGGATACGGGATGCAGCGAGCGGCGGGGTTTCAGCCTTATGCAGCAGATCCCCACGGTCCGGAATGACATCCGGCTCCAGTGTCACAGCAACAGATTGCCCGGCAGATGCTGAAATCTGGGGAGCCGTATGCCAGCTGGCAATGGACGCAATTTTTGCCGGTGTTTTCTGCGTACCAATAATAACGGTATCACCCACACGCACCCGGCCACGTTCAATGCGCCCAGCCACATAACGCTTGTCATCAAAGCGATAGACATCCTGCACGGGCAGACGCAGCGGCAGTTCCGCACGGGACGCAGGTGAGGGCACCTGTGCCAGCGCTTCCGTCAGAGTTGGGCCAGTATACCACCCCATACGGTCGGACCGGCTGGCAATATTATCACCATCACGGGCTGACGCCGGGATGAACAGTGCAGCCTCAAGATCCAGCTTTTTCAGAAGTTCAGAAACAGATTTTTCCGCAGCTTCAATTTTCGCCTGATCAAAGTCCAGCAGATCAACCTTGTTCAGCAGAACAATCACATGCCGGATACCGATGAGATGCAGCAGCATGGCATGACGACGGGTCTGTTCACGCGCACCTTCAGCCGCATCAACCACCAGCACAGCGGCTTCCGCATCCGCAGCCCCGGTGATCATGTTACGCAGGAACTGCCGGTGGCCCGGCGCATCCACAATCACAAATTCCCGCTTATTCAGCAGGAAGGGAATGCGGGTAGAATCAACCGTTACGCCCTGATCCCGCTCGATCTGGAGAGAGTCGAGCAGGAAACTCCACTCGATCTTGAGGCCGCGCTTTTTGGAAGAGGCGATAATCTGGGCAACCTTGCCATCCTGCAGATTATCCGTGTCATGCAGCAGGCGACCGATCAGCGTTGATTTACCATGATCCACGTGGCCGACAATGACGATGGGCGTCGCTGGCTCCTGGGAAAGAGCCAGAGAAGGGGGGAGAGTTTCACTCATAATATCTGTATCCAGTCCGCACTAAGGCTCAGAGGTAACCGGCGACGCGCAGCCGCTCGAAGGCATCTTCGGATTCATGATCCATGGCCCGGCCAGCCCGTTCGGACGTGCGTGTGGTTTCCAGTTCAGCAATGACCTCAGCCAGCGTGCTGGCATTGCTTTCAACCGGATTGGTAATGTCCTGATCACCCAGGGAGCGGTAACGTTTGCCGTTTTTGGCAAAATACAGATCAACCAGCGGGATGCCTTCGCGCTCAATGTAGCGCCAGATATCAATCTCCCGCCATGACAGCAGCGGATGCACGCGAATATGCATGCCCTCTTCATGCGGGGTGGCATACTGGTCCCAGAATTCGGGCGGCTGATTGCGGATATCCCACTTGTGGCTGGAGCCGCGCGGACTGAAAACGCGTTCCTTGGCGCGGGTGCCCTGTTCATCACGCCGGATACCGGCAATGACGCCTTGCAGCTTGTGCTTCTCAATCATCGCGGCAAGACCTGCCGTTTTACGAGCAGCAGACCGGGCAGCCGGAGGCAGGGAAGGGTCCATATCCTCTACTGGCGGGCAGGTGCCCAGCAACAGGTCCAGATCCCATTTCTTAGTATATTCATCCCGAAAATCATACATTTCCGGGAATTTTTTCTCGGTATCGACGTGCATGACGGGAAAAGGCACGCGGCCCAGAAACGCCTTTTTGGCCAGCCAGACCATGACGTTGGAATCTTTACCCAAAGACCACAACATGGCGAGAGGCCGAAGCTTGCGATAGGCTTCCCGAAGAATGAAGACACTCTGTGCCTCGAGCTGATCAAGATGGTCCATTTGTCTGGTCAAACCTGTTGTGAAAAAGAGAGAATAAGGTGCCCTGAGGTTTTCAGGAGGCCGTGTGAATGCCGCACTCAGTCTTGGCTAGCCCGACCCAGCGCCCGGCGCGTTGGTCAGAGGTTTGCCCGACAGGTCGCGTGCACGGCGCACAGCCAATAGAAGGGTAGCCTTCAGCCACCAGCGGGTGCGGGGGCAGGCCACGCCGCGCAATTTCCCGCGTGATATCTTCAGCCTGCCACAGTGCCAGAGGATTCAGCCGCAGCTGGCTATCTGCTTTTTCCTCCACCACCGGCAGCGCAGCACGCGTGGTGGCCTGAGACCGCTTACGACCGGTTACGAGGGCTTCATAAGGCAACGTAGCAAGATCCAGCGGCTCAACCTTGCGCAGACGGCAGCAGGCATCTGGGTCAAACGCCCAGAGTTCTCCGGTCGGGTCACGTTCCTGCACCTCAGCCTGCGCGGGCCGGATATCGATCACGTTTTTAAGGCCAAGAAAGCGAGCCAGCTCGGCCCGATAAGTCAGCGTTTCCGGGAAATGTTTACCTGTCTCAAGGAACAGCACAGGCATATCTGGGTCAACTTCAGCAACGAAAGCCAGCAAAAGAGCTGACTCAGCCCCAAAGGAAGACATTACGCCTATCTTATTGCCAAACTGAGCAGATGCTGCACTGAGAAGCCTGACAGGATCCTGAGCCTGGGAGCGCAAGGCTGTCAGAACTGACCGGGCAACAGACATTCATGGACCTCAATAACAACTACGTGAAATAGTATTTATCCCATATTGCACATAATTTACTGATGCTTCAAGCCCATTCTCCACGGAAGAATTTCGTATTTTGCAGGGAAGGTATTCCACACACACGCATGATGTTTCGTTCCAGGATTTTTCCACAGCGCCTTTTGTCCGAAAATTATTTGTCATTCCTCAAACGGATTATGCGTATTTTCAGGGCCGATTTTAGCATCAGAACTTGAGAGAGGACGACGCCAGGGCGAAAAGAGGCAGAGGTATTGAGACCGAAAATCTCAGCAGAACGACACACAGAGCCGTCCTGCGTCGCCGAGACTATTCATCGCGCAAACTGCTTTGATGGCACCCTTGGCGCTCACAGAGCCTCTCAACTGCACCTTGCAGCCATACCCGCGCATTCACGCCCGACACAACACGTCCGTGGCCCGAATTCAGACTTTCAGCGGACGAGAGGCTGAGGTGCGAGCC
>NZ_CALLXM010000226.1 GCF_937875265.1 uncultured Acetobacter sp. | reverse complement strand
AGGCTGTTTTCTGCGGTAATAATCTGCTTCACGGACTCATCAACAGTTTTGCGCAGAATGGTCTGCGCGGTATCCGCCTGATTTCTGGCCTGCCGCAGCATGGCGGCCCGCATCCCGCCATCAAATACAGGCACGGTAATGCCACCCAGAATGAGGCTGCTGAAATTGTTGGTCGATAAATTCAGCGTCGGGTTGGAGTCCGATCCGATACCAGGCACGGAAGAAAGAGCCAGATGCCCGGTGGTATAAGCCACATTTCCAGAGAGGAAAATCTTTGGAAGAAACTCGGCTTTTGCAGCGGAAATAGTGCTTTGTGAGGCTTTAGCCGCAGCATAAGCAGCCAGAACATCCGGGCGCTGAGAAACAGCCTGACGGATCATAGCATCCGTCAGCCGCATATCCGCCATTGTCAGAGGGCGGTTTGAAATATCCTGTGTTTGCAGGCGCGTATTGGGGGAAATGCCCATCGCAGTCATCAGGTCCAGATACGTATTCTCAGCTGCACTCTGGGCCTGCACTAGTCGGAGTTCAGCTTGTGCCGTCATCTGCTGGGCCTGCGTGGTCTCCACAATTGTGCCTTGCCCCTGCTTCAGCCGCATTTCAGCCGCAGCCTGCACCTTTCTGGAATTTTCCAGAGCCTGCTGGATTAATGTGACACGGGCCGCTGCCGCTGCATGCGTATAAAAAGCCAGTGTGACCCCGTAAATGACTTTCTGGTGCGCTGCTGTGAAGAGAATATTGGTGGCCAGCTGCGTCTGTTTGGCGGCATTGATCACGGCCTCCCGCTTACCAAAGTCAAACAGCAGCCACTGCATGCTGAGTGTTTGCACCTCACCATGACCGGAATTGCGATTTCTGACGCCATTTCCAAGAGAGTCTGCCTGATTGATCCCGTTATTAATAAGTGTTCCGATATCTCCGGCATTGCTCAGGCTGGGGTTGCCGCCATTGTTGTGCTGGCTGGTATAGCCGCCCACCACGGTTGCACTCAGATGCGGCAGGTAGGCTGTGCGGGTGATGCCAACAGCCAGAGCAGCATCACGCGCCGTGTTCCACGCCTGCCGTGTGACGGGACTGGAGGACTGAGCAACGTCAATCAGCTCTGGCAGAGAATAGGTACGTGTGCGGCTGATATCCGCATCCGCCGGGCGGGGAGTAATGGTCTGGTTGGCAGGCAGAGTATAGTCCGCAGGCAGGATCAACCCGTGCTTGCTTTTGCCCGGAAGGATCTCCCCTTTTTCTGAAACATTGGGCTGCCACGGTGCGTCTGGCCGGTCCGGCGCGCTGTTCAGAGCCTCTGTCGCGCAGCCTCCGAGCAGAAGGATCAGGCTTGTCGCCATGCAGATTGTGCGGCGGGGAAAGCGGATCATGACACCACCTTTTCCAGAGAGGTGAGTTGAGCAGATGCCGCGGCGCGGCGCGCAGGGATAAGGCCGTCTTCTGTCAGGCGGGAGATCTGGCAGGTTATGGCCTGATAGGTGGCTAGCTCATCCATGCTGGCACGCATATGAACAGGCTCAACGCTTGCAAGTTCGATCATGCGTTCAGCTGAGGCGAGGGCGCTTTGTGTAGCCGCGGCTTGTTGCAACTGATCCTGTGCCGAGTGGGCGATGAATTGCGCATGCAGGGCTTTCAGGGCAGCGGACACGGTGTCTCTTATCTTGTCATAAGCGCTGGAGGGCCAGAAACTTGTGAAAACAGCATAGGTAATGAAATTTCCAAGGAGAATGCCGATAATCCGATCACGTGCCGTTGTCATGTCCGAGGTCGGTCCATACCCTTTCAGGTCTGAAAGGAAGAACGCCAGACCAATCTGGAAGCCCGAGTAGGCAATCCGTTCATCACCAGATTTGACCCATGCGGCCAGGAGCGAGCCTGCAAAAATCAGTATCAGGAACGCAGCAATATTGGTGAGATGCGGCATAACAAAAATAATGGAAAGAATGCCCAGTGTTCCGCCAACCAGCGCACCGCTGATGCGCAGGGTCAGTTTGGAAATCATTTCTCCCATAGTGGGCAAAGCAACAATAAAGCAGGTGATGATGCAGGTATGAATGCCGTCCCAGTCCAGAATCTTGAAGATAAAATAGCTCAGCATTACAGCCGCCGTACCTTTGACGGCAAAGCGCACATGGTCCGGGTTGCTCAGGGCATCCGGCGCAAAAAAACCGGAAGATTGGGCTTTCTCTTTAGGCTTTTGGGATGTGTTGCCGTCAGTTTCTACTGGCTTTGTAAAAGTTGGGAGCAGAGAGGCAATCTGTAAAAAGGCGGCGTTCTCGTTTGGAACGGGAGGCTGCGCGATATCAGTCGGGTAACCGCCACTTTGAAAAATAGTCGCCATTTCAAGAAGCGTTTCAATCAGAGCTTCAGGAGGGTGAGTCTGGTCTTCTGGCGTATTCGCTTGCTCTCTTGTTGTGGCGTGGGCGAGTGCCAAGACACCCACGCTGCGGGGAATAGCCTGTTTCAGGCTAGCAAGATCCTGCTTGCGCCAGAGCTTTTCCAGCCCGGCCATTTTCAGGGACATCATCATGCCCTTTGTCCCGCTACGCAGAAGGGTTGCGGCCTGATCCCGCGTTGCGTCATCCGGAGAGCGGAGCAGGGCGGCGCTTAGCCGCAGATGGTGGGCAAGGGTGCGTGTCAGAATGGTTTTGGGGGATGGGCAGATGAAGGGTGCGAGGCACACCATCACAGCACCGGGAACCAGAATGAACAGGTCAGCATACAGCAGTGCACGGGTGGCCAGTTCCCCAATGGGCACATTCCCGATGGCAATCAGCGCATAGACCACAACCAGTCCCAGCATGTACGCGACGGGTTTTAGCTTGCTGGCGGAACCAAGGAAAAAGAACCCGAAGGAGAGTGCCGCAGTGGCCACGACAAGCCCCATCGGGTGGTCCAGCGTCAGGCGCACAAGCCCGAACATGATCAGGATGATGAGACCAAACAGGATGTTAACGCCTAGCCCGGCCAGAACATTGGTCACACGGTCCTTTTGCCACAGGGCCATGGTAACAAGGGCGGGCACCGCAATATCAGGCACCTGCCAGATTTCGCCCACCAGCACGGTTGTGGTGCAGGCAGCGGCAACCCGAAGTGCGGCTCCGCCGCGACCGGGAGCACGGTCCGTGACCAGCTGCCAGATGCGGCCAGCCGTCAGAGCGGGGCTGTTAGTGGCAGGCTTCGCCATGCCGGATCTCAACGGTTGCCGTGGCCCCAAGCCGCAGCAGGCGCGGGTCTGCCGGGTCCAGCCGGATCCGTACAGGGAAGCGCTGCGCCACATGCACCCAGTCCATCTCCCGTGGGACCAGCGGGAGCCCACGTGCAAGCCCGATAGAGTCAGCTGATGCCACGCCCCAGCCAATGCTTTCCACATGGCCGCGCAGAGGAGTGTGGCGGTCGATCATGGAATAGACTGTGGCACAGTCCCCCGGTTTGATGGCCCCCAGCGTGATTTCCCGAATATTGGCGCTGGCAAACCAGGCGTCATTGGCAATCAGAGTAAACAGAACCTGAGACGGGGCCAGAATTTCCCCTTCCTTAACCCGCAGGCTGGTGACGTAGCCATCAGATGGCGCAAGGATTGTCGTCTGGCGCAGGGCGTAACTGGCCTGATCCAGCATGGCCTGTGCAGCTTGCTGGGCCGCAAGAGAGCTTTTCAGGTCCCCTATGGCAATCTGTGCAGCATCGGCTTGCTGGTGGCTCTGGGAGAGGGAAATGGAGGCGTCATTCAGGGCAACGCGGGCCTGATCATATTGTTGCCACGGGATATAGGCGTGTCCGGCCAGTGGTTTGAGGCGCTCAACCGTGCGCGCGGCCAGATCATGGTTGGTCTGGGCGCGGGTGGTCTGATCCTGCGCAACAGCGGCGTTGGCAGTTTTTATAGCCAGAAGGCGTTTCTGGTTGTCCACTTCCGCTGCGGCCAAAGCTAGGTTGGCTTCAGCCTGATGCACGGCCAATTTGTAAGGTTCCGGGTCCAGGCGGTAGAGGAGGTCCCCTTTTTTGACGGCCTGATTAACGTGCACACGCAAATCAACCAGTCGCCCGCCTACGGTGGAGGCCATATGCACCACTTCAGCATCAATGGAACCGCTCTGGGATGAAGGGTAGGCGCTGTCCTGACGCGAGACATACACACCCAGACCCACAGCCCCCAGAATGCAGACCGCAGCAATGGTCAGACCAAGGGGTCTGGTGGTGGAGAGAGAGACTTTTTTCATGGTCTACGGTCCGAACCAGATCAGCCATGCCAGCAAAGCTGTGATGACCCCGAGGGACAGGTAAGTAAACAGGCGCAGGCTGAGCAGAGCATCAAGGCCCGTCAGCACAAACACTACGCGCAGCCCGACCGCTACAGCAATGCCAATTATACCGCAGAGCATCCAGTCTGGAAAATACGCACCAGCCAGTGAAAAGGAGGGCGCGCCTCGTAATGTGCATCCGCCGAGTAAAAGAGCGCAACTGATGCCGAACGGGCGGACGAGAAAACGAAGCATGCTTATAAAGTGGGCTGATTTCTGTAAGTCTGTCAATCATCAGGCCATAGGGGTTCAGCGCCCGTTATGGCAAAACCGTTTGAGAGAACAGCCCCTCAGGCGCAAGGATGGAAAGGACAGCAGATGACGGAACCCGTCGTGATTTATGGGATCAAGAGTTGTGACACCATGCGAAAGGCCCGGAAGTGGCTGGATGAACACAATGTGGCTTATCGGTTTCATGACTACAAAACGCAGGGTGTTGACCCGGATCATCTGAAAAAATGGATGGAGCGTGTCGGGTGGGAAACGCTGCTCAACCGTGCGGGAACAACCTTCCGAAAACTGCCAGAAGACCAGAAGACCAATCTGGATGCAGCCAAAGCCACGGCGCTGATGCTTGCCCAGCCATCCATGATCAAACGGCCCGTGCTGGAAGCTGGTTCTGTGGTGGTGGGGTTTAAGCCTGAACTGTATGCCCAGACCTTTGCCGGGTAGGAGGAGGGGCCTGCTGCCCCCGGCTGGAAAAACCGGAGGGCAGCGGGAGAGGCGTGCTCAATCCTGATCAGGAGCGGCAGCAGAGTTCAGGTGGATGTAGCGCTCAATACCAACCTGCTTGATCAGGTCGAACTGACGGTCGAGGAAGTCTTCATGCTCTTCTTCGTTCGTCAGGATTTTCAGCAGCAGGTCACGAGAGACGTAGTCCCGCACGCTTTCGCAATACGCAATGCCTTCGCGCAGGTCACCGATAGCTTTTTCTTCCAGCTTCAGGTCGCATTCCAGAATTTCCTTCACGTCCTGACCAATCAGGATGGTGTTCAGGCGCTGGACGTTCGGCAGGCCACCCAGGAACAGAATGCGCTCTACCAGCCAGTCAGCATGGTGCATTTCTTCGATGGATTCCTGGTATTCCTTTTTGCCCAGCAGGGTCACGCCCCAGTGGCGCAGGGTGCGGGCATGCAGGAAGTACTGGTTAATAGCCGTCAGCTCGTTTGTAAGCTGGGTATTCAGATGTTCGATAACTTTTGCGTCTTTGACCATGATGCGTACTTTCTGCTCAGGTTGAGAAATGACTGTCCGCATGTAACGCAGGCACGAAGGGGATGCAAATAAAAAACAGTTCTATATCAATAGACTATAGGAATTAAGTCTTACTATCAACTAGAGGTATTTCTTATCAGACACTTCTGCCAAAAGTGGTCTTTTCAAGTCACGGAGATGTGAGGCGTGTGTAAAGCAGCGCTCAGACATCCCTGTTATGGTTTGCGAATAAGTCTCATCGTCATTATGGGGAAGTAACTGTTTCCGGCTCTTGTAGGACATATGTCTGATGCTGCTCCATATTCCCGAAGTTCTGACTCCGCAGGAACTGGCCCACTGCCGTACTGTGCTGCAAACAGCAGACTGGCGGGACGGCAAGGTGACAGCCGGGCAGCAGTCGGCCAAAGCCAAGCATAATTTGCAACTGCCCCTGAACCACCCGCAGTACCGGGAGCTGGCAGATATTATTTTGCGCGCACTGGGGCGGAACGCGCTGTTTAACAGTGCTGTTGTGCCGCGCCGGGTCGTGCCGCCGCTATTCAATCGGTATGACGCCGGTATGAGCTTTGGTGCGCATGTTGATAACGCGGTGCGGCCCATCCCGGAATCTGGCGG
>NZ_CALLXM010000225.1 GCF_937875265.1 uncultured Acetobacter sp. | reverse complement strand
TCCACAACGCGCCAGACAATTTCAATATGCTGCTGCGGGTGGCCCGTGGTGCCCATCGGGCCGGGGGACATCTTGACTGTGGTGGCTACAGAGAAGTCCGCATTCTCTGCGGAATTCTGAAGCGTATCTGTCGTGCCACGGAAGGAGGCGGCAAAGGCGCGGCTCAGGGAAATGTTGCCGTCACCTGGTGCACCCGTCACACCTTTAAAATACACGCGCGAGGCACGGTGCTTCAGGCTTTGCGGGTCTTTTTCCATTTCATCAGCCTGAATGCCTGTCAGCACAGAGGCCACCTTCGGTGCGGCATCCTGCGCTGCAAGGCTGAGTGTGGCCGGGTCTGCCGCGTTCCAGATCTGGGCCTGAAGCGGCTCACCTTCCTGCGTGGCACGCACTTCGTTTGTGGGCGTCATGACCATATAAACAGGCACAATCTCGTCACCGCGCACGTCGGCCCGCATTTTAAGCCACCAGTCACCGGGCCGCACGGGTTGGGCCATAGCGGGGATGGTCTGTTGCAGCAGTTCGGCCGCGACATCCTTGCTCCAGAGTTTGGCTGCATCAGCAGAAAGCTGGCTATCCGTAGAGACCGGAATATCCAGCCGGGACGGCGGCGCATTGGCTGCCAGCCGTGTGGCGTCCTTCCCCGGATTGGAAAAAGGATGCGGGACATCAATGCAGCCGCTGAGCAGGATCAGCCCCGAAAGAGGAAGGGCTGTGTGGCGGAAAAAGCCGCTCATCCGTTCTGCACTCCTGTTGCAATCACTGAAATCTGGTGCCCGATGGGGCCACCCCCGGCCAGCGTGCGCCGCCGGTGGCTAAAAAACTGGTGTTCATCCGCCAGTGTGTCTACCCCAAGGGCTGCAACCTGCCCAACCCCGGCGCGTGTCAGCCGGAAGCTGCACCAGCCTGCCAGATCAAACTGATAATGGCCCGTCTTGCCGGGGGCAAAAAAGCGGGCGGCCTGCGGGTCGGAAGAGGTAATGGCGGTGTGCATGTCTTCACCCGTTTCATAGCTTTCCTGCGCAATGCAGGGGCCAACCACGGCGCGGATATCGGCAGGTTTCACATCCAGTTCCAGCATGGCTTCCAGCGTGGTTTCCAGCACACCGGCCAGTGCCCCGCGCCAGCCTGCATGCGCGGCCCCCACGGTCTGGCCGTCCTGTGAGGCAAACAGAACGGGCGCGCAATCTGCCGTAATCACGCCCAGCGCGACATCGGGCCGGCGCGTGATCATGGCATCGGCCTGTTCGCCTTGCCCCGGTGCCCAGGGGGCTGTGACGGTAATAACGCGGGGGCAGTGAATTTGCGTCACACCCAGCAGGTTTTCCGGGGCAACGCTCATGCATTCGGCCACACGCCGCCGGTTTTCAGCCAGATTGGCCGGGTCATCTCCCGCACGGGTGGAGCAGTTCAGGCTGGCATACGGGCCAGTGGACACACCGCCTTTCCGCGTAAAAAAACCGTGGCGGGTGTGGGCCAGCAGTGGGCTGGTCAGCGGGGAAGGCCGTGTATGGGCAGAGATCTGGCCGGACGTCATTCAGCCGGTCCTTTCATAAAGCCTGGGGGCATGGGGAGTGAGGGAGAGGTCAGGGCCATAACGCGGAAAAGGTGCCCCATCTTTTCCGGTGCGGCCAGTCTGTGCGCGCCGCTGCGCAGGTCCGCAGCATCCTGCGGGCCTGCATGGGCGGCTAAGTGTTCTGTGCGTTCCATCAGCCCTAAAGCACGCAAAAACGGTCCTTGTGTGACAGCCCCCCACACAGCTGCGCCGGTGTGCCGGGCCGCGGCGGCAAAAGCGGTGAAGTCCACATGCGCAGTTAAGTCTGCCTCACCTGCGGCATCCAGTGGCTTTGCAGGGCGGGCATGGCGCAGGGCCTGAAGAGAGTCACCCGTCTGGCTGGAATGGTGCCCGTAATCCAGAAACAGCGCGGCACCGGGAGTGCGGGCAAAACGCTGGCCCAGCAGGCGGGCGACATCCAGTGCGGGTTCACACAGTTCCACCACGCAGTCCGGGTCCAGTGTGCGGCCATCGGGCAGGCTGGGAGCAGGGCAGGGCACAAGGCAGAACGTGCCGTTTTGCACATAATGTTCCTGCCAGCCTTCGGGCGTGTGCAGAAACTGGCGGATGGGGAGTGCATCCAGAAACTCGTTTGCCACCAGAATCAGCGGGCCGTCCGGCAGGGTGTCCAGCGTGGTGTGCCAGACGGGGGACGTGTTGGGAAAACGGGCCGCAAAAGGGGCTAGTGCTGCGGCCTGCGCTTGCCGCATGAGCGGCGATGTTTCCACCAGATGGACCTCAAGCGCCTGTGCAAAGGCTGGCACACGGGCTGTAATCAGGCGGAGCATGTCGGACATCAGAGTGCCTCGGCCCGGCCCGGCTTCGGCCAGTACAACCTGTGCTGGGCTGCCCATGCTGACCCAGACCGTAGCGGCCCACGCGCCCAGAAGTTCGCCAAACACCTGCGAGATTTCCGGCGCGGTGATGAAGTCATTTAGCAGAGGATGCGTGGCGTAATACCGGGCATTGGCCCGTGCCATGAACACATCCAGCCGTTCAGCACCGGGAGGAGGCGTTGGCATGGCAGCGGTCCTTTCAGGCCTTGGCTTCCGGGGCGGGTTCAGGCTGACCGGTATAAACGGGGCTGCGGCGAGCATGCACCATCAGCGCTACACCAGCTATCAGCATGGGCACACACAGCACCTGCCCCATAGTCACGCCGCCGGGCAGGAAGCCCAGAAACGCATCTGGCTCCCGGAAGAACTCGCAAAAGCTCCGTGCGCAGGCATAACCCGCCAGAAACAGACCGGCCAGAAAGCCGGGGCGTTCCCGCACGCTCTGTTTGCGAGAGGCCATGAACATGATGATGAACAGGAGCAGCCCTTCCGTCAGGGCTTCATACAGTTCGGACGGGTGACGCGGGATCGGCCCTGCATCGGGGAAGATCATGGCCCAGGGCAGGGTGGCCGGGGCTTCCCGCCCCCAGAGTTCCCCATTGATGAAGTTGGCAATGCGCCCAAGCGTCAGCCCGACCGGCACAGCAACAGTCACGCGGTCAGCAAACGCCAGAAAGTTGATTTTATTGCGCCAGGCAAACAGGGCCATGGCAATAATCACACCCAGCGCCCCGCCGTGGAAAGACATGCCGCCATGCCAGACTTCCAGAATGGTCAGCGGATGCGTGAGGTAATACCCCGGCTGGTAGAACAGGACGTAACCCAGACGCCCGCCCAGCAGCACACCCAGCGTGACCCAGCCCAGAAAATCATCCGCCTGATCCGTTGTGGCGGCACGCGGGGCGAGGGGTACCAGCCTGCGCAGCAGGGAGATCCCCAGCACAATGCCAACAATATAGGACAGCGCATACCACCGGATAGCCAGTGGCCCCAGATGCACCAGCACCGGATCAAATTGCGGAAAAATAAGGACTGGCAGCATTCAGGGGGATGTCCGGACAGAGGTCAGAGATACGGGTTGTCTGTAGCAAGGTAGCCTTGCACATACGCCCGAATACCGTCTTCGAGCGAGGTGAATGTGCCTGTATAGCCCGCCGCCCGCAGGCGCGTGAGGTCTGCCTGCGTGTAGGACTGATACTGCCCGCGCAGGCTTTGGGGCATATCAATAAAGTCCACCCGGCGTTCGCACCCTGCGGCGTCACACACCGCGTGGGCCAGATCCAGATAAGACCGTGCAATGCCGCTGCCACAGTTGAACAGGCCGGAGACGGAGGGCGTGTCATACAGCCACAGCATGACGTTCACCACATCCCCCACCCAGATGAAGTCGCGCATCTGCTGGCCATCGGCAATATCGGGGCGGTCTGAGCGGAAGAGGCGGGCAGGGTTACCGGCTTTCACCTCATCATACTTCACCTTCACCACAGAGATCATCTTGCCCTTGTGGTATTCATTCGGGCCGTAAACGTTGAAAAACTTCAGTCCGGCCCATTGCGGCGGCTGCGGCGCATGCTTTTTCAGCCCGGCCATAACGTGCTGGTCAAACGTGTGCTTGGACCAGCCATACAGGTTAAGCGGGGTCAGCCGGTCCAGCTTTGCCGGGTCATCCGAGAACAGGTCCGGTGCATCCGCTGCGCCGTAGGTGGCGGCGGAGGACGCATAGATAAAGCGTGTATCCGTGCGGGCGCACCAGTCCCACAGGGTCTGGGTCAGCGCTACGTTGGTCCGCCACACGAGGTCTGCATCCCGGGCGGTGGTTTCACTGATGGCGCCCATGTGGAACACGGCGTCCACTTTCGGGCCGGTTGCCAGAAAAGCGTCAAGCTCTTCCGGTGCCACCACGCGGGAGGGGGCATGGGCTGCCAGATTCCGCCATTTCAGGTCAGAACCCAGCCAGTCCACTACCACGGTTTCCTCCCCGCGCTGCGCGAGAGAGGCCTGAAGGCATGAGCCAATGAAACCGGCGCCACCGGTAATGATAATCATGGAGGGGAGTTATAAAGGGCGCGGCCTCTCACTCCAAGATGCAAGGCGGTTTTTGTCCTGTCCTTTTTGCACGGCGGGAAATATTTCGCATTTGATAGGCATTTTCGCGTAAAGAGGACCAACACACGGAACCGTGAAGGGGACTATACACCCACTGAAAAGGTTCTGTTTTGATGGATTTACCAAGGATATCCTGATGAAGAAGCTTCTCATTCCCGCGATTCTGCTGATTGGCCTGCTGTTTGTTTTCGGGTCCAGCTACAATCGCTTCATGGCGGCAGACCAGAACGTGCAGGAGCAGACCGGCCAGCTTCAGAATGAAGTGCAGCGCCAGTCTGACCTGATCCCTAATCTGGTCAACACCGTAAAGGGTTATGCAACACATGAGCATGACACGCTGACAGACTATGCAGCAGCCCGTTCCGGTGAAACACCGCTGAGCCGGATTGACCCGCGCACGGTGGACAACGCCACCCTCCAGCAGAAAATTCTGGAAGCCCAGTCCCGCAACGCGCAGGAAATCAAGGCCATTAACGCTGTTGTGGAGCAGTCCCCGCAGTTGCAGGCCAATCAGGACTTTTCCCGCCTGATGGTGCAGCTTGAAGGCTCCCAGAACCG
This sequence comes from uncultured Acetobacter sp., assembly GCF_937875265.1. Taxonomy (GTDB): domain Bacteria; phylum Pseudomonadota; class Alphaproteobacteria; order Acetobacterales; family Acetobacteraceae; genus Acetobacter. The sequence goes on along the minus strand of NZ_CALLXM010000225.1, from coordinate 1,056 downwards.
CATTACTGTTGCACGCCAGCGCCTGCAGCAGGCTATTCTGTCTTATAACCAGACGGTCATGCACTTCCCCGGTAATCTGGTGGCGGGCGTTATGGGGTATCATGCCCGCGTTTACTATCAGGCCTCCCCGGAAGCGCAGACACCGCCGGTTGTGGATTTCTCCAAACACTGAGAGCAGCACCTTGAGGCTTAACACCATGCAGCAGGACCCTCCTGCCCCTCGCGTTCTGATACAGGCTGGTCTGCTGGCGTGTGTTGCGGCCTTTTCGGGGCTGGTGTTCCCCCGTCTGGCCCGCGCCCGTGCGTTGGGGCTGGCCTCTGTTCTGGGGCTGGCGCTGTGCGGGCTGGGTGTGGGGCTTCCCGCCCCGGCATGGGCGGATGATGGCGTGTTGCTGCGGCAATGGGTGACAGACCCGCAGAACGTTCTGTCCGCCGATGAAAACGCGGCCCTCTCCCACAAGCTTTATGATCTGTCCCAGACCCTGCCGGGGCACCCGCAAATTCTGGTGTCTCTGCCGGGGCATGTGGACGATATCAGCCTGTATGCCAATGAGGCCTTCCACAAGACCGGTATTGGCAAAAAAGGCATGGATAACGGCCTTCTGGTCGTGCTGGACATTCCGGACCGTCAGTCCCGTATCGAGGTTGGATACGGGCTGGAAGGGGTGCTGACCGACCTGCAAAGCAACGATATCCTGCAAGCCTCCCGTTCAGACCTTCAGGCGGGCCATTACGCACAGGCCGTGAACGGAATTGTGGATGCTCTGGCGTCTGTGCTGACGCATGCGGACCCTGCTGATTTGCAGGGTGGTGCTGCGGCAACGGACCAGCCTGATTCCCAGACTGATGCCGTGGAGGCTCTGGTTGGTCTGGGTGTGGTGGGCGTACTGTTTGTCCTGCTGCCTATCTGGTTTATCCGCCGGTCACGCCGCCGGGCTGCGCTGTATCCGGGCGGGTATGTGCCACCGGAAGTGCAGGCCGAGCGGAGTGCGCGGTGGAGCTTCTTCCTGAATCTGGGCCTCAACATTCTTTCCGCCATCCTGCAAAGGCGTGGGC
>NZ_CALLXM010000224.1 GCF_937875265.1 uncultured Acetobacter sp. | reverse complement strand
GTGTCTATCTGCTTCAAACTTGGGACAGAGGCGGCGCGGGATATGGTGCTGGTTATTCCTTCCGGCACCGTGTTCGTAGGCCAGATAGCACCGGCAAATCGTAGACAGAGTACGCAGACGGAAGGGGTTGTGACAACAGAAACGGTCACACTAACCGGCACGCAGCCCTGTAGCGGAGCAGACGCATCCACCCTTGTTTCACGTACCCGCCACTGGCTGGTGGATCCGGTACGCCCGCAAAGCACTGTGGTGCTCCACCCCGTGGGGGAAGTGAGCGGGAATGGCGTGGATACGAGTTTTGATGAGGAGGGTGACGGATTTCGCAGCGCCGTCAAAACCGGAGCCATTACCGCGCATGTGCAGGGCACGCTGAAAGAAACAGTTTATCTAACAGAAACGCAGGCAGACATTCCCGAAGCGGAAGAGGGAGAGAATGCTGTAGCACCAGACTGGGCGCGTAACAAAGGCTGGGATACTCAGAACAGCTTGCGCAGGACACCGGGTAACAGAACCGAATAAGGGTTTACGCTCAGATCCGGGTTTTCCAGTTTACCTGCAATGCCAAAGGTCATGGCGACAAGACCGCCCTCTTTTTCCGGGCTGAACAGTTTGCCAATGCCGGGCAACTTGCCGGGTAGTTTGTTGATAGCAAAAACCGGCACTACGGTCCCGTTCAGGTCCAGCTTGCTATGACCTAGGTCAATCTGGCCTTCCAGCGTGGCTCCCAGCGCGTCATTCCCCATGTGGCCGTTCTGAATGGCCAGCACGCCATCGGAAAATGTGACAGGCATGGTAAGGGTGGAGACCTCAAATTCCGGAGATTTGCGGGCATTCACCCAACCATACAGAGAAAGGTTGCGGGCCAGAAGAACCGTAGCCGGAGCCTTTTTCAGCACGAATGGACTAACATTGAGCGTGCCTTTGAAAGGGGCTGTGGCCTGTGTGTCATCAAATGTGCCGTTCAGGATGGCGTGGCCCCCCTGCACGTTGGGCAGAATGTTCAGAGCTGCCAGAAAACCGCCCATATCCGGAATGGTTACATGCAGGCTGCGGGTTGCCCCTTTAGGTTCCAGCGTCATGGTCGCGGGGGAAGGTCCGCGCATGGTAAAGCGCATGCGTTCTAGGCGCTGGCCATTATCTTCAAAATGCCCGGTCACCATTTGCAGGGGCTGCTTCGTCTGGCTGTAATACAGGGCGTTGGCCGTCATATCGATGGTCCACGCATTGCCCGGCGGCCCGTGCAGCTTACCCGTGGCGGCTTCGGGCACATGGTAGCCGGGTGAGGCCTGTTTCGGGGCGTTCGGGTCCCCCTCCATCAGGGGGGCAAGGTCCAGCGTATCCGCATAAACACCCACCTGAATGGTTTTGTCCTGTGAGGCATAAGGCAGCACAAGGCGGGCATGGCCGGTAGAGCGTTCTATTTTGAAAGACGAAACCAGCAGTTCTGGTGCGGCTTTTTCCCGCAGCACGGCATGGCCCCGCACATCCAGCCCCGGCCCGCTGGCAAGGATGCGTTCGACTGAGGTAATCTGCCCGTCCATCAGGGCGAGTGTGGCGGAAACCTGTGCTGCGCGTCCGGCAGCCTTATGCCACAGGGGGATAACAATACCGGACCGTTCAAGGTCCAGATTGATTGTTACACTGCCCTGTTTGTTGGCCAGACGGGCATAATCCACGGCCAGATTGGCACTGCCATAGAAATGGGAGCTGGTATCAATACCCGCAGCCGTCGCCGTTGCCGGGGTGATGCGGCTGAACAGATGCGCCTTTTCCGCTGCGTCCTGCGGGCTCAGGGAGCGGAAGTTCATGAAGTAGGTGATGTCTGACGGTAGGCCGCCCAGCACGCCATGCCCTTTCAGGTCCATCTGTTGTGTGGTGGCTGCAATCTGGAACGTGCCACTGGTTATGGCGCGCCCGGCTACCACATTCCCCAGATGGGCGTGGGTGACATCCGCATGGGCATCCACAATCATCTGATCCGTTGAGACCGTGCTTTCCAGAGGCAGCGTCAGAGAGAACTTGGCACTACCAACCCCGGAGGGGCTGGTAAAGCTGATGGGATGACGGGAGAGCAGATGCAGCCGGGGCTCTGCCAGCAGGGCCAGCATGTCCCGCAAATTACCGTGCAGCTCTGTAACAATCGTGCCCATCTGGTCTTTTTGAGACAGGCCGGTAATTTCCATGGAGCCAGGACCCGCGGAAACACGCCCGATGCCGGTCGCCCCTACGTTTTTATCGGCCCGGTCCACCAGCTGATAGGCATGATCAAAATGGATGGTGAGCTTATCCAGATCGTTCACTTCAAGCCGTGCATCCAGATTATGCAGCGGGGAGATGGGGCGTAACCAGTGGACGGTCAGGCCTTTGCCATCCAGCCCACCCTTTACGGAGGTGAGCTTGATGCCGTTCCAGCCTTTATCGCTATGCACCGTAATGGCGGTGTGTAGGTTTTGTGCCGTGCCGGCGGTGATGTTGGTGTCTACCCAGCGCCGACCACCTTTTGCTGCTTTTGCCGGCCAGTAATTGGCAATGTCACCAAATGGGAAAGTTGGAATATCCAACGCCATCTGGCCCGAAAGCACGGTGGGGTTGAACAGGTCCGATGCGTTGAGCTGCCCGGTAACACCGACGGTAATACCGCCGTTTGCATCCTCCGGGTGTTCCGGGTTTAGCAGGTCAAGCGTCAGCCCCTGCAAGGTAATGGTAGCGGGAGTATGCGTGGGGGACTGATGGTTCAGGCCCAGATGCGCGGCCAGAGAGCCATGATGCAGCAGGTATGTGGAGCCTCCGCCCTGAAGGGTGCCCTGACCGAAAGTGGCATTCAGGTCCAGCCCTGACGGGAGCAGCCAGATGCTGTGGGGGGCAGCTGCAAATACGGTATCCGCCGTCAGGCTGACGGGCACATCCAGTGTTTTCAGGGCCGGGTTCAGGCCTGAAAATGTGCTGGGATGCACCGGAGCAAGCGCCATATGCCAGCGTACTTTACCCTGATCTGTCTGGGTGCCCTGTGCCGTCAGGCTCAGGCATTCCGTGCTGTCCTGCTGTGCCTGAAAGGTGAGGGCGACCGAGCCGGTCAGGCCATTTTCCCCATGCAGCCTGACAGTATGCAGCGTGGAGGTAATGGGGGAGGCAATCCACTGCGTGTGGGTCAGGCGGTCATCCACCGTCACCTGCGCATCGGTCAGGGCAATGCGTTGCAGGCTGGTCGGGTCCAGCGTGTCGGTATCGTTGGGGGAGGTTGCGGGCGTGGGTGGTGCATCGATATCAAAACCGATGGAGCCATCCTTCTCCCGGCGCAGGGCCATCCGCACACCGCTGAGGTCTACCGTGCGCAGGGCAATGCTGCCGTGGGTCAGGGCCAGCGGGTCCAGAGTGACGTTGGCGGCATGGATGGTGTCCGCCGTCGTCTTGTCGGCTTTGAGAATACGCACGTCATGCAGGGAGAGCATGACAGGCACGCTCAATCCGTCCCGCAGACCGTTCCATTGCAGTTCCGCCCGACGCAGGGTGAGGGTCGCTGCGGCAGGCTGGCCGGGGTGGCCACTCAGGACTGCAACCGGCAGGAAGGGCCGCACGAGCGGGGTGACATTCACTGGCCCGAACATCATCCGCACCAGCAGTGCCGCCACACACAGCACTGGCAGAACCAGCACGGCAGCCGCCAGAATGGTCAGAACGCGCAGGGCCCGCTTGTGCAGGGGGCGCGGGAGGTCTTGACCCGTGGAAGTCAACGCAGCAACCCTTTGCATTCCATAAGAATGGTCAGATCATGACGGCAGTTGTTGTTTCTTCTTACTTCAGAGATGTCCGGGCACCGCGCGGTGCGCCAACCCGCCTCTGGCCGGATGCCAGCTGGCCGGCTCCGGCAGATGGGCAGGCGGCTACGCATTTTGCTGAAGATATGGCCGCAGCGTTGCGGGACGCCGGAGTGCCGGATGATGTGCTGAGCCTGCCCGGCGCTGCGGGGCTGGTGGCGTGTCTGGGCGGAAACAGCCCGTATCTGTCTGATCTGGCACGGCAGGACGCTGCCTTTTTTGCAGAGTTGGTTCAGAGCGGGCCGGAACCCTGTGCGAAAGGTGTATTTGCAGCATTCGCCGTGTTTGACATCACATCGGGGCGAGAGTGTGTTGCCAGCTTCCTGCGGCAGGCTAAAAAACGCACAGCCCTGATATGCGCTGTGGCGGATCTGGGCGGAATCTGGTCGCTGGAAGAAGTAACGCAAACGCTCAGCCGGCTGGCAGATGCGGCGCTGGAAGTGGCCGTCAGACATTTGCTGCTGGGTGCTCATCAGGCTGGTCAGCTTCAGTTACGAGATCCCAAACGTCCTGCATATGGCAGCGGCTTTGTTGTGCTGGCAATGGGAAAGCTTGGGGCACGGGAACTGAATTTCTCCTCAGATATCGATCTGATGGTGCTGTATGATCCATCATTGCAGCCCCAGCCGGATGCCGTGCGGCGCGTGTTCATTCGTATGACTAGCGATCTTGTCGGCCTCATGGAAGCACGGGATGCGGATGGCTATGTTTTTCGCACCGATTTGCGTCTGAGGCCTGACCCGTCCTCCACCCCTCCGGCTGTCTCCGTGCAGGCGGCCATTCAGTATTATGAAAGTCTGGGCCAGACATGGGAGCGCGCTGCCATGATCAAGGCGCGCGCCGTGGCGGGAGATAACGCGCTTGGGCGGCGTTTTCTGGCGGCTATTCGTCCGTTTGTCTGGCGGCGGCATCTCGATTTTGCACTGATTGACGATATCCATGACATGAAGGCCCGCATCGACCGATACCGTAAAGCCGGGCGCACAGGGCTGGCTGACCTGCCAGATTCTGTGCTGGCGGACCCGGTTGCCTGCCGGGACTGGCTGCTGGGCCATAACGTCAAGCTAGGGCAGGGCGGCATACGGGAAATTGAGTTTCTGGCGCAGGCCATGCAGCTTGTGTGGGGTGGGCGTGTGCCCGCGCTGAGGGAGCGCACGACGTTTGGCGCACTGAAAAAACTGGTGGGTTCGGCCTATCTCCCGCGTGAGGAGGCGGAAGTCCTGGCGCGTACCTATCGTGTTTTAAGAGATGCGGAGCACCGGCTCCAGATGCGCGCTGACCACCAGACGCATGACCTGCCGGACCGGGCAGAGACGTTTGATGCCTTTGCCGTGTTCATGAATTATACGGATGGGGAAGCTCTGGCGCTGGATCTGCTACCGCGCATGCGGGAAGCGCGGAGAATTTTTGAACGACATTTTGCAACACCTCAGGTGAGTGCGCTGGGGCAGGACACCACGCTTCTGGCCGTAGCCCCGGATGATGAAAACTCTCCGGCTCTGCTTGAGGGGATTGGCTTCCCTGCGGCTCAGACTGAAGACGTGTTGCAGGTGCTGGCCCGCTGGCAAAACAACAGCCTGCGGGCACTTCGCTCCGAGCGGGCACGGGCCTTGCTACGTGGCCTGCTGCCAGCCCTGCTGGCCAGTTTTGCAGCACGCAGCAACCCACTGGCGTGCCTGCGGCGGTTTGATGCTCTGCTGGCGCGCCAGCATGCGGGGGTTCAGTTGCTGTCTCTGTTTGAGCGCAACCCCGAGTTGATCGACAGGATTGCCGCCCTGTTTGATTCCTCAGCATTTCTGGCAAACCATCTGGCTGACACGCCCTCTGCGCTGGAAGGCCTGCTGGAACCGGAGCCGGAAGAAGGCCGGAACGTGCTGGACCGCCTGCGGCATCTGGCAAAGGAAGCAGATTCTACAGAATGTTTGGTGACAGCTTTGCGCCCCCTTCTGCGCGGAGAAGAGTTTCGCCTCTCCGTGGATGTGCTGGAAGGTCGGCTGGGGGAGAATGAAGCTGAAAAGCAGCGCACAGCACTGGCTGATACTATTATGGCGGTGCTGATGCGCGCTGTGGAAAAGGAGCATCGGCAGCGCTACGGGCGAGTGCCCGGTGGCGCGATGGCCGTGCTGGCATTGGGTAAAGCGGGCTCCCGTGAAATGATGCCGGGGTCGGACCTGGACCTGTTGCTGGTGTTTGATCACCCGGCAGATGTTCAGCTCAGTCAGGTGCCGGAGGGCGCTCCAAAAAAAATTGGCGGTCTGCCTGTACGCCCCCCACGGTCTCTGGCGGTTTCGCAATATTATACCCGGCTTGCACACGCCTTTATTGCGGCGCTGACGGCACCCGGCCCGGAAGGCCCGCTCTATGCGGTGGATATGCGGCTCCGTCCCTCTGGGGCGGCTGGCCCGGTAGCAGTTTTCCGTAAGGCTTTTCTAAAATACCATGAAGATGCGGCCTGGACATGGGAGCGTATGGCGCTGACCCGTGCCCGCTTGATTACGGCACCAGTAGAACTCAAAGGGCAGCTACAGGAGGATCTGGCGCGTATTCTGAATGGTGAGATGCGCAAACCCAGGTCTTCAGCTGAAAAACTGCTGGCGGATGCAGGGCAAATGCGGAGCCGTCTGGCGCGCGACCTGCCTGCGTCAAGCCCGTGGGATATCAAACGCCGGGCGGGCGGGCTAATGGAAGTGGAGTTTATTGCTCAGATTATGCAGCTTGTGGCCGGCACGCAGGAGGCTCGCAACCCTTGTACACGGCGAGCTCTGACTCTGCTGAAAAAAAACGGTTTTCTGACGGTGATGGAAACAAAACTGCTTCTGGAAGCCGATGCTGTGTGGCGACAGCTGCAATGTCTGTTGCGCTTGTTGTGCGGGCCTGTGCCGCCGGTTGATCTGGAACGGGAGCTTGCTCCGACAGCCGTCAAAATCCTGCTTCGCGCAATGGGGGAGGCGAGCCTACCAGACCTTATTGAGCGCACCTCCGGGTTGGCGCGTGCCGTGCGGCAAATATTCGAGCAGCGTGTGGGGACTGTTGAAGCGGGCGATGCCTTTGCAGGGAAAGCCACAGGAGAACGCTCAGCGCCCTGATCCGTTAGGTCTCCTGAGCTCCTGGCTTTGGAGGCTATTGCAAAAAGACGGGCCAGATTTTTCATGCGGCCTCCTCTTGTTCATCATTTTTTCAAAGAAAGACTTTGACCATGACAGACGTGCAGGACTCCAGAACACCAGACCTGAGTGAGGGCGATACCGCTCCAGATTTCAGCATGGAAGCCAGCCGGGAGCGCACGGTGAGCCTTGCCAGCCTGAAGGGCAAACCGTTCGTGCTCTATTTTTACCCTAAGGCAGACACCCCCGGCTGCACAAAAGAGGCCTGCGGCTTCAGTGAGGCTCTGGGGCAGTTTGAAGGGGCTGGGTTGACCGTAATCGGTGTCTCGCGTGACCCCGTTAAAAAGCTGGATAAGTTTGCCGATAAATATGACCTCACCTTCCCGCTGGCCTCAGATGAAGCCGGGGGCGTGACGGAAGCGTACGGTGTCTGGGTGGAAAAATCCCTGTATGGCAAAACCTATATGGGCATTGACCGCACGACGTTCCTGATCGGCGCGGATGGGAAAATTGCCCGCATCTGGAAAAAGGTCAAAGTGCCCGGCCATGTAGAGGCTGTGCTGGAGGCAGCCAAGGTTCTGGGGCAGGCAGGCTGATCCATTTGAAGCGTCTCGGCGCATAGCAAAACACCCTGAAGGCTGAATGAACAGTCTTCAGGGCGCGGCATCTCTGATTCAGTCCCTGCGTGTTAGATCCGGCTGGGGTTACCAGCCGGAATAATAACTGCCTGAAGCGTAATAGCCCGGTGCAACGGGAACGGTTGCCATTGGCATGGCAGGTACTACGGGCACAGCATAGCCCATGGCAGGCGGAGGCGGCGGAGGGGGGGCATAGGCCACCGGAGGCGGTCCGCTGTTCATGGCAGCTCCCGCCAGCGCACCAACCGCCAGTCCCCCAATCAGTGCCCCGGCAATAGCGCCACCACCTGGGCCACGGTGCCAGCCTCTGCGCGGGCCGCCACCCCAGTAACCACCACGCGGCGGCGGTGGGCCACCCCAGCCGGGACGCCCCCAGCCTCCGCCCGGATGCGCCTCTGCTGGGGGCATGGTAGCCAGTGCTGTCCCTGCAATAATGGGCAGAGCGAGAAGAAGTTTTGTCATACGGCGCATAGTGTGCCTCCTCGAAACAGTCAGAGGAAACGCCAAAGCGTGTCCTCTTTCACGTTCTAGTAACGCGCTCGCTCATGGCAATTTCAAGGCCGTATCCAGGCAATTTGTGTCCGCTTGTGTCTGTATCAACGAAGAGCAAAAAGGAGGGCTCTTTCTTGTGAGTGGAACGTTAGTCCTGATCAATCACAGTCGTCTTGCGCAGAGTTAGTACTGTGACCAGCGTGACGGCGGCGCAGGCGGAAACGTAATAGGCAAACCACATTTCATGCCCTGCCTGCCTGCACCACAGGGCGATATATTCCGTAGTGCCGCCAAAAATGGAAACCGTCACGGCATAAGGCAGTGCTACCCCCAGTGCCCGGATGCGGGTGGGGAAAAGCTCTGCCTTCACCACCGCATTGATGGACGTGTAGCCCGAGGCAATAAACAAGGCGCTGGTAATTAGCGCAAAAGCGGCCCAGGCGGAGGTGACGCCAGAAAGAATGGTCATGAGGGGCACTGTCCCCAGAGTGGCGCTGACTCCAAAAAACAGCAGCAAAGGGCGGCGACCAATACGGTCTGACAAAGCCCCGAAGGCAGGCTGTATGGCGGCAAAAATGAAGAGACAGGCCGAGGCGACAAGCGTTGCAGTCTCTTTGGGGAAGCCTAATGTGTTCGTCAGGTATTTCTGCATATAAATGGTGTAGGTATAGAAAATAACAGTGCCGCCCAGCGTCATGCCGCATACTGTCAGCACGGCACGAGGATGTTGCAGAAGTACGCGAACACCCCCTTTTTCTTTCTGTGTGCTGGTTTTTTGAAAACGGTCACTTTCCTGCATCTGCCGGCGCAGCCAGAACACAAGTAAAGCGCCTAGTGCTCCCAGAAAAAACGGTACGCGCCAGCCCCATGTGGAAATCTGTTCCGGGGTGAGCAGTACATATTGCATTAACAACAGAATAAGCAGCGCCAGTAGTTGCCCCATGACCAGCGTGACATAAAGAAAACCGGACCAGAACCCACGATGCTCGGGGGAAGCCATTTCCGTCAGATATGTAGCAGAAGCTCCGTATTCTCCTCCAAGGCTAAGGCCCTGCACAAGCCGAGCCAGCAATAACAATGCGGGGGCTAGCAGCCCGACCTGCTCATAGGTCGGGCAAACGGCAATGACCAGTGACCCCAGACACATGGCGGTAACAGACAGAGTGAGGGCCATGCGGCGGCCATACCGGTCTGCGGCCATGCCCAGCAGCCATCCGCCAACCGGGCGCATGAAAAAGCCAACAGCAAAAATTGCTGCGGTATTCAGTAACTCTGCTGTCTGGTTTCCTCGTGGAAAAAAAGCATGAGCGAAGTAAATTGCGAATGAGGAATAGACATACCAGTCGTAGTATTCGAGCAGATTCCCTGCAGAACCAGCCAGAATGCCCCGAAGACGCTGAGCTGTTGTCATTTCAGTTTTCATGTAAAACCTCGTGTTTGATAAAAGGCTTTTTCTATGGATGCAGAAATGGGGCGGTAGATCAGGGTTCTGATTTGCCGCCCAGAGCTTTGTGGAGTTGCTGTGTATCCAGAGAGTTTTCCCAGCGGGAAACCACAATGGCAGCGACAGCGTTTCCAACCAGATTTGTCAGGGAACGGCATTCCGACATAAAGCGGTCGATACCAAGAATAAGGGCCATGCCACCTACCGGCACGCTGGGCACAACAGAGAGCGTTGCTGCCAGTGTAATAAACCCTGCTCCGGTAACGCCCGCAGCCCCTTTGGAACTCACCATAGCGACCAGCAGAAGGGCCAGCTGTTCACCAAGGCCCAGATGCACATCCGTTGCCTGAGCGATGAACAGGGCCGCGAGAGTCATATAAATATTTGTGCCGTCCAGATTGAAAGAATAGCCCATGGGCACGACCAACCCCACGATGCCTTGTGGGCACCCTGCGTTTTCCAGTTTGGAAATCAGTCCTGGTAGAGCAGATTCTGAGGAGCTGGTACCCAGAACAATCAGCAGTTCTTCCTTGATGTATGCCAGCAGACGGAAAATACTGAATCCCATCATGCGTGTGACCAGACCCAGAATGCCACAAACGAACAGAATGGCTGTCAGATAAAAGGCCAGAACCAGTCCGATCAGATGCCCGATGGAGGCCACACCAAACTTACCGACGGTAAAAGCCATGGCTCCAAAGGCGCCAATGGGGGCCACATACATCACCAGCCGCACCACGCCGAAGACCAGTTCGGTCAGGCTGCGGAATAATGTGAGCACTTTCTGCCCTTTTTCCCCCATCTGAGCGAGGCTGACACCAAACAGGATAGCAATGAGTAATACCTGCAGGATTTCACCTGACGTAAAGGCACCTGCTGTGGTGTTGGGGATGATGCGCATCAGAAATTCTGTAAAGGAATGGGAGTGCGCTTCACTCACGAAAGTAGCAACGGAGCCGCTGTCCAGAGAGGCGGGCTTGATATGCAGTCCAGCACCGGGGCGAGCAATATTGGCCACCAGCATGCCTACGATCAATGCCAGCGTCGAAAAGCATAGGAAATACGCCATGGCTTTTCCGGCTACGCGGCCTGTCTGCTTCAGGTCTGCCATCCCAGCAATGCCGGTGCACACAGTCAGAAAAATAACCGGCGCGATCACCATTTTGATGAGTTTGACGAACCCGTCCCCTAACGGGCGGAGGGATGCCCCGATGTTGGGGAAGAAGTAGCCCACAAGAATGCCTGCAATAACGGCAATAATGACCTGAATGTAAAACAGGTGGGCACGAGAGGAGCCAGAGGCAGCGGAGGCAGTTGGATCAGAGATGGCCAAAAGGGTATTTTCCCGGTTTGTTCATTATTCTTGTCAACGCTGGGGCAGCGCGGCAAACCTTGAGTATTGTTGTATAAAGGTTCGTCGTTGCACTGGCGTCATAATTTATTACAGGAACCAGATCAGCACGAACCGGCCTCCCTGCCGAGAGAAAATGAGACGGATCACGGATGGATGATGGAATAATGCTGATTATTGTGGCTTTGGGGGCACTTGTTGTTGGGGCTGTAATGGCCTGGCTGCTTGGGGCAACAGGCCGCAGAGGGCAGGGTGGGGCGGATGCGGACCTGCTGGCCCGGCTTTATGTGCTTATGGAGCATGAAACAGCCGCAGCCCGCACAGAAGCAGCACACCAGAGAACCCATCTGGCGGAGCTGGAACGGGTAATGACCGGTCGCATTGAGCAGGTGCGCACAGAACTGGCTGAACGTCTGGCGGGCATGGCGGGCAGCATGGGCCGGGAGCAGGCCGAGGTAAGGGCCGCGCAGGCCGAAGCCTTGAGGGAGTTGGCGGAAACCTCGGCGCGTCAGCTTTCCGCCATTCGGGTTGCGGTAACGGACCAGCTGCATGAGGCCGTGGAACGGCAAATGCAAACCTCCTTCCAGCGCGTGCTGGAGCAGTTTACCGCTATGCAGAAGGCTATGGGCGAAGTGCGGGCCATGACCGCGCAGATCAGCGACCTCAAGCGCTTGTTCGGGAACGTGAAGACCCGTGGCGGCTGGGGGGAGGCGCAGCTCAAGGCCATTCTGGATGATGTGCTGCCTGAAGGGGCTTACGAATCGAACGTGCGTCTGGGGCCGGGGAATGACGTGGTGGAATTTGCCATCCGCATGCCGGTGCGCTCCAGCACGCCCCC
>NZ_CALLXM010000223.1 GCF_937875265.1 uncultured Acetobacter sp. | reverse complement strand
GCCCTTGGCCTGCCTCAGCCCGACGACAGCACCGTCCGCCCCCGCCCCCGCTGGCCACTGGAAGATATGGCTACCCGCTTCGCCCCGCTAGAGAGTGCACTATGAACTACCGTCACGCCTTCCACGCCGGAAACTTTGCAGACTGCATGAAGCACGCGCTTCTGGTCTCGTTGCTCGGCCATTTTCTGCGCAAGCCCAGCCCGTTTATGGTGCTGGACACCCATGCTGGCCTTGGCCGGTATGACCTGACCAGCGAGGAAGCGGAAAAAACGCAGGAATGGAAAGAGGGCATTGGCCTGCTGGCAGAAGAAGGGCCGGACAGCCCCCTCGCCCCCTGGCTGGAGCTGGTGAAAAAATCTGGTGGCCCACACTATTACCCGGGCTCACCACTCCTCACAGCGCTGATGCTGCGCCCGCAGGATGAGTTGATCTGCTGCGAGAAGCACCCGGAGGACAAGCGCAAGCTCTACGGCATGTTCACCCGCACTCCGAACGTGTTTGTGCATGAACGGGACGGATATGAAGCTCTGCGCGCCCTGCTACCGCCCAAAACCGCCAAACGCGGGCTGGTGCTGATTGATCCGCCGTTTGAAGAACCCGGTGAGTTTGATCGCCTGTTTCAGGCCGTGCAGACCATCCACACCCGCTTCCCCACCGGCATGATTGCGCTCTGGTATCCCATCAAGCACCGCACACCGGTGCGGGCATTCCATACAGCTTTGGAAGACGCGGAGATCTCGAACGTTCTGGTTGCTGAACTGCTGATGCGCAAACCCGTGGACCCGGACCGTCTGAACGGTGCAGGTCTGGTGGTTATCAAACCACCCTACGGTTTTGCCGAGCAGGCTACAGCCCAGCTCAACAGGCTAAAAACCCTGCTCCATGCAGAGGATGCCGTGGTGAAGCAACTGACTGCTGAATAACCCCGCCTCAGCTCCCGGATTTAACGTGCTGCCAGATGTCCAGAACAAAGCCCTGCACACCGGCAGCCAGAATCTGCACGCCAATGCACAGCAACACGAGGGCAGCCATACGGCTGACAATGCGGGTGCCCGTAACACCCAGCATGGACACCAGCTTCTCCGAACCGGAATAGGCCAGCCAGACAATAAGCACCACGCAAACGGCTGCGATGGTAATGCCGACTTCATAGGCCAGAAAGGATGATCCTGGAGGGCTGCCTGAACCAAGAGCAATGGCAACAGCAATTGTCCCCGGCCCTACAGTAAAGGGCATAGCAAGTGGGAAAAATGCAGAATCAGACCAGTTGGGAGACATGACGGTCTTGCCGCCCTGAAGTGCCTGTTTTTCTTTCTGGGCTTCGATGCTTTCCGGGCTTTGCAGAAGGTCCCAGGCCCGTACGGCAACCACGGTGCCACCCGCAACGCGCAACGCGTTTACGGTCACACCGAAGAATACAAGCACCTTACCGCCGCACCAGATAGACACCACCATAAGCACAAAGGAATAAAACGCCACCAGTCGGGCCAGCGCGAAAATTTCCTTCTGCGACCGGCCAGCTGTCGCCTGCGCAAAAATGAGTGCCGCCCCGAATGGATTTACAATGGAGAACAGAGCGGGAAATGCCAGCAGAAAAGACGTAGTCGCCACACGGGCGGCCCCTCCGCTAAATAACGAGGCAGTAAAATCAGCCGACATGCACTTATCCAGCAAAACCGGCTTCTGACGAAGCCCTGCGAAAAACCTTATTGCCCGGCAGACACCGGAGCACCCTCTCTGCTCCCTTTATAGGTAGCAAAAAATCTGGATGCGAGAGCAATATCGTCAGCCGAATAGCAGAAATGCAGCCCCGTGCCATCGTCCATTGGCCAGACGCTCAGTCCGATATCATCATAAATACGTAAAAACGCATTCCCCACCTGCCAGAACACGGGTTTGAGCCCCTCCTGCAAGGCCAGATCACGCATACGCCAGATGGCGGACACACAATCGGCCTGCGCGCCAGCAGGGTCACCCAGCCCGACCAGAAAGACACCACTCCGCCGGACAGGGATAACGGCCTCACCACCCTCACCTGCCACAAACCCTTCCGGGTTCAGAGCCTGTATTGTCGGCATGGCATGATCCAGCGTGAGGTAATGCTCAAGCGCATCATCCTCCCATGCACTGACCGTAATGCGGCCCGGCCACATCAGGCGGCCGGTCACTATAAGTGCCAGCAGCACGGCAAGAGCGATGGTCCAGCGTACAGCACCGGACGCCGGGAAGACGAACACCATCTGCCACCAGCTACCCACGCCATGTCGGCTTGCCAGCGCAAACACACAGCCGAACAGCAGCAGCAGACTCAGCAAAGTCGTGGCTGAGAGTGGCTCGCTCAGCAGGCGGGCGTGGCGGTAATAGCAGGCACGGAACGGGGCCACCAGAAAAGCAGATAGCCCCAGCATGACCGGCACCAGCACCGTATTCCCACGCAGGAAGGTAAGCACCGCTGCCGTAACCAGCAGCGCAAGCGTACCACGCCATGCAAGGGTAACGCGTTGCGAGAGGCCAATACCCAAGCCGATCAACGCGACACCCATCAGGGACAGCAGATAATTGCTGACTGACCCGGCTGCGGAGAAAAACATTCCCTGAACCACGCCAAATTTAGGCACAGGGTCCAGCAGCACAAGGCAAATAAGCATCAGGCCGCACAGCGAGACGGTGCCGGTGGCCACAGCTACGGAAAAATCGGCTTCGCTTTCGCGCACCAGCTGGCTGGGGCGGGGGCGAACGGCCTTGGGGTTTTTCTGCTTCCGGCGTTTCTTTTGCGCCAGTGCATCATCCCCACGCAGAAACAATTCGTGCCCGGCAAACATGATACCGGCCATAAACAGCGGGATAATGTAGTAAAACAGCCGGAAAATAAGCACGACGCCCAGGATCTGGGGAGCGGGCATATACGGTCCCAGCGCCAGCAGCATCGCGCCGTCAAACACCCCCAGCCCACCGGGCACGCTGGCAATCAGCCCGGCGGTGTAGGAGGCAATGTAAATTGCCAGAAAAGACCCATAATCTACGCCGACGTCTGGCGGCAGCAGCACATAGGCAATGGCGGCTGTTGCGGCAACATCCGCTGCTGCCACCACCGTTTGCATGACCGCCATTCGGGGGGATGGCAGATCCACTGTCCATTTACGGAAGGTAAATGTGCGAACCTTAAAGGCCATTCCGATATAGGCCAGCACACAGCCCCAGAGCAGCACCCCAACCACCGCCAGCACCCATGAGGGCACATGATTGCCCGCCATAGGAATAACCCGCGGCTCCCACACCAGAACACCGCCAATCAGCACTGCGGCCCCCAGCAGATAGGTCGCGGAACAGAACGCAATAATCTGGGCTATAGCAAAGGAACTGACACCCCAGTTGCGATACAGCCGATACCGCACCGCAGCACCGGACACCGCAGAAAAACCGAGGTTGTGAGACAGCACGTAGGAGCAGAACGCCGCGAACGCCGTACGCCGGAAAGATATCTGCTTATACCCGACCTGCACCACGGCCAGCCGGTCATAAAACGAGAGAATGAAGTAGGAAAAAAACGTACAGGCCACGCCAAGCCACAACCGGCGGCCCGGAATGGCCATCATGGCCTGTTTGATGTCTGCAAGGCGCAAATGGCGCAGTTCATGTTGCACCACAGCAATGGCGGCCAGCATGAGCAGCAACCCGACAAGATGCGGCAAATGCTTCAGCCATCGCCGCCACCCCGGCCCTTCCGGCCGGAGTTCAGGCATCTGTCCTTTTGGTGATGACGACGTGTTCTTCACCATGGAGACAAGATCCCGCGCTTACGCCTGGGGCTCTCGCAGCAGAGCAGCCTCAATCAGGGCGACGGTTTCCGCCACCCCGTACAGGGCCACAAAGCCACCAAAGCGCGGGCCTTCCTTCTGGCCCAGAAGCACCTCATACAAGCACCCAAACCAACTGCGCAGCGGTTCAAACGCATGGCGCTTGCCAATTTCAAACACCAGATTCTGCAAGGCTGCGGCGTCAGAGACCTCGCCTTCAT
>NZ_CALLXM010000222.1 GCF_937875265.1 uncultured Acetobacter sp. | reverse complement strand
CCACTGGCATCCCCGCCAGACTTAAAGGCTGGGTGAACAGGCCAAGATTAGCCCGTGCCGAAACCTGCTTGCCACCCAGCATAATGGTGGGCTGGTCCAGCCGAGGGGCAACGCCGGTTGTGGCCGGAGCCACCAGAATATCCACATCCTGAAAGGCATCATGCAGCACATCGCGAAACCATGAGCGTATTCTCTGCGCATGTATAATCGGCATGGACGGCAGAAGAGCCCCCGCCATCAGCCTGTCCCGCGTTGCAGGGTCATACGCCAGAGCTTGCCCCCGCAGGCGCTCAAGGTGCAATGCCCCGCCTTCAGCTGCCGTAATCACGAACGAGGCCGCCCGCGCCCTCGCAACCTCTGGCAGGGTAATGGTGCGCACATTAGGACAGGCTGCCAGAAGCCGATCCATCCCGGCCACCAGTTCCGGAGCCAGATCTTGCGCAAACCAGCCTCCCAGCCGCCCGATTTTCAGGCTTGGAACATCCTGATCCGTTACGCTCGACTGACCACTTAAAGCCTCAAACGCACAGGCCAGATCAGCACTGGTGCGGGTAAACGGCCCGACCACATCCAGACTGGCAGCAAACGGATAAACCCCCTGCAACGGCAACAATCCCTGCGTGGGCCGCAGCCCCCATACCCCGCACAAAGAGGCTGGCACGCGGATGGACCCGTTGGTGTCGGACCCCAGAGTAAGCGGCAGCAAACCCGCAGCGACAGTTGCCGCAGACCCTCCGGAAGACCCTCCGGCAAGACGAGCCGTATCATGCGGGTTTTTAGTCGTGCCATAATGGGCGTTTTCTGTCGCAAACCCGTAAGCAAACTCATCCATATTGAGTGTTGCGACGGGAATGGCCCCGGCGGCACACAGCCTGCGCACCACTTCCGCATCCTGCTGTTCTGGCGGCTGATTTTTCAGAACAACAGACCCGGCAGTTGTGACCAGACCTTCCAGACCGAACAGATCCTTCACGCCAAATGGCACCCCGGCCAGCGGTCCAACAAGTTCCCCCCGGCTTAGGCGTGCATCAAGCTCGGCAGCAGCTTTCAGGGCCCGCTCATCCAGCAGACGGGTGACAGCATTATATGCGCTATCCTGCTCCCGAAGAGCCTGAAGCGTTTGCTCAATAACCCGGACGGCAGAAATCTCTCCAGCCCGGACGCGATGTGCAAGGTCAAGCATAGGCATCATCAGGGGCGATACTCAAAAGCAGGCAGACAGTTATCAGGCAGCTCCATGCCGCAGATCAGATCAACATAGCCTTGCAGGAGCTGCGTGTTGGCAACAACACCCGGCAGGCATGCTTCCGGGATGACCAGATCAAGACACGCGGCAGTTGCCTCCAGTCTGGCGATCGTCTTGTCTTTCTCGCTCATTCCGCCCTCCTGTCATTTGTTTGGAAATACTATGTCCGTGCCGGGTCAGTGCTGGCACGTTGCCAGAGCAGCATCCACGCCTGCGCCACGCTTTACGGCATAGCCTTCTGCGGCAAGACAGGCTTCCAACGCACCCAGTGTCAGCAATACATTATGCTTTTTGGCATTATAGCCCATGGCCCCAATACGCCAGATTTTGCCTGCAAGCGGACCAAAGGCGGTGCCAATTTCAATGCCAAAATCATCACGCATCCGCTGGCGCACCTGCTCGCCCTTAACTCCCTCAGGGATCCACACACCTGTCACGTTGGTCATGCGGTAAGCATCATGCCCGAACACGGTCATGCCCATAGCCCGCAGCCCGGCAACCATCGCCTCACTGCCAGCTTTATGCCTAGCAAAACGGGCTTCAAGCCCCTCTTCCAGCACCACGCGCGCCGCTTCACGCGCGCCGTAGAGCATGGTGGTGGCTTCAGTATGATGGTTCAGTCTCTTTTCTGACCAGTAATCCATGACCATGGCCAGATCGAAATAGTTGGAGGGAATG
>NZ_CALLXM010000221.1 GCF_937875265.1 uncultured Acetobacter sp. | reverse complement strand
CGCAGGCTGTAGTTCCGGTCGCCACACAGGCAGTGGCACAATTCACTCAGTGGGCAGCCCCCACAGCCCAGCCGGAAACCCAGACAGTTACCGCGGCAGCTCTTGCTGCTGGCCAGACACAGCCTGCCCAGCACAATGTGCTGCCGACCGAGCATCGCGGCCTGTTCAGCCACGCGGCCTGAACACTCCGCCTGTAAAAAATGCCGTGCTCCTGTTACGGGGGCACGGCATTTTTATGTTTTCAACACACGGCGCGGTATTATCCGGCCATTGTCCGGTCCACTGCCAGACCGGCGGATGCCTGACAGGTGGGCATCATTTCCACATGGTTGATGTTCACATGCGCAGGCAGCGCGAGCACCCATGCCACGGTTTCCGCAATATCATCCGGCAACAGCGGTTTTGTGTTGGTATAGACGGCATCAGCCTGTGTCTTGTTGCCCAGCCGCACTTCACTGAACTCACTGCCCCCACACAGCCCCGGCGCAATGGTGGTAGCACGCACCTGTTTGCCCAGCAGATCGCTCCGTAGGTTGCGCATGAACTGCTCTACAAAGGCTTTGGTCGCCCCGTAAACATTCGCACCAGGATACGGATACGTGCCTGCCGTGCTGCCCAGTGAAACAACGTGCCCGCTATTGCGCGCCACCATACCCGGCAGCAGTGCACGGGTTATTTCCACAAGGCCGGTTACGTTAGTAGCAATCATGCGCTCCCAGTCAGAGGGCTTTGTCTCCCACGCCTTTTCCAGCCCAAGGGCCAGACCGGCGTTATTGACCAGCACATCCACATCCCGCCAGCCTTCCGGCAGAGAACCGGGCAACGCCTGCACGGCGGCAAGGTCTGTTACATCCAGCTGGAACGGCAGCAGCGCTGGGCCAGCTTCCCTGGCCAACGCGTCCAGCCGCTCCTGCCTGCGGCCTGTTGCAATGACGCGGTACCCTTCCTTAACCAGCCGCAACGCAATGGCATGGCCAAACCCCGCTGTGGCACCGGTTACCAAAACTGTCTTAAGGGACTGTGTCATCGTCTCTTCTCCGTTGCGAGGCTGTATCGTGTTCTATCATGCGCCAAAAAAGAGGAGACTGTCACGGGGCAGCCTGCATCGGCTCAGGCCTTCGGCTTCCCCAAAGACGCGGGCCACGGCCCACGTGAGCACTCACACTTCGCCCAGGTCTCCAGTAACGCCTGTCCCAGTTCTTCATCCGAGGCCGAGAGTGGTACATCCCGATATTTCTCGGGAAACTTGAATTGAGGCCAGCCGGAATGACCGCCACCATGGGACCGGCGACTTGCTTCCAATGTCACAAAATCATGCACACGATATTGCCAGATAGAGGACACCACATCGTCCTTCTTCCACGTGGCCTCAATGGTCTTGAACCCATAGGCCTGACGCAGCTCCTCATCAAACGCCAGACGCCGGATGTTGGACGCCGCCTTCATGGCCCGAAGTTCTTCCCCATCCAGAGACTCTGCTTCCGGCTTATTAAAATAGTCACTGCTTAAAAGGGCCTTCCTGAAATTCTCTCCCAACCAAAGTGGCGTGGCGTCTTCAACCGGTGTGTGCGCACACCACCCCGTGCGGGAAAAATACTCCCCCCTCCATATCTCCATGGAAACAATGGCCACAAATTTGGGGGTCCGATAAAACTGAGCGCTCTTGTAATAGCGCGCCTTGATCTGTTCCGGTGTTAACGGCGGGGGACGAAACATCAAGAGACCTCATCAAATATAGTTTTCATATGTTTGGCTTTCCCGAAGACGTAGGGCTCGAGCCCCTCAAAATCTTTCAGGCACAATCCGACGCACGGGCATCTAAGGCCTGAAAAACAACTACGTCGTCTCTTCCCACAGAAGCGTAAATTGAAATATGAAATCTTTGCACTTCATTTTTCACCTCTATATCAGGAATAAAACCCCTATACCTCGCCCTCTTATTCTTAAAAAAATATTTTTGACTATAGATCCAATTCACAAATGTAAAATCTGTGTCTTATAAAAAATCCTGCTCTTACGGACTCAACATATAAAACAACCCC
>NZ_CALLXM010000220.1 GCF_937875265.1 uncultured Acetobacter sp. | reverse complement strand
GCTTCGGGCTTCATTTTCACCACAGCTCTGCCGCCATCAGTGGTGGGGGCGGCGCTGGCCAGCGTGCGCAAGGTTCGCGCGGAAAACTGGCGGCGTGAGAAAATGTTTGAGCGGGTGAATACCTTCCGGGCACGCCTGCGGGCTGCGGGAATTCCGTTCACCATGACGCCCAGCCACATTGTGCCAATTCCGGTGGGGGATGCTGAGCGTTGTAAACGCATCAGCCGTCGCCTGCTGGTGGAATACGGGCAGTATGCCACGCCCATCAATTATCCCACGGTGCCGCAGGGCACGGAACGCCTGCGGTTAACGCCGGGGCCGTTCCATACGGATGAGATGATGGATGAAATGGTGCGCGCACTAGCGCTGCTACTGCGGGAAGAAGGCATTATGCCTGCCCGCCAGACTGAAGACGCGGCCTGAAAAACCGGCTTCTGACTTTCCCCCGGTGCAGATGCCGGGGGGAAGGCCGGAGGGTTTAGTGGGCTTTGCGTAGCCGGTCGAGGGCGGCTTTCAGGTCGCTCTCAGAGGCCGCACCGGGGATAATTTCCCGATCCCCGATAATGAAGGTCGGTGTGCCTTCCAGATCAATCGCTTTTGCCAGCTCAATGTTTTTGCTGAGGGCAGCTGTCACTGCCGGGCTCTTCATGTCTTTCAGCAGGCGGTCTGCATCAAGTCCGACATTCTGAGCAATCCGGCGAATCCGCTCCATAGAAGGTGTGGCGGAATCGGTCATCAGCGCTTTCTGGAACGGGATGTATTTGTTCTGAAGGCCAGCCGCCATAATGGCCTGAGCATCTATCAGGCTGTTTGGACCCAGCACCGGGATAACTTTTTCAACCAGCCGGAGGTCGGGTTCAGAGCCGATCAGGTGGTCCACATCGCCCAGAACCTTGCGGCAATACTGGCAGCGGGGGTCATAAAACTCGACCATTTCCAGTTTGCCGTTTTTATTGCCGAGTACGATATCAGTCGTGCTTTCTCCATACTGTGCCTTGTTCCTACGCACGGTTTCCAGCGCCGAGGATGCTTTTCTGGCTGAGGCCTGAGCCTGCAGGGAGGAGATGGCATCAGACAGAATGGTGGGGTCTGTCCTCAACGCATTGCGCATGATTTCAACAATTTCTGCCCTTTGTGCGGGGCTGAAGCTGTTGTCTGCCGCACGGGCGGAAACCGCCCCGCCGCAGAGCAGGAGGAAGCTTGCGGCTCCGGCCAGAGCGGCGCGCCTGAAAGAAAAGGTTATCAGCTTTTTCATCGTGCCTTTATGTCTAAAGCAGAACTCTTGTGATGGAAATGGCGCGTGCGTGTTGCTGCCTGCCCGGAACGGCGTTAATTCAGAAAGATCAGATGCCCGTTTTGCGGGCAGACCAGAGAAGTGGAGACATCAAGGCGTGCCCGAGCGTTTCACGAAGACCCGTTCAGCCCGGCTTGCGCCGTTATTTTCAGGTCCTGCCCGGATGGCGGCCCTGCTTATGGCCTGCTCGCTGAGTGCCTGTGGCAGCGACCATGACCTTCCCGCCCAGCCCGCCGTAACCGGCTTTGTCGGTGAGGTTGTGGCGGACGAGCCGCAGGCGGCTCTGGTCGCGCGGGATGTGTTAGCTCAGGGCGGTAACGCGGCGGATGCTGCGGCGGCTCTTGGGTTGGCGCTTTCTGTCACCCTGCCGTCTCGTGCGTCTCTAGGGTCCGGCGGGGCCTGTCTGGCCTGGCGTCCGGGTGATGCACAAGGGCAGGCTTTTGTCTTCCTGCCGCGTGCAGGGCAGGCTGATGCGAAGTCTGACCGTCCGGCAGCCGTGCCTATGCTAGCCCGTGGCCTGTATCTGATGCAGTTGCGCTACGGCAGCGTTGATTTTGCCGATATTATTCTCCCCGCTCGTAATCTGGCGACGGATGGGGTGCCGGTAGGCGGCCTTCTGGCGTCTGATCTGGTCGCTGTGCAGGCCCCGCTTCTGGCGGATGAAAAAACCCGCGCCATCTTCAGCAACGGCAGCGGCAGTGTGCTGGCCGCGAATGATCTGATGGTGCAGCCCCGTCTGGCCGGTGCTCTTGAGCGTATGCGGATTGCCGGCGTGGGGGATCTGTATACCGGTGCGCTGGCGCAAAGTTTCACGCAGGCAACACAGGCTGCCGGTGGTGGGCTGACAACCGCAGATATGCGCGGCAGTCTGGCCTCAGCCGAACAGCCGCTGACCGTGCGTTCGGATGGGTTGGATATCAGCTTCCTGCCGCCACCGGCTGATGGTGGTTTAGGGACAGCAGCGTCTTACCTTTCCATGGATGCACATGGCCATGCCGGTGTGCGTGGTGAAGCCGTTGTTTCTGGCTGGCGTGCACGCCAGACGGGCAAAGGTGCCGCTGTGAGCGTGGCCGATGCACAGGCTCTGCTGGACAACGGGCATATGCCTTCCGGCTCAGCTCTGCCGTCCCTGCCCGCCTCCACGTCTTTTGTGGTGACGGATCGGACGGGAGAAACTGTCAGCTGTGGGCTGACCATGAACAACTTGTTCGGAACAGGCCGCGTTGCCGGGGCAACCGGCATTGTGCTCGGGGCGTCTCCTGTGCGCCGCCCGCTGCCCTTGCTGACGGCCGCCATTGCGCATCAGGGCACGTCCTTCCGTGCAGCGGCCACGGCATCCGGACAGAATGTTGCGGCGGATACAGCGGCCATTGCGTTGCGGTCTGCCGTGGCGGGCCAGCGCCCGATTGTCACGCAGGGTGTGGGGCGTGCCAATTTCGTCTCCTGCCCGGCAGGTCTGCCGGGAGACTCCGGGAAATGCTTCGGGTGGACAGATCCGCGCGGCTCCGGCCTTGCTGTCTCTTCCAGCCACACCAAATAACATCTGCTGCTTTGGCGGCGGGAGACAAGGCGGCTTCGGGCCGCCTGTTTCTGTCTTGATATGTTCCTGTTTTGTTTCTAAAAGAACAAACGAGAACCAAAGTCTTAAAAAGCGTGATCAGGTCAGGCCGCCTGATGCCGGTCATTGCCCGGCGCGCGGCTTTTATGGCACGTCTTGAAACAGTACGGCTCGATCAGATCTCCCCTCGGAGTTCGTCTTGCCGGAGAAGGCAGCACTCCCGGCCTCAGTCGAGGGCCACAGGAAAGGTGAACGATGGATAAGGCAAAAGCTCTTGAGGGCGCGCTCGGGCAGATTGAACGGGCTTTCGGCAAAGGGTCAGTCATGCGACTGGGGCAGCGCCCGCGTGAGCAGGCAGATGTTGTTCCCTCCGGGTCTCTGGGGTTGGATATTGCTCTGGGGATTGGCGGTCTGCCGCGTGGCCGTGTGATTGAAATTTACGGGCCGGAAAGCTCGGGGAAAACCACGCTGGCTCTGCATGCAATTGCAGAAGCCCAGAAGCGGGGCGGCACCTGTGCGTTTATTGACGCCGAGCACGCTCTGGACCCCGGCTACGCCAAGAAGCTGGGCGTTGATGTTGATAATCTGCTGATCAGCCAGCCCGATGCCGGTGAGCAGGCGCTCGAAATTGCCGATACACTGGTGCGTTCCGGCGCAATTGATGTGCTGGTGGTGGATAGTGTGGCGGCTCTGGTGCCGCGTGCGGAACTTGAAGGCGATATGGGCGATAGCCATGTTGGCCTGCATGCCCGCCTGATGAGCCAGGCGCTGCGTAAGCTGACGGGCTCTGTTTCACGCTCCAACACCATGATGATCTTCCTGAACCAGATTCGTCTGAAGATCGGGGTGATGTTCGGGAACCCGGAAACCACGACCGGCGGCAACGCGCTGAAGTTCTATGCCTCCGTACGTCTGGATATCCGCCGCATCGGGGCGATTAAGGACAAGGATGAGGTGGTCGGTAACCAGACACGTGTGAAGGTGGTCAAGAACAAGATGGCCCCGCCGTTCCGTCAGGTTGAGTTTGACATCATGTACGGTGAAGGCATCAGCAAGGTTGGTGAGCTGATTGATCTGGGCGTGAAGGCCGGTGTGGTGGAGAAATCCGGCGCATGGTTCTCCTATGACAGCCAGCGGATTGGTCAGGGGCGTGAAAACTCCAAGCAGTTCCTGCGTGAGCA
>NZ_CALLXM010000219.1 GCF_937875265.1 uncultured Acetobacter sp. | reverse complement strand
TAGAGACGCAAATTGACGTCCGCCTCGATCCCCGACACCTGATTGAACACATAAAGCGGCTGGTTGCTGAAGGGATGCCCGCGAATATCCACTCCGCTAATGCCTATCGTGCCCAGCGGAAGATGCGTCAGGCGGCCAAGGTCTACAGAAAGCTGTCCCGTCGTGACGCCAATATAATTGTTAGACGGCTGGCTGCCTCCAACCGGAACAGCCCACAGTTCGTTCTGGTCCGTCAACTGAAAGTCCACGCCATGCGCGGCCAGAGCACTGCGCGCACCGCCCCAGTCTTTCGTCAGACGGTCTTCAAAACTGGCCGCATCACTCTGGGCCACAGCATGAGACACACTCAGACTGAAACACGCGCAAAATGCTGCCTGAACTGTGATAACTTTCCTAAACACTAAGCATTTTTCAAGGATCATAATACTGCCGCCCAAGACGGCACCACTCCAATATTCCGGAAAACGCTTCCGGCCCGGCTTAAATGATTTCCACCTCAAGATGAGGACATATCTGCCTACGGCAGACTGCTGCTCCCAAACTTTACAGAAGCCACGGGCAATACAGAAGCCCCTTTGAATAACGCATTAAATGACTGAATAACCCCTTGACCAAAAAAGAGAACTTATATAGAACAAAGTGTTATAAACATAAAAAACACTTATCTGCCCTGAGGTGCCGCATGCTGACTCGCAAACAGCACAAACTGCTGCTTTTTATTGATTCGCACCTCAAGCAGACAGGTTTTTCTCCGTCTTTTGATGAAATGAAAGAGGCCATGGGCCTCCGCTCCAAATCCGGCATTCATCGCCTGATTTCCGGACTGGAAGAACGCGGCTTTCTGCGCCGTCATCATCATCGGGCTCGGGCACTGGAAGTAATCCATCTGCCAGAAATTGTGCCCGCTTCCGAGACGCTGCCTGCCAATGTTGTACGGGGGGATTTCTCTCGCCAGCAGCCCGCAGCCCTGAAAATCCCGCTTTATGGTCGTATTGCCGCAGGCCTGCCGATTGAAGCTCTGGCTGAAACCGACAATTTTCTGGATATCCCGAAAGATATGGTCGGGTCAGGTGACTATTATGCGCTGGAAGTGACCGGAGACTCCATGATTGAGGCCGGGATCCTAGACGGTGATCACGTTATCATCCGTCGCACGGAAGATGCCGAAAACGGGCAGATTGTTGTGGCTTTGATTGATAACAGTGAAGTCACGCTCAAGCGCCTGCGCCGCAAGGGCAATACCATTGCCCTGGAACCCGCCAACCCACGCTATGAAACCCGAATTGTTCCTGCT
This sequence comes from uncultured Acetobacter sp., assembly GCF_937875265.1. Classification (GTDB taxonomy): domain Bacteria; phylum Pseudomonadota; class Alphaproteobacteria; order Acetobacterales; family Acetobacteraceae; genus Acetobacter. The sequence continues at coordinate 3,569 of NZ_CALLXM010000219.1, read as the reverse complement.
GAGCGCCTGCATATTCAGGGCCGACTGGCCGGGCTGATCCGCCGGTATCACTGAACACATACGGAGAGTGACGCTAACAAATCACTCTCCAGATTTGCAGCCATTTCAGCCTTTTTTCCTACGCGAAACGTAAGGCTGATTTTGCAAACAACCGTTTAGAAGCTGACTGCATTTTCCTGCATGCTTGCGCAAAGATCGCTCCATGACGGAAGCAATCTACTTAACTCTGCAACACTCTGAGCCGTGATCTCATCCTGCTGCGGAAGCTCCGCCAGAATGCGCACCTGCCCTTTTTCCTGAATTGTTTTGCAGTTGTCAGGGTTCAAAGGGCCACTCAGCACCACACCGGCAACTGTCAGACCACGGGCGCGCAAAACCTCCAGACTCAGCAGGGTATGGTTCAGCGTGCCCAGCCCACTCCGGGCCACCAGCACAACCGGCAGGCCCCAGTGCTCGGCCAGATCAACCATCATCAGCGTGCCTGTTGCAGGGACCATCAGCCCGCCAGCCCCTTCCACCACCATCGGGTGGTCCGGCTCCTGCAGGGGTAAGGCCAGACGCGCAGGGTCAATTTCCGCCCCTTCCGCTCTGGCTGCGGCCAGCGGGGAAAGAGAGGCCTGATACGCTCCGGCAGGTGATAAACAGGCGTCTGGCTGGCAACCGCTCAGCGTCATAACCGTCGCAGTATCACCTGCTTCATCCGCCAGCCCACTTTGCAACGGCTTCCAGTAAAGGGCCTTCCACGCATGGACCAAGCAGGCAGAAGTCAGTGTCTTACCCACGCCAGTATCGGTCCCGGTTACAAACACACCAGCCCGCTGCGGCCTTTGAAAACAGCCATAAGCCAGATGCCAGGTGGCCATGGCTCCCACTTGCTCAAAGCGCATCATAACGCGCCGCAGCTCTGCGGAAGACAAAGCCTTACCCCCTTCACGCGGTACAGATGCCCCCGTGTCTTTCAGGTGCCTGACAAAGGCAAGCCCGCTCTCAAAGGACTGAACACAGCATTCTGTTGTCCATTGTCCGGCACACAGGCCGGGCCGCCAGCGTTGCACGGTCTGGGCTGAGGGGTAGCTCGGCGTTGCCGCCACCACGCCCTCTGTTGTGCAGGCGCGTCCCCATTCCTCAAATGTGCCATCCAACAAGGTCGATACGGCAATCACGCCACCGGCAGCCAGCAGGTCCGCCAGCGTTTGCAGTGCAGCCTGAGGATCATCCAGCCACTGAAACACCAGATTGCCGCAAATAAGATCAAACGGCCGGACTACACCGGGCTGGGCTGCATCCATTACGCCAAACTGCACACCCTCACCGACTCGCATACGAGCCCGCTCCAGCATGCGCGGCGCCAAATCGGTCGCAATCAGCTCAGCCTCGGGCCATGCCTCATGCAGCATTTGCGTCAGAAAACCCGTGCCACAACCAACTTCCAGAATGCGCTGGGGCGTTCGCCCCGCCAGCCGCGCCCGAAGGATTTCAAACAGACGCCGGCCCGCTACACGCTGCAAAACAGCAGCTGCGTCATACTCCTCAGCCGCATCAAAGCTGTGCTGAATACGGGCCTGTCGGGTATGGACGGGGTTTGCAGTCATGGCTTTTCCACCTTTTGCGACATCATACACCGAATAGCCTCGGCGCAGAGGTGTGGATGCGTCAGAAGCAACATGTGCTCCCCCTGTGGCTGCCATGTAATTGGCACACCCGCCGGGAAAGACGCGCGCGTCATGTCTGGACAGACAATCCGGTCCTGCTCCCCGGCCAGAATCTTCACGGCACCTGCCTGCTCAGCCAGACGAGCCAGTACAGGCCGCACATCCAGCGTCCTCAGCTCATTCAGCCCGTCCTGAAGTGCCGGTACGCACAGGGTGTCTGGTTCGACTGGCCCCGCGCCACACCGGGCACGAAAGGTATTGACCACCTGAGCCGCGTCGCGCTGCAAACCCGTCTGCATACGAGCCAGCACACGCGGCGCAACGCCTTGCGGAAAATCTTCCCCGGCGGCAAAGCGCCCGAAAGCATTTACCCCCAGAAAGCGACTGCCCTTCGGCCAGTCACCACGGGACAAAACCCTGAGAAACCCCAGAGAATGCCCGACGACCAGAACAGGCTGCGGCCCGCTTAACAGCGCGTCCAGCTGCCTGTGTGTTTCATGCTGAGACGCTCCGAAATAGCCGAGGTCCAGCACACAGGCGGATGGCAGATCCAGCATTGCCAGAACAGGCGTCCAGATTTCCGGCCCACAGCCCCACCCGTGTACAAAAACAGGCCGCAACGCGGTCATGATGTTCCCTTCGGGCTACATGCCGCCATTGCAGCACGCAGCGCCTGTGCAAGCTGATCAACCTGCGCCTCTGTGTGGTTGCCGTGGAGCACCACCCGCAAGCGGCACCCGCCCGGCGGCACTGTGGGCGGCCTGATGGCAATCGCCAGAAAACCGGCCTCTTCTACGGCCCGAGAGAGCATGAGGGCCGTCTGCTCACTTCCCACAACAACCGGCACAATCTGAGTGGAAGACGGCCCGGTTTCCAGCCCGGCACGGGTCATGTGGTCCCGAAACTGCTCGGCCAGCCTGGCAACACGCTTCCGCGTTGCTTCCATATGCGGCAACAGGTCGAGTGCTGCATCCACCGCCCCCAGCACCAAAGGTGAAGGCGCTGTGGAATAGATGTAGCCGGAGCCCTTGTTCACCAGCCATCGGCACACGGCAGAAGAAGACGCAACAAACGCCCCCATCCCGCCCAGTGCCTTGCTAAAGGTACCAATAATCAGATCAGCCTGCCCGTCAGCCAGCCCCTTACCCTCAAGCCCGAGAATGCCGGTTGCATGGGCTTCATCCACACACAGGAAGGCACCATATTGGCGAGCCAGCGCACCAAGGGTGGCCATATCAGCGCGATCTCCATCCATGCTGAAGACGCTTTCTGTCAGGATAATTTTCAGGCCGGGGCCGTCTGCTTTTTGCAGCAGGCTTTCAAGGTGAGCCATGTCATTATGCCGGTAGCGCACGGGCCGCACGCCAGCAGCGGCACAACCGTGATACAGGCTGGCATGCACGAACTTGTCCACAATCAGCACAGGCGGTGCTCCCGTAGCAGCAAGCGAGAGCTGCGCGAGTGCAGGCACCAAAGTTGCGTTAGCCTGCCAGCCGGATGAGAAAATGCAGGCGGCTTCCATCCTCTTCAAAGCAGCCAGCCGGGCTTCCAGCGCCACCATGCCGGGGTCTGTGCCTGTTATCAGCCGTGAAGCCCCGGAACCAGACCCATAACGTTCTGCCCATGCCAAAGCACGCTCCCGCAAAAGCGGATGCGCCCGCAGGCCGAGATAGTCATTGGAGGAAAAATCAGCCAGAACGGTGCCGTCTTCCCTCTCCAGCTGGCCATCGGCTCTGGGAAGAAGACTGCGCGGCGTACGAAGACGCCCCTGTTCGGCCAGTTCCTCCAGCCCTTGCTGGAAAAGATGATCAAACCGCGTCATGAAGCGAGTGGTGCCGGAGCCGGGAGCGCCGGTCAATCACCTAAAGCAGGAGTTCGCAAGCAATGTCCGCCCCCCAGAAACCCCTTGCGGCGTCC
>NZ_CALLXM010000218.1 GCF_937875265.1 uncultured Acetobacter sp. | reverse complement strand
CGGGCTTCTGCAATATCTGCTGCGGTAATTTGCGGGGCAGGGCTGGTCTGCCCACGAGAGGACAACCATGTCAGGATCTGCGCAACCTGTTCATCTTTCAGGTAACGGAACGGCGGCATTTCCGCCTCATAGGGCGCACCATTAGCTTTTATGGGGCCGCTAACGCCGTTCATCAGCACATCTGCCAGATATTTCCGGCCTTCCGGTGTGCTGGCAATACGGTCAATCCGCCCGACAAGCGGAGGTACCGCACCAGGCATGCCGTCACCACCGTGGTGGCAGATGCCGCAGTTTGTCCCATATAGGCCAGCACCACTTTTTGGGGTACAGGCTGTCAGGAAAAGAGCAGCACCACTTGCGGCAAGCAGAGCGGGATGAAACCGTTTGAAAAACGTCATTATGCTAAGAATACCTGCCGGCTCCACAGGCATGGAGCCGGTTTTGGTCGTGTTCCGGGCTTAACGGTTGTGTGTGACACCCAGAAGCTGGACACGGAAGATAAGGGGGCTGTTAGATGGAATAACACCCATGGCTTTGTGGCCATAGCCCAGTTCAGGCGGCACATAAAGCATCCATGTATCACCCACATGCATCATAGGTAGTGCTTCCATCCAGCCTTTTACAAGGCCATCAAGAGGCATCTGCATATAAGCGCCGTCACCGTGCTGTTCGGAGCTGTCAAAAATAGATCCGTCAGGCAGGCGGCCTTCATAAATCAGCATCATGGAGTCACCCTGACGCGGCTGGTCGGCATCCTTCGGCCCTGACTTCAGAACTTTATAGGCCAGCCCATCTTTCAATACCGTCACGCCCGGTTGGCTACGCAGCTTGTCCAACTGCTGCATCGGGGTTAGTTCGACGTCTTCCTGCTTGTGGGAACCGCAGGCCGTAAGGGAAACGGCCATGCTGGCCGCAAGCAGATAGGGGGTAATCTTGAAACGACGGGTCATGGTCCTCTCGGTCATTCTGAAAAGAAGGGCAGGGTAAAAAAGGACGGCTTTCCTAGAGCTCAGAGCGTACCGCCTGTACGGCCAATCTGTGCGCCCAGTCTCAGTCGCAGCGCGTTCAGTTTGATGAAGCCCTGTGCGTCTTCCTGATTATACGCACCTTCATCATCCTCAAACGTCACAACGCGGGTATCATACAGGCTATTGGGGCTTTCGCGACCAACGCAAATCACATTACCCTTATAAAGCTTGAGACGCACGCGGCCCGATACGGAATGCTGAGAGGCATCAATCAGCGCCTGAAGCATCCGGCGTTCGGGGGAGAACCACAGGCCATTATAAAGGATGCTGGCATAACGCGGCATCAGGCTATCTTTCAGGTGCATGGCTTCACGGTCCAGCGTGATGGACTCAATGCTACGATGGGCTGTCAGCAGAATGGTGCCGCCCGGTGTTTCATAAATGCCGCGGGACTTCATGCCTACAAAACGGTTTTCCACCAGATCCAGACGACCAATCCCGTTGGCTTTGCCCAGTTCGTTCAGGCGCGTGAGCAGAGTGGCCGGAGACATGGCAACACCATTGATGGCAACCGGGTCACCACTGACGAAATCAATGGTGATTTCCGTAACAACATCCGGGGCCGCTTCAGGTGAAATGGTACGCTGGAAAACAATTTCTTCCGGGCCGATAGCCGGGTCTTCCAGCAGCTTGCCTTCAGAAGACGAGTGCAGAAGGTTGGCATCGACGGAGAACGGAGCTTCGCCACGTTTGTCTTTGGCAATGGGGATCTGGTTTTCTTCAGCAAAGGACAGCAGGCGGGTCCGGGATGTCAGATCCCACTCGCGCCACGGTGCGATAACCGTGATGTCGGGCTGAAGAGCATAATAGGCCAGCTCGAAGCGAACCTGATCATTGCCTTTACCGGTTGCACCGTGTGCCACGGCATCTGCGCCAACTTCGCGGGCAATTTCAATCTGGCGCTGAGCAATCAGCGGGCGGGCAATGGAAGTGCCCAGCAGATACTGGCCTTCATACAGCGTATTGGCCCGGAACATCGGGAACACGAAATCCTTGACGAAGGTTTCGCGCAGATCTTCAACGAAGATATCCTTCACGCCAAACATTTCGGCTTTCTTGCGGGCCGGTTCCAGTTCCTCGCCCTGACCAAGGTCAGCCGTGAAGGTTACAACCTCACATCCGTAGGTCTTCTGCAGCCAGCGCAGGATAACGGATGTATCAAGGCCGCCTGAATAGGCCAGCACAACCTTTTTGACATCTTTTCTGGCGGCTGTAGTGGCCATGAGGCAGGTCTCCTGAATCTGATAAAATGAATAAAGTGCAAACAATCTCCTAGCACCAGCTAGGGACGGGAGCCAGAGGTCTGCCCTCGATGAGTAAGGTCTGACGCAGAAAAATTAGCTTTGCGAGGCGCGCACCCGCTCACTTTCGGTTTTCAGCTGCCCGCAGGCGGCCAGAATGTCCCGCCCGCGTGGTGTGCGGATGGGGGAGGCAAAGCCTGCCGCCATAACAATATCCGCAAATTTATTCTGCTGTTCCCGCGTGGAAGGACGGTAAGCACTGCCAGGCCAGGGGTTGAAGGGAATAAGGTTCACCTTGGCCGGAATGCCCGAAATCAGCCGGACAAGTTCACGGGCATCAGCCTCACTATCATTCACGCCACGCAGCATAATGTATTCAAAAGTGATCCGGCGTGCATTGCTTGCGGCGGGGTAACGGCGGCAGGCGGCAAGCACTTCTTCAATCGGATATTTGCGGTTCAGCGGCACAATCTCGTCACGCAGATCATTCCGCACAGCATGCAGTGACACGGCGAGGTTAATGCCCAGTTCATCCCCGCAGCGGTCCATCAGAGGCACAACGCCGGAGGTGGAGAGCGTAATGCGACGGCGGGAGAGGCCAATGCCTTCTCCGTCCATGATAATCCGCATGGCCTTGGCGATATTTTCGTAATTATAGAGCGGCTCGCCCATGCCCATCAGCACAATGGTGGAAAGCAGGCGGGGCGTGTCCCCCTTGGGGCTGGGCCATTCGTTATAGGAATCACGCGCGGCCATAAACTGGCCAACAATTTCAGCTGCGCCAAGGTTACGCACCAGCTTCTGGGTGCCGGTATGGCAGAACGTGCAGGACAGCGTGCAGCCTACCTGTGAGGAAATGCACACAGCGCCACGGTCTTCCCGGCGGTCGGGAATATAAACAGTTTCCGCTTCCTGTCCGTCACGGAACCGGAAGAGAAATTTGCGTGTTTCATCCGAGGATGTCTGGACTGTTGCGGCTTCCGGGCGGCCAATAACAAACCGTTCTGCCAGCTTGTGCTGGAGCGGTTTGGCAATGCTGCTCATCTGCGTAAAATCAGTAACGCCCTGATGGTAGATCCAGTGCCAGAGTTGCTTGGTGCGGAAGGGCTTTTCCCCGATATCAACCAGAATATCGGTAATTTCCTCGCGCGTCAGCCCAACCAGATCACGCCGTCCGTCTGCCAGGGTGGCGGGGGGCGGGCTGAACAGAGCAGATTTCGCTAGAATGCGGGCCCGTTCATCCGCATTGAGAGAGGCCGCAGCCTCTGCATCGTGCGACAGTGTGGGACGAGCAGAATTACCTGAAGACATGAACGGAGCCATTACACGGAGGAGGAAAGACGCCCTTATAACAGAGAAGGGTCCGGCAAGCACCGGACCCTTTACAAATTATCCGGTCTTTCTGCGGGTTCAGGCAGCAGCCAGCTCAAGTCTCTGTTTTAGAACGATTCAGAAAGACCGTTACGCAGGCCGGATCCGCTGTCTTAGGGAGTGTGAGGCGCGCCAGACTGTGCCTGGTTGTTCTGCAAGCCACTGCGCAGCCACACCGCAATGTTGGTTTTGGCCGGGTCAATCCCGCCCAGAATCGTACTGATGGTCTGAGCCGAATAGTCATCTGGTGTGGTGTCAGGGGAGATCGGGAAGGCGGGGCGCGGGATGTCAAAGGTCATGGCGGGCTGTTCGGCCTCTGCCGTGCCTCCCGTCATGCTGGCCTGCTGCATGCCGTCAGATTGGATGTTGGCAACAACAGAGAGGTGGTCGGCGTCCTGATGCAGGCCAAAATACAGATAAGCGTAGGATGCTGCGGCAGAAAGCACGTCGCGCATGGCGATGCGATACCGGTTGTTTCCATCAGAAGGAAGCGCGCGAGCATGAAGTGTTGCCGGATCTACTGAGACCACAAGTGTCTGATTTTTCAGGTCATCCTGAAGCGTAAGGCCGTCCTGCTCATAACCACGCAGCAGGGAACTGCCTGCTTCCGTCACACTATCCTGCGATGCAGATGTGCTAGCCGGAGCCGTGTAGGGGCGAGGAGCAGCCTTGGCACCATCAGTGATGCCAAACAGGCCGGTTGTGACACCAAGCATCATGATGATTTTACGCATAAGTGACAGACTTTCCTAGATTTGTTGTGATATGACTTTATTACTGGAAAATGTGGCAGAAAAAGCAACGAATTGCCACGTATTTGCAGAACCAACAGTAATAAAAAATCTTTTAAGGAAAATCTTTTACAAGAACGGTCTCTTAAATCCGTTTGGCGGCAATCAGGAATTCCCGGTTACCTTCCGGTCCTGTAATCGGGCTGGCATCAATCCCCAGCACAGACCAGCCGGGCAGGGCGCTCCACCAGTCATGGATCACCTGGCACACGCTCTCATGCACCAGAGGGTCCCGCACCACACCCTTGGCACCAATCTGATCACGGCCAGCTTCAAACTGCGGTTTGATCAGAGCGACGGCCCAGGCATCTTCTGTGGCCAGAGATAAAGCTGCGGGAAGAACGGTCCGCAGGCCGATAAAGCTGGCATCGCAGACAATAACGGATGGTGCCTGCGGGATCAGTGTGCTGTCCAGACGGCGGGCGTTGCATTTTTCCATCACGATCACACGCGGGTCAGACCGTAATTTCCACGCCAATTGCCCATGCCCGACATCAACCGCGTAGACAGTGCGCGCACCATTGGTGAGCAGGACATCGGTAAAGCCGCCAGTTGAGGCACCGACATCCAGACACACGCGATCCTGCGGGGAGAGGTCAAAATAGGTAAGGGCGTGGGCGAGTTTGCAGCCCCCGCGGGAAACCCACGGATGCTGCTGCCCGCGCACATCCAGAGGTGCGTCCTCAGCAAGCTGATCGCCTGCTTTGGCAACACGTTTTTCCCCTGTGAAGATAAGCCCTGCCATAATCAGGGCCTGCGCTTTTGTCCTGCTTTCAACCAGACCGCGGTCAACAAGCATCTGGTCAACACGACGACGAGCCATCAGATCAGGCCGTCTGCTCCCTCAGCGCCACGCCCAGCGCGCTGAGAGCGGTTTTAACGATGAAGGGAGCGGTGAGTCCGGCCTGCTCGTACTGCGCATCCTGGGTGTTATGATCGATGAAGATATCGGGCAGGGTCATGGGGCGGAAGCGGACGTTGTCCAGGAGGCCGGTATTGGCCAGATGCTGGCCAACCTGTGCGCCAAACCCGCCGATGGAGCCTTCTTCCAGCGTGATCAGCACCGCATGGTTGCGGGCCAGATTTTCCACCAGAGCGGTGTCAATCGGCTTGGCAAAGCGGGCATCGGCCACGGTGGGGGGCAGACCTTGTGCGGCCAGCATGTCAGCCGCCTTGAGGGCTTCCTGCAACCGCGGACCAAGCGAGAGAATGGCAATGCCACCTTTCTCGCCACCGGACTGACCGCCCATTTCGCGGATAATCCGGCCCTTGCCGATTTCCAGAACCTGACCTTCTGCGGGCAGGTCCAGCCCCAGCCCGCTGCCACGCGGATAGCGCAGGGCAATCGGGCCTTCATCAAACTCAGCCGCGGTTGCGGTCATGTGCATCAGCTCGACCTCGTCAGACGGGGCCATGATGCTCATGCCGGGCAGGCAGCCCAGATAAGCGATGTCAAACGAGCCCGCATGGGTTGCACCATCGGCGCCAACCAGCCCTGCACGATCAATAGCGAAGCGGACGGGCAGCTTTTGCAGCACCACATCATGCATCACCTGATCATAGGCGCGCTGAAGGAAGGAAGAGTAAATGGCGCAGAAGGGGCGGAGCCCTTCGGTAGCCATGCCTGCTGCAAACGTCACGGCATGCTGCTCGGCAATACCCACGTCAAAGAAGCGCTCGGGATAATTCTTGGCGAACGCATCCAGCCCGGTGCCGGACGGCATGGCGGCGGTGATGGCAGCAATCTTGTCGTCCGTTGCCGCGCGACGGACCAGTTCACGGGCAAACACGGAGGTGTAGGAGGGCGGCCCGGCAGGGCCTTTCTTCTGTTCACCCGTGACGACATTGAACTTGGCAACGGCGTGATACTTGTCCCCGGCTTTTTCAGCGGGGCGGTAGCCGTGGCCTTTCTCGGTCATCACATGCAGCAGAATGGGGCCGTTATCCGTGTCACGCAGGTTGCGCAGGATCGCGACTAGCTGCGGCAGGTCATGCCCGTCCACGGGGCCGACATAATAGAACCCCAGCTCTTCAAACAGCGTGCCACCGGTAATCATGCCGCGGGCATACTCGTCCGCCTTGCGGGCGGTGCGTTCAACGGGGGCGGGAAGCTTCTTGACGACTTTCCCGGCCAGTTCGCGCAGACCCATGAACTTGCGCGAGGACATCAGGCGGGAGAGGTAGTTGGACATCGCGCCGACCGGGGGGGCGATGGACATCTCGTTATCGTTGAGGATGACGATCAGACGTTCAGCACCCGGTCCCGCCACAGCGGCGTTGTTCATGGCCTCATACGCCATACCGGCGGAAATGGAGCCATCACCAATCACGGCGATGACGCTGCGCTCATGGTAGGACGGGTCTTTTCTGGCGTGCAGGTCATGCGCAACTGCCATGCCCAGACCGGCCGAGATGGAGGTGGAGGAGTGTGCCGCCCCGAACGGGTCGTATTTACTCTCGGACCGGCGAGTAAAGCCGGACAGACCACCCGGCTGACGCAGGGTGCGGATGCGGTCACGGCGTCCGGTCAGGATTTTGTGCGGGTAGGCCTGATGGCCCACATCCCAGATCACCTTGTCTGCGGGGGTATCAAACACCGCATGCAGGGCGACGGTCAGTTCCACCACACCCAGAGAGGCGCCCAGATGGCCCCCGGTGGTGGAAACGGCATCAATGGTCTCGGCCCGGAGTTCGTCCGCAAGCTGCTTGAGCTGCTCAACAGACAGGTTCCGCATGTCAGACGGATGGGTCACCCGGTCCAGAGCAGGAAAACGGCCTAGGGTGGGGATCTGGGGCTGGTCCGACATTCTTCTCAGTTCCTGCGTTCGATAACGTAATAAGCCAGATCTCTCAGTCGATCGGCCTGTTCTCCAAACGGAGCAAGATCTTCAATGGCGCTTTCGGCCATCCGTTCTGCTTCGGCCCGTGCACCGTCAATGCCCAGAAGGGCAACATAGGTGGACTTGCCGGAGGCTTCATCCTTGCCTGCCGTCTTGCCCAGCTCTTCAGCTGTGGCCGTGGCGTCCAGCACGTCATCCGCAATCTGGAACGCTGCGCCGATATTGGCACCGTAAGAGCGTAAACGCTGCTGAAGGTCCGGCTTGGCCTGCCCGAGGATGGCACCGGCTTCTGCTGAGTAGCGAATCAGGCAGCCGGTCTTCAGGGCGTGCAGGTGGCGCACTTCTTCCAGCGGCAGGGCGCGGCCTTCACCTTCCATGTCAATCATCTGACCACCCACCATTCCGGCAGCACCAGAGGCCTGCGCGAAGGCGGTAATCAGAGCGATACGGACGGTGGCACTTTCGTGCGTTTCCGCTTCAGCCAGAATTTCAAAGGCTTTGGTCTGAAGAGCGTCACCGGCCAGAATGGCCGTGGCTTCATCAAACTTGCGGTGGGTGGAGGGCTGGCCCCTGCGGAGATCATCATCATCCATGGCAGGCAGGTCATCATGCACCAGCGAGTAGGCGTGCAGCATTTCAACCGAAGCCGCAACGCGGGCGGACTGGCTGTCCGGCACACCGAAGAGGCTGGCGGTTTCCATAGCCAGATAGCCGCGCAGGCGCTTGCCGCCGCCTAGCGTGGCATAGCGCATGGCCTCAATTAAACGAGCATCTCCACCGCGGGTGGGTGGCAGAAGCTGGTCAATTGTCGCTTCAATCACCTTGGCGCGGGTGGACATGCCCTGCTTAAGCAGTGGCCCGTTTGCCGAAAAGTGCGTCTGGGAAGGGGCGATGGTTGTCGGGTCAGTCATCGGCGTCTCAATCCATAGGTTTCATGTCCAACGATCCGTCAGACCGTTGAACGATCGCCTGAACGCGGGCCTCGGCCTCGCTCAGCTTGGTTTCACAATGCTGGCGTAAGGCTGCCCCGCGCTCGTAGGATGCAATAGCCTCTTCCAGCTTCAGCTGACCACCTTCAAGGCCGCGCACAATCTTCTCCAGCTCGGAGAGCGCGTCCTCAAACGACAAAGACTTGATGTTATCCGACATGGCGCAGGTCTTCCTATCCGTCATGAGGCGCAGGCATTACTCCGATAAGCGTGGGTCTGCCAAGTCTTGCCAGGGTAGAATGATCAATAAAACATATCGCCTTCACGGTGAGGGTATATCCGCACGGCGCCGGATGGTGAAGGACAGAGAGCCATTTTCATCAGCAAATGCCACCAGAGCGTGCCCTGTTTCCCGGCAAAAAACCTGAAAATCCACAATCGAAGCTCTGTCTGTTGCCAGAACGCGCAGCTTCTCACCCGGCTGCATACCCCGCAAAATACGGTTGGCCTTTAAAACCGGAAGCGGGCAGCCGAGCCCCCGCGCATCAAGAACAGCCTCATTCATGACACAGAGCCTTGTATAGAGAGAGGAAGATGTGTGATTGCATAGTTCACTGTTTTATCCCATGCCGCACGGCACGTGAATCACTTGCCGAAGAGAAGACGTAAGGTCGCTGTATGTCAGATTATCGCCTTGGAATCGATGTTGGTGGAACCAAGATCGAAATAACAGCCCTTGATTTTAAAGGAGAAATCCTTCTGCGGCACCGCGTTGCGAACCCCGGCAACTACAATGATCTGCTTTTAACGCTGCGGGATCTTGTAGAGGAAGGCCGTGCGCGCACGGACCGGAATGCAACGGTTGGGGTTGGTATTCCCGGCGCGATTGATTCCCGCACAATGCGGGTCAAGAATGCAAATGCTACATGGCTGAACGGCCAGACGTTCGGCCAGGATCTGGAAAAGACGCTGGGTTGCCCCGTCAAGGTGGAGAACGACGCCAACTGTTTTGCTCTGTCTGAAGCGGTTGATGGCGCTGCGGCGGGTCGCAAGAATGTGTTTGGAGTGATTCTCGGCTCAGGCGTGGGCGGCGGCTTTGTGATCAATGGCGAACTGGTGACAGGCCTGCATCATATTGCCGGGGAGTGGGGGCATATTCCGCTTCCGTGGGTGCGTGAGGAAGAATTTCCCATGCCGAAGTGCTTCTGTGGCAATTCCGGTTGTCTGGAGCGTTTCCTGTGCGGGCCTGCGCTGGCCGCCTCATGGAAAGGCGAGGGGCAGAGATGTGCTGATGGCATTGAAGAAGCCGCAGCAGCAGGTGATGCGGCTGCCATTCGTGCGCTGGATATGTATGTGGACCGGCTTGGCCGTGCCTGCGCTCTGGTCATCAACATGGTGGACCCTGATGCCATCGTACTGGGAGGCGGGGTTTCCAACCTGAAAACAATCTATGCGCGCGTGCCGGATGTGATGAAAAAATACGTCGTCACGCCCGACTGCCGCACGGAACTACTGAAAAATAAGCATGGTGACAGCTCCGGTGTGCGCGGTGCTGCATGGTTGTGGGGAAAATAATAGCAGGCTGACCACTGGCCTGCCTGCTTTTTTTAGTCGGCTTTGCTTCAGTCGTTATCCTGATGCAGGTTGAGGCGATCAGGCCGGAACCCTGTTGCAACCACATAGAGTTCGCTTGAATCTTTGCGGCTGGCCGGGGGCTTGGCATGGCGCACCAGTGTGAAGGCCTGCTTCATGGTTTCGAGCATGGCTTTTTCAGAGCCACCCTGGAACACCTTGGCAACAAAGCCTCCGCCTTCAGCCAGAATTTCAAATGCAAAATACATGGCCTCTCTTGCAAGGCCGATAATCCGCACATGGTCCGTCGGACCGTGGCCTGTGGTGTTCGGGGCCATGTCCGAAAGCACCAGATCCGCTTTGCCATCCAGCAGGCCGATCAGCTTTTCCGGCATGTCCGGGTCCGTAAAGTCCCCTTCGACAATCTCAGCGCCGACAACCGGGTCTACCGGCAGCAGATCAACCCCCACAACGCGATTCGCACCACGCTTGACGGCAACCTGTGTCCAGCCACCCGGAGCTGCACCCAGATCCACCACGCGCATGCCCGGCTGGATAAGGTGGAAGCGGTCATCCAGCTCAATCAGCTTGAACGCGGCACGGGAACGCCAGCCCTGCTTGTGAGCAGCTTGCACATACGGGTCATTCAACTGGCGCGACAGCCAGCGCTGCTGTGCAGTTGTTCGCCCCCGCGCCGTGCGGAGGCTGATGGACTTGGTGCGCATGGTGCGCGGGGCAGCAGAATCATCCAGAGAATGCGTGGTGCCGGGAGTTGTGCTGCTGGTGCGCGCACGTCCCGGAACGCGTAGAGAAGTAGCTTTCCGGGGAGGCCCGGGTTTTTTGTCGCTCATGAACCTGTTGCTTGAATAGGGGGTAAAAAAGAGTGGGAGCCATTAGGCACGGGCGTTCTGTGGAACTTTTTTGGCGCTGCCCCTGTCTTGCGGATCATACGCAGAACCATGCCATCCCGCAGTCCACGGTCTGCCACAATAATATCTTCCACCGGCCAGGTCTCGTGGATGGCCTCGAAAATGGCGCATCCCGGTAAGACGAAGGGGGCGCGATCCGGCCCGATGCACGGATGCTGCTCTATGCCTGCATGCCCCATATCCTGCAACGTCCGAACGGCCCGCCGTGCACTTGTGGCGGGCAACTGTGAGCCATCAACTGCTGCACGAACATAGCGCGGCAGGTTGAGTACAAGGCTGGCCAGCGTCGTCACGGTGCCACTGGTACCGATAAAGCGTGTCTGCTTACGGCGGATTTCCGGGCCAATGCGATGCACGCTTTCAAAGTCCTGCAAGGCGGCTTTCGTGTAGTCCACCATCTGCTTGTAGCGTGACGGATCATCCTGACTGGTCGTGCCAAACTGTTCTGAAAGGGTGATCACCCCGACAGGCAGGCTCAGATACCCAATCAGTTCATGCGTCTGGCGTGGACCATCGACCCGCACCCACGCAATTTCCGTCGAGCCGCCCCCAATATCAAACAGCAGCGCCCGGTTGCGCACAGGCCCGAAGCGTGGATTGTGCACCAGATTCGCGCAGCTTTCCACGGCAAGAGAGGCTTCCTCCCGTGCCGAGATGATGTTGATATTAAAGCCGGTTTCTGTGCGGACACGGTTGAGGAAGTCCGACCCGTTTGCCGCCCGGCGACAGGCTTCCGTTGCAACGGCACGGATATCCTTCACGGGCCTGCGGCCAACCCGTTCCGCACAGGCGCGCAAAGCGTCCAGTGTGCGTTCCATGGCGGGTTCGCCCAGTCGGCCTGTATGATGCAGGCCTTCACCCAGCCGCACCATACGGCTGTAGCTATCGATAACGCGGAAGCCGCCAGCGGTTTGTGCCGCGACCATCAAACGGCAGTTGTTTGTTCCCAGGTCGAGCGCGGCAAACAGCTCATCTTCAGAAGAACGGGGGTAGGGCGAAGGATAAGCTGGTCTGTCCGGGCGGCCGGCCCAGGGGGGAATACGATCCATCTGTCCGGTCCTTAATAAGAGGTTGAATCAAGTTAAGACTATTTTTGGTGAGGGCGGCCAAAGGAGCAAGACAATTATGTGACAAACTTACATTTCTTTTCGTTTATGGACTTGCACCCCTAAAATCTCGGTGCTAGGAAGTCGTCACCGCAGCGGAGGCGGCCTGTTAAGCCTTCCCTGATCTCCTTGCTGGGAGATAGTTTAGCGGTAGAACTACCGGCTCTGACCCGGTCAGCCCTGGTTCGAATCCAGGTCTCCCAGCCAATTTTTCCCAAAATAAAAAATCATAAAATCAGAACGTTACAGCTAAAACCTGATTTGGCTTCGTATGTTTGCGTCCAGAGAAACGTCCTGTGCGGCATCGCTGTAAAGGTGGCCCTGCCTTCTGATGGCTTTATCGGCAGCATCAAAAAGCAGGGTGCGAATTGTCTTTAAAACGAAGCGGTCAGGCTCATGTTAAAGGAGCGGCCCAAACCGGCAAGCGGGCCAAGAACTCCGGTTGCGCGATAGTCTCCCAGAGAGAGGCCGCCCAGAGGCAGGTAGTAATTCTGGTTCAATAGATTCTCGACGCTGGCATCCAGCGTAAAGACCCGCCAGTGATAGCTTCCGCCTAATCCCAGCAAAGCATAGCCCGGTGTACGAGGCTCATTGCGCAGCCAGTCCACCGTATTCTTGGCTTTGACCAGCGTGACCTCAACGCGGCCCGTCCAGTTTTTATAGGTCTCGTGCAGGCTGATGGAACCATTGGCTGGCATCTGATGATACAGGCCGGAATGCGTTACCAGATCCTGCCCACGGACCCAGTTCAGGTTGGCGCGAAGTTCCCCTGTGCCAAACGCCGGAGCTGTCCAGAGCCTGACAAAGCCGGAACTGTTGATGCCGTAGCTCCGGGCATTGTGGTTGACGAACTGAAGTTTAGACAACCCGTTGGAAAGCGAGCCAATACGCATCACATTTATATAGTTATGGGTATAGGTATAATAAGGCTGAACCTTAAGTTCCCATGCGTAATTTACCGGGTCATGCCAGGTCAGGGTGGTGCTGAGTGTATTGGCAATTTCAGACTTGAGGTTGAGGTTGCCGACATAGCCATTGCCGTCCCCAAACCAACCGATCATAGAACTGCTCATAGCGCCTTGCCCCCATGAGTAGCGTTCGTACAGGCTGGGTGCGCGGCTTTTGCGCGCATAGCCGCCTTCCAGAGTCAGGCTGTCCAGTATGGTCCACCGCCCCAGAGCGGTGACATCAAAATTGGTGTCCGTGCGCCCGCGGGAGGCCGCGTTGAACTGCTTGGCGGCCATGGCGTCCGCCATGTTCATCATGCCGGTCCATGAATACGGGGCGACCGGGCCGGTATTCATCATCACCAGATCATTCCGGAGGCCCAGTTCCGTAGAGAAACGGGGCAACCACTGTGCCTTCCATTCAATATAGTGGCCGAGGCGGTCCCGGTGTCCCTGGTTGATATTATGGAACGTGTTCGGGCCCATCATCATGCTGCCCATCAGGGGCGGCCACCAGTCATTCAGGCCGTTATGATCAAACGAACTCCCGAGCCCGAGGGTGTGTTTCAGGCCGAGGGGAATGGTCGCCTTGATGGAATAGCCTGCCGTGCGGGTGTCGGTATTCATCGGCATGCCCGTTGTGGGGGTATGGCCCCCTTTGTCAGAGAGCATGTTCATCACATGGTCGACCCGCTGCCAGAAACCACGCGCCTCCAGAGTGCCCCAGTTAAAATCGCCTTTGTATTTGCCGTTTACAAAGGTGGAGCGGTTATTGGTCATATCCATGTACTGGTTGGGAAAGCCCTCGTAGGGGATATCCTGCTGGCCAGCGGTAACGGTGAGCTGGTGGTTTTCTTTCTTAATGCCCAGCGTAACAGCGTGATTAAAGCTGAGATAACTTGTGGAAAGAACGCGCCGCTCTTTGCCACCAGTATGATAGTCACTGGCATGATTGTAAGAGCCGGTATAACGCAGGCTCAGCCAGTCATTGGCCGTAGTGAGGGACCCGGATGCTCCGGAGCCGCCACCGTTGCTGCGGTAATCCCCCCGCACATGCCCTGTGACGAGAAGTTTGGATGTGCTGGAAAAAAGCGGGTCCTTCCGGTTTACCTCCAGCGTGCCGCCCGTGCTGTCTCCCCCCTGACTGACAGAGGTAATGCCAGCAATGGCGACGGCTGAAGAAACAGCATCCGGATCAATATAAGACATGGCCGGGTTCATGTGGTTGGGGCAGGCGGACGGGATACGCATGCCATCGACAAAGGTAGCAACCCGCTCGTCCGCCATACCATTCAGCACAGGCAGGGCAGAAACACCCCCGCCGGAATAGGCACTGAAGCCAAGGCTGTGCCGAAACAGGCTGGCGGTATCCGGGTTGGTGGAAACCGGGTGCCGGGTTCCGTTGACCGTAAGCTGCTCCGTAGAGGTACGGGTAGTTTTTTCATCCGCAGTTTGGGAGGGCGGCAACGTTAAGGATTCTGCGGAAACAGGCGTGGCAGGTGGACGGCTTTGCGCGTGCGCGGCGGATGTGGCCACGGCATTGCATGCCAGTGCACAACCGCCAGCGAGCAGGCTGGCGCGCACGGTATGCCGAACAAAAAGACAAGACATTTTGTAAGGACCTTCATTGAAACAGAAACAGCCAGCACCGCATGCGTTCAGGGCGTCCTGAAGGCCTGCAAAATGCCAGCGCGATGAGTTTCAGATGAAGATTGGTGGCCCTGTCGGAGGAGGGCGGAGGACAATGGCGCACAGCGGCGGCCCACGTGGAAGCCGGACGCTATAAGCCGGGCGTGACCACGCGACCAGAATGAGTGCCGCAATAAAAGCGAGACTGAAAATAACAGCCGGAAGATGCAGCAAGGGGCAGAGCGGGCATGACCCGTCATGATGATGCCTGGAATGCTCATGTGCTTTGGCGTGTGGCATCATGTGCATATGCATGTGCCCTGCACTCATGTGCGAGATGGGCATAGCGGTCGGGTCAGGCTGATCTGACCCGATTTGCAGGCCGGTCAGGCGCTCAAAGGTCACTCTGGGCGCTTCATCCGGCAGAGCGTTACTTTGCAGCAGAAGCTGCCCGCCCAGCCCCAACAGAACGCAGCACACCAGCAGCCAGCGACCAAGTGTCGCCAGTAAGAGGGGAGCTGTGTTTGAACGGCGCATGGCGTGAGTGTTCGCATCCATTCCGGTGAATGGTTTCTTAAAGAAAGCATCAGGCAGGCGTTGTAAAGCCTATAATACTCATGCGGCGGCTTCTTGAACCCCTGAGGGGTATAGTCAGAATTTAAAGATTTATGAGATGGATAATGCAGGGAATTGCCCATTTTTACTGTCCGCAGAAAAGCCTGTGCCGTCAGGCGCGAAAAGATCCGCCCAGCACAATTTTTCAAACAGTGCTTCAGTGATCGTTTTATGAGCGGGTGCAAGGCGTTAGCGGGCACGGGTGGGAAATAGGCCGGGGATGGGCTGCGCAGACCGGTCAAAATTATCTTGAGTTCCTGTTTTGTTCTTCTTATAAGAAGCGGAACAGGAGGATGCACTCATGGCGTCATCACACTCAGATACACTGGGCTTGCTGCGGGAACGGATTGCCCGGATGAACACGGATCCCGGTCACTCCATGACGCAAAGGCTTTCAACGGGCGTGGCGGAAATAGATGCGCGTCTAGGTGGCGGTCTGGAAAAAGGAACCGTGCATGAATTTTTTGGCGCAGGCAGTGACCGGCAGCTTTCTGCTAAACCCGCACGCTTTGTGGCCGCAATTTTGGCCCGTACCACCGGGGCGGTTATCTGGATTGGTGAAGAGCATCTTGATCTATGCGTTGCAGGTGTTGAGCAGGCCGGTCTCAATCCGGGTCGGCTGATTTGTGTAACGGCCACGCAGGCGTCTTTTATAGAGTTATGTGAGGCTGTGCTGCGTGAGCCGGGTGTTGGTGCTGTGGTGGCTGATATCCGCATGGCACCGGATCTTGTCACGACGCGCCGTTTGCAACGGGCGGCGCATGAGCGTGGGGCGACGGGCTTTCTGCTCTATCGTTCAGTCTTTCTGGCAGACGGTCCCTCACAGTGCCTGAGTGCAACACGCTGGAAAATTGGGCCAAGCACCACGTTCAGCCTCAGAGATAACCCCGTAGGGGGTGCTTATGCAGCGGAAGAGCGCTGGTCTATTGAACTGCTGAGCCATCATCATGGCGGGTCTGCCGGGTGGGTAATTGATCCGGCCCGGTATGAAACACACCCTTTTTCAGTTCTGCCGGGTGCTGGAATGCATAACGCCCGGCAGGAAGCTTCCCGGCGTTCATGGTGGCGGAGTGCCTTGCGCGCCTGATGTGATGGGGCCGTGTGATCCGGCTGTTTCTTCTTGTCTTGCCTGAGGCTGATCCGTGGTAAAGATCAGCCACTAAGTCGATTATCAGGCACAGAAAGGGTCATGGCATGCGTCTGGATGATGAGCGGGAAAGTTCCAATATTGACGATGAACGCGGTTCAGGCGGCAGGGGCGGTGGGCGCGCACCGCTGAAGATTGGCATTGGCGGGGTTCTTCTGGCGATTGGTGCTCTGTATTTTGGAGTGGATCCCAAAATTGTTTTCAGCTTGCTTGAAGGCAGTGTGTCTTCTGGTAGCCAAAGCGCCGTTGTTGCGCCGCAGCCTGCGCAGCGGCCGGACCTTCAGAGGCAGTTTATATCCCGCATTCTGGCCTCGACTGAAGATGTCTGGACATCTTACTTCCAGCAGATGGGCCGTACGTATCATGAACCCCATCTGGTTCTGTTTACCGGAGCAACGCAGTCCGGGTGTGGCTATGCCCAGACATCTGTGGGGCCATTCTACTGCCCAGCTGACCACAAGGTGTATCTGGATCTCGCCTTTTTTCAGGAACTGAAAAACCGGCTGGGTGCAGGCGGTGATTTTGCGCAGGCTTATGTCGTTGCGCATGAAATCGGGCACCATGTCCAGAATGAACTCGGGATTATGGCGCAGGTTGAAAAGCAGACGTCCGGTATGGCCGAGCGCGGTGCCACGGGAGCTTCTGTCCGGACTGAGTTGCAGGCAGATTGCTTTGCCGGGGTCTGGGCAAAGCGAGCCAATGACGCACGCCAAATCCTGCAATCAGGCGATGTACAGGAAGGCCTGAATGCAGCCTCCGCTGTGGGCGATGACCGTCTGGAGCGGCAAGGGCAGGGATATGTTGTGCCGGACAGCTTTACACACGGCACATCCGCACAGCGCGTCAACTGGTTCAGCCGTGGCATGCAAAGCGGTGACATTCACCAGTGTGATACCTTTAGCGCGCCTACCCTTTAAGGTCGTGGCCTCTAAAAGTGGTGCTTTTTGAACACACCGTCATGATTTCGTAACAATTGAAGCAGAAAGAACTTCTTTGTCATTTTTGACACATTATAACGAGGAGGTAATGTTTAAGAAATCCTGATGATTGAGAGTTCAGATGCTGTCATTTCGTGTGGTTTCCCGCCGGCTGTTTTTCATGAGCTGTGTTTTTTCCTGCTACGAGCAGCATGCTCGGGCAGCAGAAATTCCGCTCGATATTATTACGGAGACTGACAGTGGCTATTCTTTTAGCCGCCTAGGGGTGAAGGCCGGGGTGAATAATGCCCAGCCGGAAGAGTATCTGTTTGATACAGGCTCGGATTCTTTCAATATCGCAGTAGGGATGAACAGCAGCAAAAACGGTCCCGCATGGTTTCCTACACAGGCCGGAACAGCTGTCAGCTCCCCCTATGGCTATATGTATGGGGATGGCACGTACGGATATTTGCAGTCAGATACAACGGTTTCCAATGTGCAGTTTTACAACGGCACGACGGGGAAAAGTGTTGCCAATTATGATACGTCTGGTGGGCTTGGTGTTGCCCTGATTCAGGCCTCTATTGCCACACTAAACAGCTTGAGTGGTACGCCCGGGCAGGTCATTCCGGGGGATACTCCCAATCTGCTGCCCGGCCAGACGTATTATCAGGATCTGTCGTGGCAGCAGGCGCTGGATCAGGGCACCCCCCCGGATGAAGGTCATTTTTACGGGATTATGGGGGCCGGTGACTTTGTTTATCCAGGTGATAACGGGGGCGTTCCCGGCCAGCTGACACAGACCGGCTATATTGTTGAAGCCAACGGCACCTCAACCACGCCGGGTGACTGCGGTCAGGCCTGTCTAATTATGGATCTGACACCTGCGTTGCGTGCGCAGTTCTTCACGCAGGTGCCCTGGCGCGGCGTTCTGGGAACGTTTGCGTTGTCCGGTGCAAATTCCGG
>NZ_CALLXM010000217.1 GCF_937875265.1 uncultured Acetobacter sp. | reverse complement strand
GACCTTGCCCACCAGACCTACCCCAACAGCACGGAAAGCATTATCCGACGCTACCGCAAGGAAGCGCCGCATCTGCGTATTTATGCAGCATTTGACCCGTATCGCCGCGCCCCATGGCGAGAGCTGGAAGATATTGCCCGCAAGAAGGATGCAGGCGCGGAAGGGTTTTTCACGCAGCCAGTATTTGACCTGAAGCTGTTTGACCTGTGCCGCGAATGGCTGCGAGATGAACTGGTTTTCTGGGGGCTCTCTCCGGTTGTCGGGCCGCGTTCCCGCTCATACTGGGAGACAACCAACCATGTGGTTTTCCCCAAAGATTTTGAGCCGACTCTGGATGCAAATATCCGCTTTGCCCAATCTGTTCTGCGTCAGCTTTCTCAGGATCAGGGCTGTGCCTATCTTATGCCACTACGGGTTAAGCTGGATCAGTATCTGCCGCCCTTGATAAGCGCACTGGGAGCATAAATCCCTCTTCCACTCCGGCATTTTCCCTGCCACAGTCAGGCTATGTCTTTTTACCTGCTTTCCTGGCATGGCACGCTGGCTGGTTACACCGGCATGCATATGCATCCGGCTTCCTTCACAGAAGTCCAGTCCCGTGCCGTGGCACCCGTCGTTCTGCATGCCAGCGGCCTTCTCGAACCCTGCGGCGCCTTTATGGAGGTCCAGCCGGTTGAGACTGTCTCCAATCAAAATCTGGTCGCACTGAAGGCGGATACATATTATTTATCCAGTCGCTCTGCTGATCATTTCGCGCCCACTCCTATCTGTGCGGCATGGGAACACTTTCTGGCCGTACCTGCAGAACTTCTGCCGGCGTTACGAGACCTGACGACCCGCCACTGGTTTGAAGGCACCCGTTTTCTGGGCAAAGCAATCTGCACAGAGTATGAGATCCACCTGGGTGATCGTAAATGGCAGATTCAGGATCTGCATGCTGAGCGCAAGGGCGATACCCTGACACTCGGTCAGGCCACCTCTTCTGATCTTACCGTCCTGAGGCTTTGCCCGTCTTCCAGACTTTTCTCACTCATGGAAGCACTAACGGAACGGCTGGAAATAGCAGGCATCAATCCTACCGTTACCCCTTGGGCCACGTTGGATAACCTGCGCGGGCAAATCCTTCTTGTCAGCCTCAGCCCTGAAAATACCGGTCACATCCTGCATCTGGCACGCCTTTGCGGCCTTTTTGAACTTTGGGATCTGGCTGCGGGTTTTCTGGCCTATGCCAAAACGCAGGATGACCGGCCTGACCTGCTCTGGTTTGCTGCCATTCTGGCCCTGCGGAGCAACGAATACGGTGCCGTCGCCACACTGGTAGAGCAGGCTTTAACAACTCGCTTTCCCGACAGAGATATTCTGGCAGAAACACCAGACATTCTGAATGCTCTGAAAGCCGGAGAAAACACACTCTCCATTTTCCCTGTACGCCTGCACAATCTTGGATTGCCAGCTTTTGATGGCCTGTTTGATGCGCTTCTGCTCCCCATGCCGCTCCCTGAGCAAAGCGACCATAGTATCAGGCAGGCTTACAGCACACGGTTTGAGGAAGCCTGTTTCCAGCAGGATATTCCGCATCGCCTGCGCATGCTGGCAGCAGAAGCCCAGATCAATGGCCAGAGTTACTGGGAAGAAATCAATATGGGCCACGTCAGCTGGCTAACCGGCCTGCGTGCACAAGCAGACGCCCATTATACAACAGCGCGCAAACTGGCTATTCAAGACCATATTACACCCGTCCATTATAATAGTGGCGTTTTCACCTGGCTTTCTGAAACAGATAGCAAAGCTCTCCTCACTCACGCTGTGCCTGATCAGCTGGGTGTATCCTCCTGGGCATGGCATTTCAGCCCTCAAACCGAGATGCAACCAGATCTGTCACTGGTTTTTGGATGTGACTCCAGATATTTCAAATTTGTTCCAAAGCTGATTTTCTCACTGATCCAAGCCTGCCGCACAAACCCGAGTTTCAGGCGGATTGAAGTGTGCATCGGGGTTGATCAGCCCACAATGGAGCAGTTGAACTTCCTCAACACAGTCGCAGAATGGCTGGCAGAGCATGAACCTCGGTTGGGGCTCAATTTTGCTCATGGCACACTCACCTCACAGAACGAAACCACTTACACAGCAATCCGGTACCTGATGCTGCAAGAGATCGCGGCACGCTATCACTGTCCGATCATAACGGCAGGCTGTGATGGCTACTTCCCACAGGATTTCATCAGCCTGTGGCATGAAATGCGGGACACAGCCGATTATGGTTTCCTCCTGTCCGCGTATGACACCTCTGGCAAACAGGTTCATGGAGAACCATGGAGCTTTGGGGCCAGCATTTCCTACTTCGGAGAGCCCGAAAAAAACCCGGAAATTGCAGGTTTCCTTAATAAATATCTGAATACGGCGTATAACCCGCAAAACCCCACTAACCGGGATGTGGCGCAATGTGCGTTGGCTCAGACCTTCAAAGAATTTGTTGCGCCGCGGTGGAACTCGTTACGCATAAAGTTCATGGATGAGGGCGCGCCGCTCATGGTCATGTCTCACCATGTTGGCGGCGAAAATGAACTGCTGGAGCATGGTGGTCATGTCACGCAGAACGATGTGCTGGCAAACCTTACAACTCACACGCCTAAAGCTGCCGAAACATCAGTGGACACTCAGCCTCCGCCTGCCTGATGACAAAACTGGTCTGGACAGAGCCGTAAGGCTGGGAGGGCCGCAACTTCCCTAGCCTTACATGCCAAAATCGGCACGCGCCCATTGAGTCACCCTTCGGCAGAGCATCCCGTATCTGGATCACGCCTCTTCAGGCAGTCGCCTGACTATGGCAGGACTATAACGACCACCCCAAAGCTTTGGGTCTTTTTTACCAGTTCTGGCTAATCAACCAGAACTCTTCGGATGTCAGCGTGACAGCCTTGCCAGCATTAGACTCTGCAGCAGCCCCCGCCAATGCTTCAATCCGTTCGATCATGATGACTTTTCGCTGGTATGCGTCAGTAGATTCCGGGCTTGTGCTTAAAACATTCAGAGAAACCTTAGCGGCCTTGGCAACTCGTGCGGCGTCCAACAGGGCATAAGACATTGTGCGTCTCCTTAATAAGATTATTTGTAAAACTAAATCTGGACCCGCAGAGTGCTTTCTTCAACCCCGCACTGTCACGCAGCATCCATTCCTGACCTGTCCATTTTGCAAAAAGCAGCGCGTGAGCATGGCGACCAAAGGGCTACACACCAGAAAAAACTGCGGCTCTTCCGCCGCCTCCCAAACGGAGGATGCATTACGCTCTGGCGTAGCTGCACCCTATTGCGTAAACCCGTTTCAACATGAGCGACCGCACCGAAGATTTTGATTTCCACCTGCCCGAAACCCTGATTGCGCAGGAACCGGCCAGACCGCGTGAAGCCGCACGTCTGCTGGATGTGCCCAAACACGGCCCCCTGATGGACCGTTCCGTGCGCGACCTGCCCGCACTGCTGAAGACGCATGATCTGCTGGTGGCGAACGATACCGCCGTCATCCGCGCACAGCTGCACGCCCTGCGTGGTGAGGCCCATATCGGTATTACGCTGGACCGTATTCTGCCCGATACCACATGGCATGTGCTGGTGCGCAACGCCCGCCGCCTGAAGGTGGGTGACACCCTGACCTTTACCAGCAGCCCGCACACCGCAACTGTCATGGCGCGGGAAGAAGGTGGCGGCGCTGTTCTGCGTTTTTCAGCCGAAGGCAGCGCCTTTGATACCTTCCTGCAGGATGTTGGGGCGCTGGCGCTCCCGCCTTACATTCATCGCCCGCAAGGCCCCACCGCGCAGGACGCGAAAGATTACGCAACCATTTTTGCCGAGCATAAGGGCGCGGTTGCCGCCCCCACCGCCGGCCTGCATTTTACGCCCGCTTTGCTGAACGCTGTGGATGCAACCGGGGCTGAGCGCTGCACCCTGACCCTGCATGTGGGCGCAGGCACTTTTCTGCCGGTGCGTGAGAACGATATTTCCAAACATCACATGCATGCTGAACGCGGCATTATCACGCCGGAAACAGCGGCGCGTATCAATGCCGTGCGTAAGGCAGGGGGCCGCATTATTGCCGTGGGCACCACCAGCTTGCGCCTGCTGGAAAGTGCCGCAGATGAAAACGGCGTTGTGCATCCGTTTGATGATGTGACCTCCATTTTCATCCGGCCCGGCTATCGCTTCCGCGCAGTCGATATGCTGATGACCAACTTCCACCTGCCGCGCTCCACCCTGTTCATGCTGGTTTGCGCCTTTGCCGGGGAAGAGCGGATGCGCGCGGCCTATGCCCATGCCATCCAGACTGGTTACCGTTTTTATTCCTACGGGGACGCCTGCCTGCTGCGCTGCGCCAGCCCCATTGAGGCCCACCGCCGCACCGGAGACTTTGCATGAGCCGTTTTCACTGGACCTGCGAAAGCACTGATGGTGCCGCCCGTGCAGGCACGCTGCACACAGCCCACGGCCCCGTTGCCACCCCCACCTTCATGCCGGTGGGGACTGTTGGCACCGTCAAAGCCATGACGATGGATACCGTGCGCTCCACCGGGGCAGGTATTGTGCTGGGCAACACCTATCACCTCATGCTGCGTCCGGGAGCCGAGCGTATCCGTGCTCTGGGCGGGTTGCATCGGTTTATGGACTGGTCCGGCCCGATTCTGACCGATTCCGGCGGCTTTCAGGTCATGTCCCTCGGGGCTCTGCGCAAGCTTGATCAGGACGGCGTCACCTTCCGCTCACACATTGATGGCTCTTACCATCGGCTGACACCGGAAATTTCGACCGACATTCAGCATGCGCTGGATGCCACCATCACCATGTGTTTTGACGAATGTCCGGCCCTGCCCGCCCCGCCGGAGACCATTGCCGCTTCCATGCGGATGTCCATGCGCTGGGCCGCCCGCTCCCGCGAGGCCTTTGTGCAACGCACCGGCTACGGTCAGTTTGGCATTGTGCAGGGCGGCACGGAGCCTGAGCTGCGGGCGGAAAGCGTGAAGGCGCTAACCGATATCGGCTTTGAAGGCTACGCCATTGGCGGTCTGGCAGTGGGTGAAGGGCAGGAGCTGATGTTCTCCACGCTGAACACCACCGTTCCTGTCATGCCGCAAAACGCCCCACGTTATCTGATGGGCGTTGGCACGCCAGATGACCTGCTGGGCAGCGTGCAGCGCGGCGTGGACATGTTTGATTGCGTAATGCCGACCCGCGCTGGGCGTACCGCCCGCGCCTATACGGAGCGCGGCACACTCAATCTGCGCAATGCCCGCCACGCGACGGATGCCCGGCCCCTCTCCCCTGACTGCGACTGTCTGGCCTGCTCCCGCCATAGCCGCGCTTATCTGCACCATCTGTTCCGGGCCAATGAAATTCTCGGCCCCATGCTGCTGACATGGCATAATATTGCCTATTATCAGCGCCTGATGCGCCAGATCCGCGAAGCTATTGTTGAAGGACGCTTGGACGCTCTGGCCTCCAGCCTGCGCGCCAACTGGGCGGCAGAAGACTGGACGGAAGATGAAATGCCACAGCCGGTCATTCCACCCGTTCCCTGAAAGTCCCCTCATGACCTCTGCGGACAGGATGCCGGGAGCAGAAAAACTGGCTGCCCGGATTCGGGAGAAAGCTCTGGCATTGGGGTTTGATGCCATTGGCTTCTGCCCTGCTCATCTGGGGCCGGAAGTTCGGGAACGCCTGACAGACTTTCTGGCAAACGGCTATCATGGTGAAATGGGCTGGCTGGCAGAGCGAGCCGACCAGCGCACCCAGCCCACAACACTCTGGCCAGAAGCCAGCACAGTCATTGCACTCGGCGTGTCTTACGCGCCAGAGGGCGACCCGCTCTCCACACTCAGCCAGCCCGACCGGGGCAATATTTCCGTTTATGCTCGCCACCGTGACTATCATGACCTGATTAAAGGCATGCTGAAGCATCTGGCCCAGTTTGTGGTGCGGGAAGGAAGGCTGGACGCTGAAGCAGAAACACCTGAGGTCAAAGTCTTTGTCGATACTGCGCCCGTGGCCGAAAAGCCTCTGGCCGAGCAGGCGGGGCTGGGCTGGCAGGGCAAACATACCAATCTGGTTTCCCGCAGCCACGGAAGCTGGCTGTTTTTAGGGGAAATCTACACCACGCTGGTGCTCCCCACCTCGACCCCTTCTGGAGGCGGATGTGGCAGTTGCACACGCTGCCTGACCGCCTGCCCCACGCAAGCCTTCCCGGCCCCTTACAGCATGGATGCCCGGCGCTGCATTTCCTATCTAACCATTGAACACGCAGGCCCTATCCCCCTTGAGCTGCGCCCAGCCATAGGCACGCATATTTATGGGTGTGATGACTGTCTGGCCGTCTGCCCCTGGAACCGGTTTGCCCAAGCCTCGCGTCAAATCAAGCTGCAACCCCGGCCTGACCTGATGGCCCCAGATCTGGTCAGCCTGAGCCAGCTGGACGATGCCGCCTTTCGCCAGATGTTTTCCGGCTCTCCCATCAAACGCATTGGCCGCAACCGCTTTATGCGGAATGTGCTGATCGCTATGGGGAATTCCGGGCTGGCAGAACTCTTGCCGCACGCCCACCGCCTGACACAGGACCCGGATAGTGTGGTGGCTGAGGCGGCACAGTGGGCGGCCTCCCGTCTGGAGAATAGGTCTTCATGAGTGCCCACTTACGCAAACGCAGCCTGATCCTTTCCGGTCACGATACCAGCGTCGCGCTGGAGCCGGAGTTCTGGCACGTGCTGGATGACATGGCACGAGAGCGTCGCCAACCTTTGCCTGTGCTGGTCGCCAGACTGGATACGGAACGCCCGCCGGGTCAGTCTTTAGCGTCCTTCCTGCGAGTGCAAGCTCTTTTGTGGCTGCAAAAGAAAACTGACTTACAGAAACCAGACCCAGTCCCCACACCTTCAGTGCCCTGAAAGATAACCTGACTTTGGCGGAGCTTTTGCACCTGCGCTCTATGCCTCACAGCTGGATTGCCCAGCTGCCGTCTTCTCGCACAACCTTACGGCCTGCTATGCTGGATTCACGAAGCAAATGCGGGCCGGATTTGGGCCGCAGCCCGGAAAATGCTAAGCAGGCAATATGGCGATATGGGGTAAAATTTTTGGTGGTGTCGCAGGTTTTGCTATGGGCGGACCTGTTGGCGCAGCACTGGGCACAGCCCTTGGGCATGCCGCAGATAAAGGCACCCTGCTTCACCCCCCCACCGGGGGATGGAGTGACCGCTGGGCAGCCCGCGCCCGCCCCGATCCGAACGGGGCGGCCACCTTTATGGCAGCCAAACTGGCGGCAGCACTCGGTAAGAAAGAACAGCTTTACGGCCTGACAAGTATCATTCTCTGCGCCAAGCTGGCTAAGTGCGATGCCCCAGTAAACCGGCGGGAAATCAACGCATTCAAGGCCCGCTTCCGGGTGCCGGACGAAAACATGCGCGAAGTTGGCCGCCTGTTTGACCTCGCCCGGCAGAGAACGGACGATTATGAATCGTTCGCCCGTGAACTGGGCACCGCTTACGCGCAGGAAAAACAACCACTGGAAGAGCTGATGGCTGTTCTGTTTGGTATTGCCCGTGCGGATCTGGCTGCGGATGAACCGCTGACAAAGGAAGAAACCATCTTCCTTCAGCGGGTACATGCGCTATTTGGCCTGAGCCGCGGCGCGTGGGACAGAGCAGAACAGGGCCGGGCCAGACCGTCCATGGCGGAAGAAGATGCCTATGTGGTGATGGGCGTTGACTCGTCCTCTTCCAATGAGGAGCTTCGTGCCCACTGGAAAAAACTGGTACGGCAGTATCATCCGGATATCATGGCCTCCAGCAACGCTTCACCAGCAGAAATTGCCGAAGCTTCCACCAAAATTTCCCGAATTAATGCTGCGTGGGATATGATCAAACGTGACCGCGGCCTTTAAAGGTTCAGCGGTGCGGCATTCCCGCAACATATATTGGAAAAACTGAGACATCTGTTAAACCAAATGAGTTGAACAACGCTTCTTTTCTGCTCCCCTGTCTTTCATGCAGGGATGACCTGCATTGCGCAGAACATTTCTCGTGGTAGACAAGGCAGCAGAAGACTCCTGCCTCAGGTCAGGTTTTAGGTGCGTCACAGGGTAAAGGTAAACGCGGCAATGAATTCAGGACGGAACGGTGCACGGCTCCGCCCTCGCGGTCAGACACATACGGGTCAGACTCGGGAAGGCTCATCGGCCCAGCGCCGTTTTTCCTCACGCAGCTCTGTACTGGCCGCAACACTTGTCGCCCTGACCGGATGCAGCAGCATCAAGGCTCCCGTCCCCAAAGACCCGGATGCCCTCGCGGAATACCAGCAGGCGAATGATGCTTATGAGCCGCTGAACCGTAAGGTTTATAACCTGACCATGACGTTCGACAAATGGGCGCTTCGCCCGCTTGCCAAAGCCTATGTCTGGTCTGTACCGCGCCCCGTCCGGAATTCTCTGGGCAACATGATCACCACCATGAACGAGCCCTCCGTGTTTTTTAACGATGTGGGGGCAGGCAAACCCCGCAGGGCTGGTGATTCCTTCGTACGGTGGTGCATCAACATGTCTGTGGGCATTGGCGGGCTGATTGATGTGGCAAAAATGGCCGGTTATCCGCACCATGATAACGATGCCGGTCTGACGCTGGCTAACTGGGGCATTCCCTCCGGCCCATATCTGTTTCTGCCCATGGGCCCCTCCTCCTTCCGTGACGGCATTGGTTACGGGATTGATCAGGGGTTATCACCCTGGAACTATGTCCCGCGTGGATATGGGCTCATCAGCTTTAACTGGGCTTATAATATGATGGGCGTTGTGCATGGGCGTTCCACGCATCTGGATGAACTGGATGCTCTGCAACGCGATGCACTGGACCCCTATGCAACTATCCGCAGTGCCTACCAGCAGCAGCGGAAAGCACAGGCCGAAGCCATCAAGAACGATAACCGCGCCACCGTGCCGGACTGGTACTAACAAAAACCAACGGGGATAGCGCCGACATGAAATTTCTTTCCAGCCGTCGCCTTGTGACAGGGGCCCTTGCCCTGATTTGTGCTGGCAGTCTTTCCGTTCTGCCAGCCTACGCTGCAACCGGCACGCGCCAGTTTATCGAAACATTCGGCACCAAGCTGGTTGCGATTGTAAACAGCCCGATCTCACTGCCGGAAAAAAAGACCCGCGTTCTGCCCCTGATCCAGCAGGATGTCGATATTGACGCCATTGGACGTTATTGCCTTGGACGTTACTGGAAACTGGCAACGCCGGAACAACAGAAGCAGTATCTTGAGCTGTTCCACGAGGTCCTGGTGAACGCCATTACCGACAAGCTAGGCGATTATCGGGGTGTCAGCTTCACCATCGGGTCCATCTCCAAATCTGGTGATGATGACGCAGTGGAAGCCACCCTCGTGCGCCCGCAGCAGCCCCCGGCTAGCATGCAGTGGATTGTAGGCTACGCCAGTGGCGGTCCGAAAGTAGTCGATGTGATTGGCGAGGGTGCCAGCCTGCGTCTGACGCAGCGTCAGGATTACTCTTCTTACATTGCCCGCAACGGCGGCAGTGTTGATGCCCTACTGAGCGCATTGAAGCGCCAAATTGCGCACCACTCAGACGCCGCGGCCAACTAAGCCGCCTGAAACCGGATTGATTTGAAAAAAGGCACCTCTTCAGAGGTGCCTTTTTTTATGGTCGGCAGACTATAGTCTCTGGCTATCAGCACATCAGAGAATCAGATCCGCTCTCCACCACGCACGCTCTCATAAACCAGCATAGTCTGGCCACCACGAGGGAAGATTTCATACACATGCATGCCAATCCCGCCCAGAATGGTGCGGGACGCCAGATTACTTTCCTTGGAAACCGCAACAATCCGCTTCACCCCGGCATCATGTGTGAAATTCAGAGCAGCGTTCGCGGCTTCTCGCGCAATGCCCCGTCCACTGGCCCATGGATAAAGGGCAAACCGGAGCCCGAAGCCACGCCCGTCTGGCCGGTCATGAATGCCGGTCATGCCAACAAACGTGCCATTTTCCCGAATGGTAAAAATACCAACCCTATGGCAGGCCCAGAAGGCGATATCATCCGCCATTTCCCGCTCGGCCTGCTGGCGGGTGCATACGCCGCCCAGCATCTGGCCAAAAGCGCCGCCATCAGCCTTAAGGGACGTCATATCCTCCATATCCCGCCACGTGACCGGTTGCAGCATGAGCCGACCGGTTCTGACTGAACGGGCCGTCAGCATGATGATCCCCTCGCCAGAACGCAGAAACGCTGCCGAGGCAGTCCCCGACAGCGCGTCCTGTTTTTCTGTGTGAAAAACGCCTCAGATGATGGATGCCGCATCAGACATCCATCCAGCCCGATTAGCGGGAAATCGGCCGGTAACGAATACGGCCAGGTTCCGTGGCATCAGGGCCAAGACGACGGCGCTTGTCTTCCTCATAAGCCTGGAAGTTCCCTTCAAACCATTCGACGTGAGAATCCCCTTCAAACGCCAGAATATGGGTTGCGAGACGGTCAAGGAACCAGCGATCATGGGTAATAACCACGGCACAGCCCGGAAATTCGCCCAGAGCCTGTTCCAGCGCACGCAGGGTATCCACGTCAAGATCGTTGGTCGGTTCATCCAGCAGCAGCACGTTGCTTTCCTGCCGCAGCATCTTGGCCAGATGCACACGGTTGCGCTCACCCCCTGAAAGAATGCCAACTTTTTTCTGCTGGTCGGACCCTTTGAAGTTGAACGCCCCGACATAGGCACGGGACGGCACAGCGCGCTTGCCCAGATAAATGACATCCGTACCGCCGGAAATTTCTTCCCATACGGTTTTATCGGGGTCCAGATCATCACGGGACTGATCAACATAACCGAGCTTTACGGTTTCACCGATCTTCAGTTCACCGGAATCCGGTTTTTCCTGCCCGACAATCATCTTGAACAGGGTGGATTTACCGGCACCGTTCGGACCAATAACCCCTACAATGCCACCCGGCGGCAGCTTGAAGTTGAGGTCATCAATCAACAGACGATCACCAAAGCCCTTGGTAACGTGGTCAGCCTCAATAACCGTGCCACCCAGACGCGGGCCGGGGGCAATAACAATGTCTGCAACGCCATTCTGCTTTTCAGCACTCTGGGCCAGCATTTCTTCATAGCGAGAAATACGGGATTTGCTTTTAGCCTGACGCGCCTTCGGGCTGGAGCCAATCCACTCCTGCTCGGCAGCCAGAGCACGCTGGCGGGCGCTCTCTTCTTTTTCTTCCTGTGCCAGGCGCTTGCGCTTCTGGTCCAGCCAGGAAGAATAATTCCCTTCAAACGGAATACCGCGACCACGCTCGATTTCAAGAATCCAGTTGGTCACGTTGTCCAAGAAGTAACGATCATGGGTAATGACCATCACGGTGCCCGGATAGTCGTGCAGCGTCTTTTCCAGCCATGCCACGCTTTCTGCGTCCAGATGGTTGGTCGGTTCATCCAGCAGCAGGATTTCAGGCTTTTCAATCAGCAGGCGGCACAGCGCTACGCGGCGGCGCTCACCACCAGAAAGCTTGTCCACGGGGCTGTCAGCAGGTGGGCAGCGCAGGGCATCCAGCGCGATTTCCAGCTTGCGATCCAGTTCCCAGCCATCGCCAGCTTCAATTTTTTCCTGAAGCTCAGCCTGTTCAGCTAGCAAAGCGTTCATTTCTTCATCGGTCATCGGCTCGGCGAAGCGCATGGAAATTTCGTTAAAACGATCCACGGCCTTTTTCAGGTCACCAAAGCCAAGAGCCACATTCTCGCCAACCGTCAGCTTGGGGTCGAGCTGGGGCTCCTGCTCCAGATACCCAACGCGCACGCCTTCTGCGGCCCACGCCTCACCACCATATTCCTTATCGATTCCGGCAATAATCTTGAGCAGCGTGGATTTACCCGCGCCGTTCACGCCCAGAACACCGATTTTCACACCCGGCAGGAAGGACAACGTAATGCCTTTGAAGACTTCACGCCCACCCGGATAGGATTTTGTAAGATCCTTCATCACATAGACGTATTGATAAGATGCCATGAGATGACCCCCGTGAAGTGGAAATGGTGAAAAGCGCCTGCGCCCGGCAGGACTTGAACCCGCAACCAAGCCGTTATGAGCGGCCCGCTCTAACCAATTGAGCTACGGGCGCGCAGGCGGGTTCCTGATTACGCAACCTGACACATTTGGCAAGGGTACAGAGCCGGAAAAACCACTGGAACAGCCAGTATCCTGTTACAGCTTGGCAAGTTGCAGTGTGGCAGATAGGGTCTGCCCATCCGTATTTTTAGTGCTGGAGCAGCTCTTATGGACGTCTCAAAACTCTCCCCCGGCAAAGACGTGCCGTTCGATATCAACGTTGTTATTGAAATTCCGCAGGGATCTTCCGTTAAATACGAGATCGACAAGGACAGCGGTGCGCTGTTTGTGGACCGTTTCCTGTTTACGCCCATGGCATACCCCACGGCTTATGGTTTCATTCCCGGCACACTGGCTGCTGATGGTGACCCGACCGACGCACTGGTGCTCACCCCGACCAATGTTGTGCCCGGCTCCGTGATCCGCGCCCGTCCCATCGGTGTGCTGAAAATGGAAGACGAATCCGGTCAGGACGAAAAAATCATCTGCGTCCCGCATGACAAGATTCATCCGCAGTACAGCAAAGTGCAGACCGTGGAAGACCTTCCGGAAATCACCGTGAAGGCCATTGAGCACTTCTTTACCCGCTACAAGGATCTTGAACCCGGTAAATGGGTAAAGATCACCGGCTGGGGCACAAAAGAAGAAGCTGGCGATTTCATTCGCGGCGCTCTGACAGCTGGCAGCAAATAATCCTGCGTCTCTTTTTCGCGGGTGATATCACCCAAAGCAGAGAGAGTATGATTTTTCAGACCGGGGGCAGCAGAAATGCAGCCTCCGGTTTTTTTATATGCAGCTCACACTCTGAGTGTGAAATATGTTCCCAAAATACAGGCTTATCAAACCTGGATTATGAGGCGACTCTTCAGGCCAACCGCCCATTGAAGAGACACGGCTCACAGCATGACATCTCTCCCGCACCAGACATCACACACGGCCCCCGCCCGGCAGCCTGTGCTGTTTCTGCCTCATGGAGGCGGTCCCTGCTTTTTCATGGACTGGCCAGAAACGTGGGACCGTATGGCGGCCTATCTGCGCAGCGTCAGTCAGTCTCTGCCGCAAAAGCCTGATGCCATTCTGGTGGTTTCCGGCCATTGGGAAACATCCGTTCCAACCGTAACATCCGCAGCACACCCGCCGCTGATTTATGATTATTACGGCTTCCCGCCGCATACATACCATCTGCGCTATCCGGCTCCGGGGTCTCCCGCACTAGCCACTCAGGTGCAGGATCTGTTGACCAAAGCAGGCATCCCCAATGCAGCAGACCCCGAACGTGGGCTGGACCACGGGGTTTTTATTCCCTTCATGCTGGCGTTTGAAAAAGCCGATATTCCGGTTGTTGAACTCTCGCTCCAGCAGGATCTGAACGCCGGAGACCATCTGCGTATCGGGCAGGCTCTGGCCCCGCTGCGGGACCAGAATGTGCTGATTGTGGGCACAGGCCTGACCTATCACAACCTGCGGCACTTCATGGGGGAAGACCCGCAGTCCAATGCGGTTTCCCACGAATTTGACGCATGGCTCGCCGCCGCCCTGTGTGCGCCGGAAGCCGAGCGGAATACGGCATTGCACCATTGGAACACCGCCCCCGGTGCCCGTATCTGCCACCCAAGGGAGGAGCACCTGCTGCCCCTGATGGTCGCGGCAGGCGCTGCGGGGGCAGACCGGGGCGTTCAGACCTATCGGGATACTGTGATGGGCAAGGCCCTTTCCGGTTTTCAGTTTGGCTAAACGTCGGTCCGCTCCGGGATCTCCGGTGCAGGGCCTGCGTTGTATTTCAAAGTATTTTCACCTCAAAAAAACAGGATCACCTGAACTCATGACCTCCGTCTCTTTTGCACCCGCTCTCGCCGCACTGGGCCTGCTGGCCTCTCTTTCCACCGCACAGGCTGCGACCGCGCCGCAGGCCGTGCAGGCTGGCACCTATCAGGTTGAAACAGACCATACGCAGGTCATTTTTTCCCTGCTGCATTTTGGTTTCACTGAATATTCCGGTCTTTTTTCCGAGGCGACAGGCTCTCTCACCTTTGACCCGGCCCATCCGGCAGCCTCAAAGCTGAATGTCTCCATTCCGGTTGCTAGCGTGCAAACCTCCAGCCCGAAGCTGACAGACGAACTGCACAGCGCCGACTGGTTTGATGCAGACCGCTATCCGAACGCCACCTTTGTTTCCACTCAGGTCAAACCCACGGGCACAGAGACAGCCGATGTCACCGGCAACTTCACGCTGCATGGCGTAACCAAGCCCCTAACCCTGAAGGTGCGGTATGTTGGGGCTGGCACTAACCCGCTGGATAAAGCTTACACCGTTGGATTTCAGGCCACGGGCACGCTCAAACGCAGTGCCTTCGGTGTGAAAACCTATGTGCCGATGGTGGGGGATGACGTCACCCTGTCCATTGCCGGTGCGTTTGAAAAACAGAACTGAACGCAGCCCCTCAACCATGCCTGAATGACAACACACTGGAGGCAACCCGATGGGGAGCCTCCCCCTGCACCTTTGCAAAAATGTAAAATCTCCAATGCGTTACGCAGTGCGTGCCCTCGCCACAAAGGCTGAAAAAGGTTCTGCGAAAAAAAATTCACAATGGGTTATTTTTTTCCCATATTCCGGTTGTCAAACGCGAAAACATCGCTATAAGACGCGACATACCGACGCACACTTCTGGTGAGCGTCTGGATTGCGGGTGTAGCTCAGTTGGTTAGAGCGCCGGCCTGTCACGCCGGAGGTCGCGGGTTCGAGCCCCGTCACTCGCGCCACTTTCTTCAAAAAATATCATAAAAGAAAATGGCGCGTGTTCCCCACGGGGCCAGTAGGCCTTTTTCGAAAATAATCTGAATGCTGCTCGGTTTTCCACAGGACGCCTTAAACAGCTACCGACCTGAAACCAGCGCCTCCTGTTTTTCTCCATAAAAAAAGCCCGGACCCTGCTGGTTTTACACCAGACAGACCCCGGACCTGAACCACCGCATTTTATAAAAAATTAGTCGCCCAGAGCTTCAGCGCCCTGTAAGGCGACAGCAACAGCATGCACCGTGGCAGCAATCCGTACGGATGTTTGCACAGCTTCTGCACCTAGCTCTTCACGCACAATCTTTTCATGACTGGTCACGCACAGATCACAGCCATTGATTGCGGAAACAGCCAGAGACCACAGCTCAAAATCCGCTTTTTCCACGCCCGGGCGGCCAATAACACTCATGCGCAGCTGCGCGGGCATCTTGCCGTAATCCCCACCGGCCATGTGCACAAAGCGATAATAGATATTGTTCATACCCATAATAGCTGCGGCAGCTTTGGCGGCACTCAGGGCTTCCGGCGTCAGCTTGCTGCCAAACTCGGCAACAATGGCTTTCGTCACCTCATCATTACGGGACGCAATGGCAGACGCCACGAACGTTCCGGCCAGCTGCTGGGGTGTCAGGGTCACATCATTAACAAGGGACCCGAGATTCAGCCTCAGATCCTTTGCATAATCAGGAATACGATCCTTCAGAGCATCGATCGACATCAGATAATCCGTATGAAAAGGGGAGGAATGGCACTGGCGTGCACAGCAGACGGGCTGAACCCGGCCTGAAAGAGAGCCGTCTGACCCTACGGGGCCAGACGGAGGTCGTGAGGATCAGACTTTGATAAAGTCGTCGCCTTTTTTCCAGTTACAGGGGCACAGCTCGTCACTCTGCAGCCCATCCAGAATACGGACGATTTCCTGCGGGTTCCGGCCAACAGACAGATCGTTGACGGACACATGACGGATCACGCCCTGAGGATCGACAACGAAAGTGGCACGCAGGGCAACGCCAGCCTCTTTGTGCATCACGCCCGTGCCTTCGGTCAGCTCGCGCTTGATGTCAGCCAGCATTGCAATCGGCAGATCTTTCAGATCGGCATTGTGCAGGCGCCAGTTGAGATGCACGAATTCGCTGTCGATGGACACGCCATAAACAACGGCATCACGATCAGCAAAGTCTTTAGACAGCTTGCCGAAAGCCACGATTTCAGTCGGGCAGACAAACGTAAAATCTTTCGGCCAGAAAAAGACAACCTTCCACTTACCAGCGTCGGATTTGTCAGAAATCTGGACGAAATCACCCTTCAGGCCTTCAGCGCCACCAGGGACGGCAGTCAGATCAAAGCTCGGAAATTTATCGCCAACGGTCAGCATAAGCTTGCTCCTTGTTAAGGTTACTCAAAAGCTCCAACGGCGCAGAATACCGTCGTCAGGCATTATCTATGGCGCGGTGCGTCCATTCATGCCAATGAATATTTTATATCAAAACCATCGAAATGATCGATTGACCATACAAAGCCGTTTCAAAAATAAGATCACCTCAGATATGCTTTTTATGCCCTTGAAAAGACCGAGGTCCCACCGTGCTTCCCCTCCCCTCTGCCCAGCAACTACGTTATCTGATTGCCCTTTCTGAACTGCGTCACTTCGGACGGGCCGCTGCCGCCTGCTCGGTCACGCAGTCCACCCTTTCCGCCGGGATTATGGCGCTGGAACGCCAGCTCGATTCCCAGTTGCTGGACCGCACAGTGGGCAAAAAGGTGGTTTTCACACCGCTGGGGCATGAAATTGCTTTGAAGGGTCGTCAGGCCCTGGAAGCTCTGGAGGCCGTGCCGCAGCTTGCCGTAGCCGCCCGTACGCCTCTGACAGGCCCGCTGCGGCTGGGCATTATTCCTACCATCGGCCCGTTTCTGATTGAACCACTGGTTAAAATCATCCGTACCCGTTTTCCGCAACTGACCTTATCCATTGCAGAAGACACGACAGAACATCTTCTGGAAAAACTGGGGATCGGCCGACTGGATATGCTGGTTCTGGCCATGCCCTGCCTGTGTGACACAGCGGAGACCCTGCCCCTGTGGCGTGACCCGTTCCATGTCATCATGCCTGAAGAGCATCCACTGGCCCGGCTGAGCCATGTGCCAGTGGAACGACTAGCCGACCAGCGCATGATTATGATGGAAGATGGCCACTGCCTGCGGGAACAGACGCTGGCTGTCTGCCGTCAGGGC
This sequence comes from uncultured Acetobacter sp., assembly GCF_937875265.1. GTDB lineage: Bacteria > Pseudomonadota > Alphaproteobacteria > Acetobacterales > Acetobacteraceae > Acetobacter. The sequence continues at coordinate 897 of NZ_CALLXM010000217.1, read as the reverse complement.
CGCGAATGGCACGGGACGGAAGGAGAGAGCGACTCCTCTTTTTCCGCCACATCGCTGCATACCATGGCGGAAATGGTCGGGCTGGGGCTGGGAATTGGAGTCGTGCCCCTGCTGGCACTGGAAGGGAGCATTTTGCGTGGGCACCCGGTTACCAGTCGCCCGCTCTCCGGGGGGCCGGTCTGGCGTACCATCGGGCTGGGCTGGCGGCCCCGCTCACCACGATCGGATGATTTCCGGACGCTGGCCACCGCGCTTTCCAGCCTGGCCCCTCACCCGGCATCCCCTCAAGATTAAGAGCCATTTGAAACGTCTGGACATTCAGCAGTAAAATCGCCTCCGAATAAAACAATTTGTGGCTCTTTCCCGTGGAAAACATTGACTCGTACTGGCGAGGCCGGTATGTGCCGACACACCTTATTTCAACACTTGAGCATCGGCGGAGCAAAACGGGCCATGAAAATCAGAAACAGCCTGAAATCAGCCAAGGTGCGCGATAAAGATTGCCGTGTCGTACGGCGTCGCGGCCGGGTTTATGTCATCAACAAGAAGAACCCGCGCATGAAAGCTCGTCAGGGCTGAATTATGCAGGGTCCGGCCTTTTCTGGCTGGCTTCTGGCGCATGACATGCGTGCAACCCGCTTTTCCGGTTTCCGGAGAAGCGGGTTTTTGCGTTCTGGCGCTCTGATTGCCCCATGCCTTCTGGCCAGCCTGAGCGCTGCCAGCCTCGCTTCTGCCCAGACGCCGCAGTCCGCCACCCAGCAAGCTCAGCGCCAGCACAGTCCATCCCGCAAGGCTCCACCGGCTCAGGCTTCTAATCCTCCTGTTCCACAGCCAGTAGCCGTACCGCACAAGAAGCTGACACGCCCGGAGCAGATTGCTGCCCTCGCGGACCAGCTG
>NZ_CALLXM010000216.1 GCF_937875265.1 uncultured Acetobacter sp. | reverse complement strand
TGCGCAAAACTGTTGATGAGTCCGTGAAGCAGATTATTACCGCAGAAAACAGCCTACATGGCAGCCTGAGTGCCTATACGGCTGCTGGGCGCCTGCAAACAGCCTCCCAAACCAGCTTTGATGCCGCATTTACCGCGTATCGCAGTGGTGTGGGGTCTATCACGCAGGCCACTCTTGCTCAGACCGGCCTGCTGGACGCTCAGCTTGGCCACTCTGACACCTACTACGCCGCCCTGATTGCCGCAGCCAGTCTGGCCTTTGCAACGGGCGCTCTAGGAGATTTATGAAACTTTTATAAATCCACTATGATTATTTTTTATTTTTATAGTTTCATGCGATGTTATGTTCTTATTTTAGAAATAAAAGGCTATCAGCATGACTGTTTCAAATACGCTTAGCCCCGGCTCGCTCGCCGCAATAGAAGATGCGCTAACCAGTATCGGGATCAACCCGAGTGAACTGGCACAGTTATTTGGTAGCATGGCCCAACAAACCCCATCAGCTGTAGAACTGAGCGGGAGCAACCCCGCCGCTGGTACCTTAAATATTCCAGCCTCTGCCGAACTACCTGCTGGCTCTTCAGAACCGGTGACCGCCTCTGTTGATCAAACCTCTGCTGCTGCGACATCACCAAGCGTATCCGCCGGAAGCGGTAGCAATACCGTCACAATTGTCAATTCCAGTCAGCACGATGAAACCATTGGTGAATTCCTCAATGGTGGGCCCACCACCACACCGGTGGCAGAAATCACGCTTAAACCAGGTGAAAGCGGCACCCTGAACTATGCTAACGGCCAGGGTGGCTACATGGCACAAGCTGATTCTTCCGGAACCTATCAGTCCACAGCCTCCCGTCTTGAATTTTATGCAGACGCAAACGGTATCAATAACACTGACGTCAGCTATATTGATGGTCGGAATGCCGCCATTCAGGTTTCTGACGGTCAGGGCAAAACGGCCGGTGATACAAAAAGCATTGCAGACTCTGCCCCGGAAGGCACTATAACACGAGACAGTGCCGGAAACGCGACCATTGCAGGATGGTACGATGGATCAACCTCAACCATGCAGGCTGGGGGCGCTTACATGGAACAGCAGCTGGGCACCGGCAATGCTTATCTTCATCCGGATGATGACCAGAACCGGGCTGATAACTCCAACCCGATGACCATGGCACAAGACAAAAGTCAAAATTACACAGCAAGCTTTGGTGATGCCTAAGATCTTCTGCTCTTTCTCTGCTTCGGTTTTCCGGGGCAGAGAAAAGATGATAATATCTGCATACACATGCTCTTTTATATTACTCCAGCTTTACGCATACACAAAATAGCAACATGAAACGCATCTTTGGGTAGCGCACTACCAAGTGGAACGCGCGACACCAGAAATCTGGCAGAATCCGAATCTTCTACCATTGGAATACCTGCGGATTTTGTATACTCTAAAAATTCAGACAAACCATTTTTTGCTGACCGAGCCACGAGAGCAGGGACTAAAACGCCCGGTGGTGCATACTGAAACGCAACAGCAATATTAGAATCATAAACAACAAATGTAGCGTGCTTCAGACCCATGCGTACATTACTACCCATTGCAGCACGTCGCTCCTGCCTCTGAGCTCTTTTAATTAAAGGATTACCTTCGGAATTTTTGAGTTCTTTTTTCTGCTCTGTGCGAGTCATCCTCATTTCCCGACGAAACAGTAAACGTTGGATACCCAAATCAAGGCAACCGAGGATAAGGAAACAAAAAATTGCTGACAGCAGAACCGGCCATATCATGCCCTTTACTGCATCCGGCACACAGGTTGGTCCGCAAGCAGGCAAATGTACAAGCCCCCGTACATCTGATTTAATCACCAACACAAGAGTGCAAAGAACAGCACTAAATTTCAGAACAATTTTTAGTCCATCAATCATGTTGCGTAGAGAGAAAATTCGTTGAAATCCGCTCACCGGATTAATGCGTTCAAACTTGGGCGCTAAAGGCTCTACCGAGAAGACCAAACCGCCGTTCCCAACCAGAGCTGCAACGGCTACCGCAAAAAACAGTAATGCTAATAGAGGCAGAATAAATTCTACAAAAACTGACACTAACCTCTGCACAATAAAAGGTAATGCAATATCAAACGGTTTTTCTTCCAGAATGGCTGTATCAGAAAGAACCGAACTCAGTTGAGAAAATAAATCCGGGCATCGTAAAACGACATAGAAAAGCGCTATAACGGTTATAACGGCTCCGACAAAATCTTTGCTGTTAGCAACCTGCCCTTTTCTACGGGCTTCCCGTAATTTTTTGGCCGATGCTGGAAGTTCCTTGCTTTCACTTGTGTCACTCATGAGGTGGGCTGATCCACCATCAGCTTCAGAGCATCAAAAAAAGCAGGAATTCTAGCAATATCCTGCCGGACGAACAGGCAAAGATATGACGTGTAAAGCGTTAGCACAAAAAAGAAGACGATATTACGTGCAGCCATAGCATGGTCATCCACACGCAAAGAGGGGGCTGCTCGGCTAACGATACTCAAGGCTATATCTGACAGTAACATGGCTAGCAGCATTGGCAACGCCAGACTGAGTGCTGATGCCAGCATCTCGTCCAGAAGCCCAAGGACAAGTGTCGGAAACTTCTTTGAAAAATCAGGTAAACTGGATAACGGCCTCCAAAGAGTCCAGCTTTGATAAAGGCTGTCCAGCAACATCTGCAAACCGCCAGAGGCCGCAAAATATGTAACGCCTAACAACAAAAGGAAAGTGCCTGTTATGGACACATCCTCAAAGCCGGCGGGGTCATTAATCCGCCCTTGTGTGGCCCCACGTTGTAAATCAAGCACATCCCCTGCTACATCCAGCATCCAGAAAGGCATTCCCAGTAAAAGCCCAAGCACGCAGCCTAAGGCGCCTTCTTTCATGCCCAGCACCATTAACACCACGCCCGTTTGTGGTGTCTGGTCCAACATTGCTGCAATCATAGGCACGGCAGGCAAGGCCAGAACCAGCGCCATAGCTCCCCGCAACAGGCCGGTAATCTGGAAGCGGGTGAAAATAGGATGGATGGACAGCAAGCCCATAGGGCGCGCCATAGCAAACCCCAGCGCCAACAGCCAGTGCTGTATCAGCCCCAGCATTTGCAGAAGGAATGACACACTGGACGTTGGCATGCTCATCAAGCCATTACCGTGTTAAGGCCGGAAAAGTATCAAACACCTCAGCAGCCTCACGCTCCAGAGGAACAGCCAGCAAAGAGCCCCCGAACAAAAGCAAAAGAATGACCGTCAGCAATTTGAAGGTCATGGGCAAAGACTGATCCTGCACCTGCGTAACCGCTTGCAAAACCCCCACCAGCAGTCCCACCGCCATTGCAGCCAGCAAGGGCAGAAGCGACATGTACAGCACCAGAGAAAGTGTGGACTGAAAGTGGAAAATAAGCTGTTCAGACATGGTGCGCCATCATGTTGCGTAACTCAGAACCAAACCATGAATCAGACGGGTCCAGCCCGTAATGGCCACAAACAGAAACAGCTTGAGTGGCACACCAATAGTCGATGGCGAAACTGAAGACATTCCCATGGCCATCAGCACAGCGGTCACAACCAGATCAATAGCAATAAAGGGAAGATAAAGCAGAAAACCTATCTCAAACGCTCTCTGAAGCTCTGAAAGGAGGAAGGACGGCAAGACAATCAGCAAGTCATCCGGTGCTGCTTTCAGGCCAGACTCAGTGCCCCAGACACGCATGGTCGCATTGGTAAAAAACTCACGCTCCCCGGGACTGGTGAAGCGCAGCATAAAGGCTTTTACAGGCTGTTCGGCCCGTTGTGCTGCCGCCAGCATGTCCGATAAAGTCATGTGATCCACAGGCGATGTCACAGCTGCCGCATATGCACTCATCACTACGGGAGCCATGACATAGATGCTCAGTAAAAGCGCAATGCCATACAGCACGATATTTGGAGGAGTTTGCTGAATACCGAGTGCATTACGAAGCAAAAATAGCACAACAGCAATTTTGATAAAACTTGTCATGGTGACAGCCGCAAATGTTACAAACCCCAGTGCGGCAATACCGACAAGAACAGCTGAAATATCAGGACTGATGAGGCTATTCACACCCGAAAATCCTCACCACACGCACCCCTGCCGCACCGTCTACATCCACCAGTTCGCCTGTACCAATCTGCCGCCCGCCAACACAGAGCCGGATGGGCGTTTTAACAGGTGAAGGCAACACCAAAATACTGCTCGGACCAAGATTGCGTAGCTCAGCCAGAGAAAGGGTCTGTTGTCCCATCTCAAAACTGATGGTGACAGGAAGCGCTGCTTCCGATGTGACCTCATGAGGCGCCGTATCGACACCTGCCGGATATGTGCCGTTTTCCTGGTCTGTCACCTGCCCCTCCTGTGTCTCCGGGTAGGTTATGGCTGTTTCCAGAACCCAACCTTTTCCTTCAGCCCAATGCACCTGAGCCTGCGCATAGTTTTCGACCATTAGCGCAGCCTGCTCCGGGCATCCATCTTCAAACAGCACAACATCACCGAGGTGAAGGCTGGATAAAATACCAAAAGGCAGCGTTGTTTTTCCAATACGAATGGCTGATCTGATAAACACTGCCTGCGCAGGCAAAGGCGCCGGTGGCCAGATATCCATAAGAGCAACCATAGCAGAAAATGGAGCCTGCACAGCTACTGGCCAGCTTTGCCCTCCGGCCTCAATCACCCCATGTCTGGCATCTGCAGAAGGAAGAGCATGCTCCATACTGATAAAACGTACTTCAGCACCAAGTTTCTGCTCCAACCGGGAGATATCTGCTTCAACAGCCAAAACACTGAAAATGGCCTGCATTTCAGGAGATATCTGAGTATCCCCTCCTCCTGCTCGACCAGCAAGATAAACCAGAAGCGGTTCCGCTACGAAGACCTTGAGAGGTTTGCGTCCTATATGCCCCTCATAACATACCCATGTCCCATTCCATGACAAAACACGGTCATGCAGGATCAGCCCGGATGCTAACGGCAAAGACATACGCAATATTTTGCTTATTATTGTCTGCCTCCCATTTTTCAGGCTGACAGCTTCGGGCACATAGCTTCTCGTGCAAGTATCTTTCATGCCTTATTATCCACAAAGCGATGAGCAAACAGCAGCTGTGACTGCTGGTCCCGCATCACTTCCTCATGCAAAATCTCATGTTTTTTATAATCATGCAGGATTCTCAGCTTCAGTGCATTCCGTCTGGCTGTTATATTTCGAATAAGAACAGAATTCTTCTCGGCCTGTTTTAAAGTACTTTGTGCCTGCTGGAAGGCATGTTGTGCCTTTTTCTGGTTCATGCTGTGGTGTTCAACAGAGGCAAGACCTGCTTTGTCTTCCGCCCGTAAAGCCCGCACTGTGCTGCAACTTAATTCCATTCCCACACACCCCTGCCAACGCAGGTGTCGGGCTGTAGTCTGCTCGACAACGTCCTGCTCGTACGCACACGCTGCGTCCGCCACGTCCTGCCGTGCATGCGCCATCTGCACGCGCGCTGCAGCAACCTGACGGCTAGCCTGTTCTTCCCGAAACATCTGAATGCGAGCCAGAAGTGTAACCTGTCTGAGCTTCAAACGATTTGATTCAGACATGTCACCACTCCGGTGAACGGTATAATCTCCCGCTCACCCTGCTTCAGAAATTTTCTGATTTCATCAATCTTTGCCAGAGCTTCATCAGCCAGTGAATCGTTCCCGGGCTTGTATTCTCCCACTTCGACCAGAAAGCGCACCTCTTCATACCGATGCAATAGTGCACGAAAACGAGACGATTTTTCACAATGTGAGCCTGCTGCCACTACACTCATTAGGCGGCTTCGGCTCGTCATGACATCAATAGCCGGATAATGCCCGGAGGCTGCCAGAGCTGGGGAAAGAATAATATGCCCGTCCAGAATACTACGCATTTCTTCAGCAACCGGATCCCCCTCACCCTCGACCAGAATGGTGTAGAAAGCTGTGATCATACCGGGCCCTTTACGCTCATCCCCCGGCCCAGCGCGCTCCAGCAAACGGGGAAGCTCCGCCATAACTGAGGGCGGAAAGCCACCGCGTCCCGGCACTTCTCCTGCAGCCAGCCCGACTTCCCGCAAGGCCCGGGCGTGGCGGGTCATGCTATCTACCACCAGCAGAACATGCTTGCCTTGATCACGAAACCACTCAGCAATAGTCGTGGCACTCATTGCCGCTCTGACACGTTCTAATGGAGGCCGGTCGGATGTTGCGACAACAAGCACTGTACGGGCACGGGTTTGCGGATTTATCTGATGTTCAAGAAAATCCCGAACTTCACGCCCGCGTTCTCCCACCAGCGCCACAACCACAACGTCTGCACTGGTACCACGTATAAGCTGCCCCAGGAGGGTGGATTTACCACATCCGGCCTCCCCAAAAATACCTACGCGCTGGCCTTTTCCACAGGTAAGCAACCCATCAATCACACGCAGGCCAGTCGCTACAGGTTCAGTCACCCGGTGCCGAAATAATGCAGGTGGTGGCGTTTCTGCACAGGGACGCTCCTCACACTCAGGTATATCACTACCGTCGAGTGGACGCCCAAATCCATTCAGAACTTGCCCCAGCAGACACTCTCCTGTGGGCACTTTCAGCATACCTCCTGTCCTATACACAAAGCAACCGGGAACAAGGCCCTGCATATCGCCAATAGGAGCCAGCCGAACAACGATCCCCTCAAACCCAATAACCTCAGCAAGTAACTCTGAATGTGGAAGAGAAATACAACAGCATTCGCCCAACCCCGCGCCATCCACGCGCGCAAAAATCAGCCCACCAGATACCCGCAGGACCTGCCCCACGACAGGACGCGATGAAGACGCCTGTACGCGCTGCGCAAACGCCTCAAGCCCTCTCACGCAGCAGCACCCTGCCATAAAGCCCGCAGCTGCGCAGAAACATCCAGACGGGTCTGCCCCTGCTCATGTTGCAACACACAGTCCCCTGCCTCAACGCTGGCACATTCCATAACTGTAAGAGCATCCAGCGGTGCACCTTCCTGCTGCAATGCCGCTCTCAGGGAACTCCCTTCCGACACAGGCACTTTGACCGTCATGCCCATTTGAGCAGGCAACTCTGCCAATGCAGTTCTGACCAGCCGTATCAGCCTTTCGTCACGAGGCAGATCATCAATCAGGCGACGTGCGACAAGAAACGACAGGTCAGCAATGCTGTTTTCAAAACTCTTTAAATAGGAGGAAACTTCTCCCTGAGCCTGTATGCGTGTTTCCATAAGAAGGCGTTGAGCATCCACCTGCGCAGCGTGTCTCACCGCCGCAGCCTGCCGACGAGCCTCCTCCAGACAAGCCGCAGCATCCGCCCGTGCTTGAGCGCGGATTTGCCGAGCATCTGTCAATGCTTCAAACCGTGCTGCCCGAATAACGTAAGGAGAAGAGACATCAGTCATCACAAAGCCGCTTAGTAACAAATGCATCAACCATACGTTCCGGATGTACCAGAGGAATTCTTACGTTCTCTTCCGTAACAGGAAGTGCCGTTTGCACTCGCCTTCCCACAGCAACCGGCTGCGCCTCACACCATGCCCACAGGCTGGATATTCCAGAGACATGGATAGCGTCTGCCAGTTGTTCCGGAGAAAGAGGGAGCCCGGATGCAGCAGAAAATTCGATACCCCATGCAGCATCGTGTATCACATAAGATGTTGTAAGATACGCAAGCTTTCTAAGTGCTTCGCCTGTGATCACAGACAAAATCGTCCGCGCGTAACACACGCACCCTAACCTGAAAGACAACAGGTTGAACTGCTCAGCGTTCTGTGTGAGCAAATACCTTTGTGCCACCGTAAGAACCGATGGCAAATCACCTCCCAGCGCTTCCTTCAAGCGTCCATAAAGCAAATCCCGCGTATAAACACTGGCTGCCATCTGCTGAATAACGGGTTCCGAAACACCCAGCAGACGTGAAGCCATAGCGTTATCCATCATTCGATGGCGCTCTGCCTTACTCTCCACGCTTTGTATCATTCACTTAACCCGCAGTCGTAAACGATCCATCAGATCAGGCCAGCGCCTGTTCATCAGAACACCCACAAAAAGAGCGAGAAGGAGAGCTGGCAAAGCACCTAATATTTCCCACGATATATTTTTACCCGGAAGATTTGGAGCCACTGAAATAGCTTTTTCAGCGACAGGCACCATAACTACGGAAACACGGTCATAGTTCAGTCCTTCAACACTATCTGCGACCAGCTGCTTGATTTGAGGCACAAGATGCTGTGCCGCACTTTGCTCCCTGTATCGCACGAAGACTGAGGCCGACGACGGTGTTGGTTCACGGTTGAGCAGATCATTATTGGGCAGCACAACCTGCACACGCGCAGTAAGAACGCCATCTATATCAGAGATTGTGCGGGAAAGTTCCTGTCCCAGTGCCCACAAAAAGCGAGCCCGTTCCTGCTGAGGGGAAGATACCAGACCAGAGGACTGAAACACGTCACCCATGCTCTGAAAACTTTGCCGAGGATATCCAGCCTCATGCAGCAACGCGACAGCCTGTGCAAACTGTCCCTGTTCCACCCGCAATGTGTCACTTCCGTCTTTCTGCTGCACCTTATCCGCACTCACACCGTGCTGAAGTAAAAGAGCCAGCATGATGTTAGCATCATCTTCCACAAGACCGGTCATCAACTCGGTTTTACAGGCACAAAGCAGCAAAATGGGAATAAGATAGAAAAAGATCTTGAAAGTATGAAGGCTCTTGAATAACATTATTGTCCCTTTAAAAGGGTATTAAAAATTTTAGTCGTTTCTGTAGACCCTTTACTCACGAGAGTCGTCTCAATTGCAAAAGTGTAGGTGGCTTGAATTTGTGATACGAGCTGGGCAGCGTTTGCCGGGTCGGACACTGCCGTCTCCGCCTGTCCGGCTGGTTGTGCTCCCCATTGGTTGAGATAACTGGAAAGCCCTTCAAGCTTCTGATTCAGCGCCTGCCCCATGGCAGCCGCGCTGCCAGCCTGGTCTGGCACAAAAGTAACTTCCTGTTGCAAGGCTTGATGAAACTCAGCCCCAAGATGGTCTGATCCCTGCGCAGAAACAGATGTTTCCTGCACATCTGCAACAGCAGGTGCGTCCGCCTGCATTCCTGTCAGGCCAGACAATGCCCCAATAGCGTCAGACATCTGAACAACCACCTGTTAAATTGATGACAAATGCTGCATCCTACGTAGCCTAATTTAAGTAAGATCAGCCTGTCTGCACCCTGCAATAGCAGCAGTTTTTTTGCAGTTGTGTGACAGTTTTATTGCTCGGTCATTTTGGGATTGCGCATAACAAAATCACGCGGTTTAAAAGGCATCACCGGACAGGTGGTTTTGGAAAATTATTTAAATGGCTCAACATTTCTCTATAGTTATGAGTTGTGCAGCCATTGGTGGTCTCTTTTTTACTTCACCATCTGCATCAGCTTACGATCATTGGGAACAAAATCCTTTTTCTTATATCGCTATTGATCAGGGAGTTTCTTCCGTTTTAAAGGAATTCTCTTATATTAACGATATTTCGGTAATTATTTCAGAAAAAGTTCGCGGCCATGTTCATGGTCGCTGGCTAAATATCTCATCCAGCGAGTTCCTTCAGAAAATGAGTCATCTGTATGATTTTGACTGGTACTACGATGGAGCAGGACTTTATATCAGCAGCACGTCAGAACGATCCACACAGATCTTACCCCTGCATGGCCACTCCCTTAGTCAGCTGAAAATAGAAATGCAGAAGCTGGATTTCTTTGACAAACGATTTGATCTGAACACTGGACCAGCCCGTGATACGCTTGTCGTCTCCGGACCACCACGGTTTATCGCGATGGTTCAGCAAACACTTCAGGTCCTGTCGCCGGAACCTTATTCAGTACGGCGATCGGAGAGCAGTGCGCGTCACCTCACTCTTTTTCGGGGGTCTTCCGTCTCCGATATTATTGTTCATTAACACAGGAAAGACTGAAATTATGACAGATCAGATTTCAGGTATTACAGCAAAAGAGACGGATACCTCCACTGACACAGACAGTCAGGCATTAAGCTCTGAATTTCAGAGCATGATGTTAAAAGGCGGCATGATGTTTCTGCAAAGCATGCAATCAGACGTTACTGACGCCATGAGCGATAGCACTAGCGATCCCGACGAGCCTTTCTGAATTCAACTCACACTTTTTGAACCTCATAAGGAAAAGCAATGTCTGTTTCCATTCAAAATTCTGGAAATAGCGATCTTGCTGTTGACCAGACTTCTTCCAGTAACGATTTCGCATCGGCATCAGCCCCAACTGACTTACAGGTTTCTGGCAACACGATCGATACGGGTCGCTACCTGATTACTGCCAGCAACACATATACCACCGGTTCTGCCTATAACTATTACAGTACCGATGATGGGTGTGTCCGCGTATATGACAAGCAGACAGATACCTATGTTCAGGTATTTGGCGACCCCCATATTGAAACCAGCAATGAAACGCACGGTGAATTCAAGCAGGATGGTCTAGTCATTGACCTCGCAGATGGCACACAGGTACAGGTGCAGCCCACAGCACTAAACCAGTATGGTGATTCACACATCAATGCCGTTTCTGTCACAAAAGATAATAAAACATCTTTTATTACAGGCGTGTATAGCGAAACTGGTGATGCCCACGTGCAGATCTCTGCACCGCAGACTGGCAACGCATTTCAGCTGAACAAGACGTTTGATTCCTATAGTGATACCGTGTTGCATGTCGGGTCTTCACTGAACGATCTGCGCTTTGCAGATAACTCCGCCCTATCAAGCACTGGGAACACCATGCTGGACCGAAAGGGTGGCGGCGTTCAGGAGTTCTTGAATCAACGCGTTCCGATGCAGTCCATTGACTCGGCTATCCAGGCCAGCACTGCCATGGCCTCTCAGGGCACACAAGGTGTCTCTGCGCCGGAATATTCAGCAACATCGGTTGCTAATCTCAGAATCGAAACTGGTTACGGAAAGTAATCAGTTTCCGATACAGGTCGCTTCTGCTGCCTGCCATTCCCCGCCTGGGATTCCCAGGCAAACTATCAAGATTTTTCTTGAGTTTTATAAACAGGAATATACACATGAGCGACACATCTTCCGTTTCCGGTTCCAGCAGCACCGACATTGATGGTGAAATCGATAAAATGACCTCTGCATTTAATACGGCGATTGAAACCAACGAAAAAATTACCGTTGTTAAAACTGAAAAAGGCGCAGAAGAAACTGCAGCTCAGCAGCGCCCGAACATCGGCTAAAAAAAGAGGCGTTCTGGTCTCCCGACCGGAACGCCTTTGCACCTCATGATACCTGGCCAAACAGTCACCAGTGTTTCAAAACCTTTACTGGTCATAGAAAACGGTCCACAAGCTGGATGCTCCCTTGCTCTGCAAACGGGAGTTTTTTCTGTTGGAAAATCCCTCGATAACGACATTGTCGTTGCTGATCAAACTCTTCTGGATAGACATTTTCAAGTTCATACCAGATTTTCAGGGATAGAATTAAAACCCCTGGAAGGGGCTTTTTATCTTCAATCTAGGAAAGCATTTCACAGAGAAACATCCTATTTTTGCAGGAAAAATTTTACATTTTCTGCTGGAAACACTACTTTTAAAATTGTAATCCCCAAACGCACTCATATACAAAAATATATTTCATTCGTATTTCTAACCTTACTCCTGACCATAGTATGTATCTGGAATACGTATCCTCTATGGTCTCACCACCCTGCTGCCCCGCTTGTGCCCCCCTCTTCTGCACTACACACAGGATCAGAAGACCTCCTGACCTTGCAAAATTCTTTACAAGCAAAAATTGCAGCAAGACATCTGGATGGCATTACAATAACAGCCGGTGCTGATGGCGCTCTTATTGCTACAGGGGCAGCTCAACCTGAGCAAAATAAGCTTTGGTCCGCCACAAAACTCTGGTTCGACAATACTTATGGCACCCGGACACTGCTTCTTGACCGTGTCTCCTTCTCACATGTCACCACGCAGTCTCCCGTGCAGATTGCCGGTGTCGCGCTAGGAGCCCAGCCTTATGTTATTGATACCAGCGGCCAGCGCCTTCCTCCTGGTAGTCTTGTAGAAAATGGCTGGATTATAGATCAGATTTTATCTGATAGGATTCTTCTGCATCGTGGCCCTGAATATCTTACGGTACGCTTTTGATGCCCCCGAATACAGAGTCTGAAAACCACCCGCTGCACATCTTTCTGATGCGTTTATCCCGCCGTCAGGATCTGCTTCTGGTTGCTTTACTGGTGCTGACTGTCGGCATGATGATCCTGCCGATGCCAACCATGCTGGCCGACATTCTGATTGCCCTGAATATCAGTATTTCCACTGTTCTGATGATGGTTGCTGTCTATATCAGCTCGCCCGTCATGTTTTCCACGCTGCCTGTTATTATTCTGGTAACAACAGCGTTCAGGCTTGCGCTTTCAATTACAACCTCACGCATGGTGTTGGTCGAGGCCGATGCCGGGGAAATTATCCGTACATTTGGAGAATTTGTTATCTCCGGAAATGTGGTGGTGGGCATTGTTGTCTATCTTATCATCACAATTGTACAGTTTCTGGTTATCACCAAAGGGTCTGAACGTGTTGCGGAAGTCGCAGCACGCTTTAGTCTGGACGCATTACCCGGCCGCCAGATGAGCATTGATACCGACCTTAAAAACGGTGACATCACGCAGGAGGAAGCCCGCAACAGGCGCAACAGACTGCAAAAAGAGAGTCAGTTGTACGGCGCCATGGATGGCGCTATGAAATTCGTCAAAGGCGATGCTATTGCCAGCCTGATCATTATTGTGGTCAATCTGATTGGTGGCATTGCTATTGGCTGCCTGCAAAAAAGCATGTCTTTTTCTACTGCCTTACAAACATATTCTTTGCTGGCAGTAGGTGATGGCCTGATTGCTCAGATTCCTGCCTTGCTGATCTCCCTGACGGCTGGTGTGGTTGTCACCCGCGTAACTCATGAGGATGGCGGGGGCAATCTGGGCAGGGATATTCTGCAACAAATCAGCGCAGAACCACAATCTCTTCAAGTCGCAGCTGTTGTTATGGGAGCTCTCGCTCTTGTTCCCGGCTTTCCCGCCGCAGTTTTCCTGTGCTTCGGCTGTATTCTAGGGGGAGCTTCCTGGTTACTGCTCAAACGCCAGCAACGAGAACAAGCTACCGCTTTTGCTATCTCCGCATCACAAAACCATACACTAGCAACTAGCCTGAGCGTTCAGGTGCATCTGGGAACTGCTTTTTCCATCCTGCATGATGCAACTCAGAAACAGATTACTCATCGTATTCATTCACTGTCTGAACAGCTTGGCCTCATGCTCCCCCCGGTTCAAATGACGATGGATGCCAGACAGGAACCAAACAGTTTTAGCATTGATATTGATGGTGTCCCTGCCCTTATAGTTCCGCTGGACCCTGAGCTTGTATTTGTTGAAGAGCTTCCAAATGTTCTGCAAGAACTGGGGCTTGATTTTTGCCGCACGTCTGGCCCATTTGGGCCGGAAACCATAGCTGTTTCCCCCATGGCACTGCCAGCCATACAGGAAGCTGGCCTTCTGACTATTGCTCCTGCCGACTTTATCTGCCGCACAGCGGAAGCGACCTTGCTTGCTCATGCAGGCCAATTAGTTGGCATTCAGGAAACACAGATTTTCGTTCGCCGGGCGGAAAAACTCTTGCCAGATCTTGTTCGTGAAGCTGGTAAAGTGTGCCCCCTGCCCCGTATGTCTGATGTGCTACGCCTGCTTCTGGAAGAACGCGTCGCCTTGCGCAATATACGCACTATTTTTGAAACCATTGCAGAATGGGCCTCTAAAGAGCAGACAACATCCGGACTGGTTGAACGCGTACGCCTCGCCCTTCGTCGACAGATCTGCCATCAGTCTTCCAATAATGATAAAGTTCTGGCTGCCATTGGCATTGATGCGCCTTTAGAAAACACTTTACGGTCTTTGGTGCAAAACGGTCCGCAAGGAAGACAGATTGATCTAGCCCCTGTTTCTGCCAAGCGACTGATTGAAACGTCTCGCGCTCTTCTCGCCCCCTGCCTGTTACATGATCGCAAAGGCGTTTTTCTGGTGGCCCCCGATCTGCGTCGCCCGACATCGTTGCTGCTGCGGCATTATGGGCTGAATGTTCCTGTAATATCTTATGATGAAGTCGCGCCGGAATTTTCCGTCAAGCTCCATGGAACACTCTCCGAGGCGATTATCGCTACGCCGCCTGCAACCTTTGACGCAGCCTGACTTATTTTTCATTCCGCTTTTTTTGTGGATTTTTCATGCAGCTTTCCAGACTTTCTTTTATTTCCTGCCTTCCTGCTATTTTTCTGACGGCATGTGTTCAGACGCCTTCTCCTGCACCTGACACCACACGCCAGATGATGAAGGCAGCCCAAGACCCGGATGCTCTGGCACGTATCGGCCAGACAGCGCTTCAAACTGGAGATGTTAACACGGCCATTATATTTTACAGTCGGGCCGCTACTCTCCGCCCTGACAGGATTGACCTGCAGCTCGGCTATGCTCAAGCTTTGACGGCCAACGGGAAAGCAAATGATGCACTTGGTCTTCTCATGCCTCTCGCAGGAAAAAATCCAGATAACGCACAGCTTGGACTGGTTACCGGTCGTCTACTGATTGAAGCCGGACGCCCGCGTGAAGCCCTGAACCTTTTACAGGCTGCGTTGCATCAGTCTCCATCGGATCTTCACCTTCTGGTCGCACTTGGTGTCGCGCTGGATACGCTCGGAAACCAGCAGGCAGCACAAGGTTTTTATCAACAGGCCCTTGCTTTAAATCCTGATGATAGCGCTGCACGCACAGATATGGCTCTGTCACTGGCTTTATCCGGGTCTTACCAACAGGCATTAGGAATTTTACGCCCATTACGCAGCGAGCTTGCAGGCACAGACCAGACGGCTCATATCAATGCCGTCGAAAATGCATTAGCACTTGTTTATGGCCTGATGGGAGATCACCAGACTTCTTCAGCTATTTTGCGGCATCGTTTGTCTGAACAGCAAACGCAGGAAAATCTGGCTTTTTACGATACTGTTCGCCGTAATCCTGCACCAGCCACATCTTCTCCCTGAACACCTGCTGACACAGAGCCAATTAGGGCAAGGTGCTGCTCTGGCTCTGTGTATCCGTTGTTGTGCCTCCACTGGCGCCACCCGCCATTCCGCCAGAAGCCGACGACCCGGTGCCCAAGGCATCAGCAGGAAGAGCAGGTTGCTGACCTTGATTAAGATGACGCACACTTAAAGCCGCCCGCTCAGCTGATGATGGGTGAAACGCAGGGGAGCGATAGAGATCACTCGGGTCCGCCAGCATTTGTGCTAGATTGTTGTTCTGCACACACCGTCCAACGTTCTCAACACTAGGCGTGACATCCCCTAACCAGCCCGAGCGAATAGTTTTTGAACAGTCCGCCAACGCGACCTGCGTTCTACTTAGCACCAGATGCGGCGGCACTGCGCGATACCGTGTTGTGAGCGGTGCAATATGAACTCTGTCAGGATCCAGCCCAAGCGTCATGAGTTCAGGCACAAGTTGCTCAGCTTTCTCTGGCACCATTCCTATAATATCTGTGCTAATTTCAGTTTGTTTTCCAAGATCTGCTATAGCAAGCTGCACCTGAGAGGCATCAAACATCCCTCCAGACGTGAGGGGAATCGTGCGTTGCTCCGTATGCAGAGCCACAGGGAGCGTTTTTTCGCGATCTGACTGTGTTGCCTCACAGCTGCACAGCGTCAGAAGCCCAAGCAAAACTGTCTTTTTCACTCGAATACAAATCCTGTGCCATTAAGGTGCGGCATCCGCTCCAGATCCTGCTGATCCGCCAGCCGTCCGTAAAAAAAGCGCTCCAGTTCACTCGGCTGATGAATATGCCTGAGCGGGTCATCCGGCGTATGGAGCGGATCAACCGGTTTGACCAGATAAGGCGTGATAATAATAACCAACTCACTCTGATCACGTTGAAACCGCGAGGATCGGAATAACTGTCCCAAAACGGGAATATCACCTAGAATGGGGAATTTCTGCACATTGTTGTCTGCGTCGTTCCGCAACAGGCCGGCAATAGCAAAACTCTCACCACTTGCCAGTTCAACCTCCGTCTCAGCCCGGCGTGTTGTAAGCGCCGGAACGGAAAGATTATTGAGCTGATAACTCCCGGTGCTCGATAACGCGCTGACAGTGGGACGCACTTTGAGGTGTATGAGCCCTGCCCCGAGTACTGTCGGCGTAAATGCAAGGCTCACACCATACTGCATGTATTGAATGGACGTAACGCCAAGTGCCTGCGGCACAGGAATGGGAAATTCTCCCCCCGCAAGGAATGTCGCTGTGCTGCCGCTTATCGCCGTCAGATTGGGCTCAGCCAGCAACGTAACAAGATGTTCGTTAGCCATGGCATCCAGAACAGTTTGCGCATTGACGTGGCTGGAGCTTGCTCCACCAAAAAGAGACGCAGCGGTGTTTTCTGCAATTGCGGTGGATTGCAGACCGAAGGCAAAACTCCCTGCTTTGATAACCGTAGACCAGTTAAAGCCAATCTGCTGTGCAACACTGCGGGAAACCTCCGCAATTCGTATACGCAGATTAACCTGAAGAGGATGCGTAACACCCATCTGGTTTGCTAATGGATGTTCTTTACCCTCCACTCCACGTGCAGTCGTTGCCAGATGGTCAGCCTGATCCGCATTGGCAACCGAGCCCGTCATGACAGACCCATTGGGGGATGTCTGAAGTTCTGCATGCTCAGCATCCGTCTGAGCGCGCGAGGTAAACACTGCCTGATCTGCTTCCACACGGATTGTCCAGGAAGCAAGAGAATTTCCGCTTTCATCAAGTGCAAACAGCGTGGTGGTTCCAGACTTTTTCCCCAAGATAAAAATTTTATCGTCTGAGGGAATTTGAACATCTGCAATTTGTGGCTCTGCTACAAACACACTAGCGGCAGGGCGTGAAAGACTGAGCATATGCCCCCCCCCCACAGCAACCTGCACTACCTGCGAGCCATGTACGACAGCAGACTGGCCTGCAGCAGGCGTACGTGCAACACCTGTGTGAGGATGTTCCAGCCCTGAAAGAGCGATAAGACTTAGAAAAACCAGCTTAATAGAACGTCTACCTCTGTAGACCACGTATGAAGATTTCCTAAAATCTGCGCTTAACACACTTTTGTCCTTAATAAGACCATAGCCGCACTCTCGTTAGCATTTACCAGCCAGCCATACTGTCTATTTACCCGCGTTTAATGCCATAATATTTGAAATCAGCAATTTGATCATAGTAAAATGCATCAGAAAAACAGACCTCTTCAGCCAGACCACACACTGTGCAAATACTGTTTAGTGAGATTTTTTGTAAGGTCGATAACACTCTAGCTCTCCACACTACTCCTGATTGCCACCAGACTAGTCACATGGAGACCGAGGTTGTTTTGCTTCCGAGGGAGGCGAAATCAGCCTGAGACAAATTTGGGCTGAATAGCCAGTCATGGCACGTCCTAAAAAGCAACGGCCAAGCCGTGATATCATTTCACTCATCCCATAAGTTATATTATCCGGCATGTATCGTGAACTTTTCATGACACACCCCTCTGATTTTCTAAGGTTTTTTGATCTTTTCAGGAAATTTTCAGGCATCATTACAGATCGACAGGTCGGATTTACTGTTTTCTCAAAAATATTGAGTGCCCAGCACCCATCCCATGCATCAATTGCAACGCAGCCAGCATCACCATCAGAAACACAGTAAAACTATATTCTTTTGCTCCTTAAAAGCTTTAACACTTGCCCCGGGGAAGGTAGGATAGCTGAAACAGACACCGCACACAGGAGTGTCACGCACCACGCTTCCTACAGGAAAACAGAACACTATGCGGTCCGGCTTTCTGCCCAGTCCTCTCTTACGCTCCACGCGCCGTTTAAGACGATTTTTTCTAACATCAGGAACGCTCTACATCCTACTCCTCCTCCTGCTTCCAGAGGCGGTACGAGCACAAAACACGGCGGACGATCAGGTTGAACAGAACCAGCAAAGTCTAGGGAATTCCGCTCCATTCATGAATCAGTCTGGTATGGGGATAAGCGTCAAAGCGCTGCATCTGCCCCGTGCAAACCACGGGAAAGAGGATGAACTGGACACCAGTGATAATCTTCTGGGCACCATGGGCGGACTGCGAACGTGGCTATACAAATACGGTATCACGCTTGAAATGGAAGATGTTGAGGAACTGTGGGGCAACACCACCGGTGGCGCGCCCAGCATTGCGGATGCCCATAGCGGGAGAGGAAGCGGCCCGGCTTACGACGCTGTAACTGCCCCGACTATGACGGTTGATCTCGAAAAGCTGATCGGCTTAAAGGGAGGCATATTTACCATCAGTGCTCTTCAAACCCGGGGGCGGTCCATCACGCAGGACCATCTGGCCAACTATAACCCGATCAGCAGCTACGAAGCAGACCGATCTACGCGCCTGTTTGAAATCTGGTATAGGCAGCTCTTTTTCAACGGCAAGCTGGGCATTAAAATCGGGCAGCAAAACTTGGAATCCGAGTTCATGCAGACCAATTACGGTGGCCTGTTTCTGAACTCCAATTTCGGCTGGCCCATGGCACCTTCTGTAAATTTGTATAGTGGCGGCCCGTCCTGGCCTTTATCTTCTCCCGCTCTGCGCGTCCGCTTTCACGTCACCCATG
>NZ_CALLXM010000215.1 GCF_937875265.1 uncultured Acetobacter sp. | reverse complement strand
AGTTTCAGCTGTTGTTCCGTATCAGGCGCAAGACTGACCCTGCGCGGGAGAGACATCACGCCCCGCCAGGAGTTAGCTGGTGTTTCCTGACAATATTGCCAGTTATTCAGCCATCCGATTGCGACAGGATTGCCTGAGGGCACATTTGTAAAAAATTGCAGAGCGTAAAAATCTTTTGCAAAATCGACAAACTCTGTTGTGTCTGTGTTTGGCACAAAATGCGTGCCATCAAATGTCCCGACAAAATACTGTGTAGCACTGCCGCCCTGTGGCGCGCCGGGGTTAATGGAAACAAACAGCACCCACGCTGTCTTGCCGCCCTCTATCGGCACTTCAACAAGGTTGGGGCATTCATAATCCACCCCGGTAATACCCGCCGGCCCGAAACGGCTAAGCTCTGCCCATTGCAAGAGGTTGGTGGACGAAAAAAACGCAATCTCATGTGCGCGGGAGATTGCAACGCACATAATCCAGCGTTGTGTTGGTGCGTGGAAAAAAACCTGTGGATCCCGGAATGAGGAAAGCTGCAAGTCCAGAACGGGGTTTTGTGCGTAGTCTGTAAAGCTGATCCCGCCATCCGTGCTCCAAGCAAGATACTGGCTCTGGCGGTCTGGCGCGGCGCGTGTGTAAAGCGCCACAATGCCTCCGGTGCCTTGCGGGAACAGGCCGGAAGAGTTTTGGGCGTCCAGCACGGCGCTGCCGGAA
The DNA here is from genome assembly GCF_937875265.1 of uncultured Acetobacter sp. GTDB lineage: Bacteria > Pseudomonadota > Alphaproteobacteria > Acetobacterales > Acetobacteraceae > Acetobacter. The sequence goes on along the minus strand of NZ_CALLXM010000215.1, from coordinate 18,094 downwards.
AAAGCTTCTCCTGCGGCGGTCTGATTAATAGCAACAGGCTGGTCCTGCCAGTGATACAGGTCCGGGCTGGTGGCATGCCCCCAATGTACGCGCCCTGCATACGGGGCAAAGGGGTCAAACTGATAATAGAGGTGCCATTGCTTCCCGTCATGAACCAGACCGTTCGGGTCATTCATGAAACCAATACGCGGGGAAAAATGCAGGGCAGGCCGATATTCCGCATCACTCAGAGATGCGTTGGCTGCCGGTGCTATGCCCCCCGGTCTGTCAGCAGGTTCGGGGTGGGAGGCTTCTGGTTCGGTTTTGCCACGACGGAGCGGGCTGCCGCCTTCAGCAGGATCGGCTGCGGCTGCGGTTTTGGAAGACAACAGGTTGAGAACCACATGGGTGGTGGCAGCAAAAAGGCCAGCGGTGCGGCGTCTTGTCAGCATGGTCTGGTCTTTCTCCGTCTGGCCTGAGAGAACAGGAAACCCTGTTTGCAAGGCCAGAACGGAGGAAGAAAGACCGTCAGGCCCCGCAGGGCCCTGCGTCACTCAGGCGCTGAAAAGTTAGTTTTCGGGCTGCGGTGAGGGGTGGCGGAATTCCATCACCAGTTCAAGGTCATAATGCGCGGAAAGCGCTTCGGTTGCTGTACGGGATGTATTGTGAACCCGGTAACGGCACAGAATTTCCGGCAGGTAGCCAGGGCTTAAGTCACGATCAATGAACTTCAGCCAGAAATCATAATCTTCCCAGCCTTCTTCAATATGGCAAAAACCGCCGACGGCTTCCCAGGCATCCTTACGGATCAGGGCCATTACGTCCACGTAGTTGTTCTTCTTCATCCGGGCCGGATCCCAGATGTCTGCATATCCAATCCCTTTGCGGTCCCCAAATTCTTCAATCTGGGTATAGACAGCGGGGAAGCCACCGTTGATCAGCGCTGTGTAGGTTTTTTCCAGTGCCTTGGGGTAGACGGTGTTGTCGGCATCCATAATGAACACGGCCTCTCCCAGTGCGTTCTCAAACGCGACGTTTCTGGAGAAAGACGGCCCCTGATTACGTTTGTTCTGGATCAAAATTGTCCGGTAGAAGCGCTGTTTATTTTCTTCCATCCATTCGGAGATGACTTCAATTGAGTTATCGCGTTCGGACAGGTCATCCACCACCACAAGATCAATGTTCTCATGGGTCTGACTGACAATAGAGTCCAGACACTCACAGATTACCTTGGCGTAATTGAAGTTTGTGACACAAACTGTAATCAGATCTTTGGGTTTTCTCGACTTTTTCTTAAATACAAATTCAACATTGCCAGCAGGGGCCCACGGCTTCAGGACGCTCATTTCAGGTTGCTCCACACGGAAGAAATATAGTTTTTCAGATCCAGATTTTTAGATTTGAAGATGTCTTTATCCTGCAGCACATCAAAAATATTCTGCTGAATTCTGGCTGCTTCTTTCTGACCATCTTCCGTGCGCACCAGCCATTCGACCAGATTAGGCATATGGCGAGGTGTTTCAGCCAGATAATGCTCACCGTCCTTGTAGAGCGGATGCGGGAAGCATTCTTCCGTTACAATAATGGAGCCTGATGCCATGCCCTGTTTGACGATACGGTGCCATTCAAAAAAACAGTTATCATCACGGTGCACGTTGAGAGAAATTTTTGAACTTTCTGACACATAGCGTGGCATGCGCGAGAGAATATCGTAAAGACCGGAGCTTGGAATGGGTCCATCAGCTTTGCGATAATAAAAAAAGTTCTGATAATCGGCAAAAAAACCAGCGGAACGGGAGAAGAATTTCTCTCTTTTTCGGGAGGCATTGCCGAAGAAACTGACGTCGATGCTCCGTTCGCTAATTGGGGTGAAGGGAGAAGACGCTTTCTGAGCAGGTTCCGGCAGTACGCGGAAGAGCGGATGTTTTTTATCGCTTACAGAGAGGGCGCAGGCTTCCATTTTAACGGGGGGATCAAAGTGAAAGACGCTTAGACCGACATCGGAGAAGGACTTCAGATTTTGGTGGCAAAGATCCATGACCCCGGCGGACATCATGATGTAGACGATCCCACGGGTGAACCACAGTGTTTGCGGCTGCTCCGTGTTGAACATAATGGACCGTTTGATGATTTCATCTTTCTTCCAGGTTTCATTACCGGAAAGGAAGAAGAATTCATGCGGAGCGCAGAAGATGCATAATTCGGGAGCCTCATCTTCTGGCGTATCTTCAGTCATAACGCGGGAGTTCAGGCCGCTGTTTTTCAGATACTCATCCAGACATTCGGCTAGTTCCTTGATGAAGGAATTGCCTTCTGAATGGTAAAAAACGCCGACAGTTTTGGGGAGAACTTTGCTGGTGTCTTTTGTGGAAATTTTATAGCCGATATCGCTTTTACATTCTTTCCCCAGAAAGCTGACGATCGACCTCTTTGAGAAAATTTCCCGTCCTTCGCCTATACCGTATAGAAGAGCATGGCGTACCGGTGACATTTTGGCGGATGAGATATCCGCATTCATACGAGTATAATCGTCTGCACTGAAGAAAGGATATTTTTTTAGCCTGTTAAGGGCATTACTTATAGAATCATAACCGTATTCCTGGAGTAAGCCTTTTTCAAAGAAATAAAGATTTTCGTTGTTTCTGATGTAATGAGAAAATGGGTTTTCATCCTGACCAATAACATTTTTATAAAGATTATAATAAATTTCAGTATTGAAATTTTCGTTAGGGTTTCTATTTTCCTGAGAACCGTAAAGAACATAATGTACAATAGGATCAAGGCCTGACTGTTTTACGTCAGGATTTTCTGCAAGGTAAAAATCAAGATCAAATTTCTCTGAATCAATAATCGTTTTTATGTCTTTTTTATTCCAGGCTGTTAAGGTAACCATCACATTTCCCGTTTGTGTCGATTTAACTTTTAAAGTTCCTCCAGCATACCGCAAAAAATAAGGCATGAGAACGGCCAACTTCCGGGTATTGTGTGACAAATTTGGGCGTAATTATGACCAAAGAAGTTAGTTGTTTAGCAGAGGGAAGTTAAAAGTAATAAAAAAAACTATATCTACTTAAAAAAATAGTAATGCAATAATTAAAATAATATAAAAAAACGAAAAGTAAATATTTTAATTCGAAGAATTAATTCATAAATATTAATATAATTTGAATAATTAATTTGTTTTTAACGGTTGTTTATTGGATTTATAAGAATTTTTGGCAATCTTTAACGGCCGTGCGATAATAAACCTTATGTTTACGAGTGGAGAGTATGCTGCGTCGGGAGGGTGAACTATTTATGGGAGTAAATTTTATTGTGGTTTTTTTGTGAAGTCTGAGTGCGTATTTTATATTTTCTACCTCTGCTGTTGTATTCAAAACTGGTGTAAATACCATTTTAATGTCGCGGTGAGCCGGGCGTATGTGAGTGCGTCCATGGAGTGGGAAATAGCTGCACACATATATTTAGAAAACTAAGCTTATCGGGAGCATGGTTGTCATGTTGCAAAAAGTAGATCAGGGCATGTCTACAGCAGAGTTTCTGTTTCCATACGACCTGGAACGAACAGAGAAAAAAATTGGTCGGGTTTTGCTGGTTGGTTCTTGCCTGACCGCCTTGTATTTTGAGCAGTTCAAGGCGCGCCATCCAGATACGGCTTTTGACTATATTCCGTATAATTTTGTCACTGTGCTGCCGCAGAAGCCGCCCTCACCGGTTGAGAGCTATGATCTGCAATATGTACAGATCCCCTTGCGGACCTTGCTTAGTGATCGGGTGATCGAAGGTTTTCATTTTAACGAAGACGGCTTTGCTGAGAAGATTCTGGAAGATGCAAAAAATCTTCTGGATGTCATGCTGTCTGCTGCCATGGTTTATAATGAATCGCATGGTCTTCTGACATTTGTGTCGAACTTCATTGTTCCACAAATGAGCAGTGCCTCCAGCCTACGGGGTAAGGGTGGAAGTCGTGATCTGGTCATGATCGTGCATCAGTTGAATGATTATCTGAATCAGCGGATCGATGCATATAAAAACGCGTATGTTCTGGATGTTGACTCCGTCGCCAGTGCTATTGGCAAGCGCTATCTTCTGGATGATGTCGTCTATTTCTACTCCCATGGGGGCGTGACGTTTCAGGACTGGGATGATTTCGGCTCTATTGCACGGAATGAGCCTATTCCGCCTCTGGAAACGGTCTATCCGCTCAACCGGGATGAATTTCTGGATGCGGCTTACCGTCAGATTCTCACATCGTATCGCACCGTTCATCAGGTTGATCAGGTTAAAGCGGTTATCTTTGATCTGGATAACACTCTGTGGCGTGGTCAGTTGGCGGAGCATTATCGCCCGGATGTGCAGCCCTGGCCGCGTACTGATGGATGGCCGCTCGGAATCTGGGAAGCCATTCATTACCTGCGTGGGCGCGGTATTCTGGTCGCGATTTGTTCAAAAAATGATGAAGAGACCGTCAGGCAGAGATGGGATGATGTGGTTAATCCCAAATTTGTCTCGCTGGAAGACTTTGCATCCCTGAAGATCAACTGGCAGCCTAAGTCTGAGAATATTGCTGCGATCTGCAAGGAGTTCAACATCAAACCCAAGAGCGTGGTTTTTGTTGATGATAACCCTGTAGAGCGTGCTGCCGTAGCATCAGCTTTTCCGGATATTCGCGTGATAGGGGGGAACCCTTATCTGACGCGGCGTATCCTGTTGTGGTCTGCTGAGACACAAATTGCGCAGTTGACGGCAGAGTCCGAGCGACGGGAAGACATGATTCGTGGCCAGATTGAACGGGAAGAAACCCGGTCTGCCATGACCCGCGAAGAGTTCCTTGCGTCTTTGGAATGTCGTGTGGCCCTTAAATATATTACGGACACAGCCCAGCCTGAATTTGCACGGGCGCTGGAACTGACCAACAAGACCAATCAGTTCAATACCTCTGGCAAGCGCTGGACGTTCAAGGAGGTTGCTGATTTCATGAAGGATGGTGGTCAGCTTCTGGCCTTTACAGTGCAGGACAAATTTACGGATTATGGATTGGTGGGGGTGCTTTACCTCAGAAAATCCGAGATTGTGCAGTATGTTATGAGCTGCCGGGTCCTGGGTATGGAAGTTGAAGAATTTGTTGTGGCTGAGGCCGTAGTGCATGTGCGCAAGGCGCATGGTAATGTGCGCGTTACAGCATCTGTGCACGAATTACCGGATAATACCCCTTGTCGGGATGTTTATATCCGTGCCGGTTTCAGGGAGGACTGGGTGTCTGAAGGCATTCATTACTATATTCTTGATGAAGGACAGAACCCCAAAGCGGCAAATCATATCAGGATATTATAAAGAGTATTTAGAATTTTTTAAAATGCCGCATTTCGATGCGGCATTTTTTTTGATTGGTGACTCGTGAGAGGGTGTGTTCTTCAAGGAAAATTCTTTTGTTCTGGAAGGGGGGAATTTTTTATTTTCAAAGTGATCATGGCTTCAGGTTTTTTCTGGAGGGATGTTGTGCATCTTTTAATGAATAATTGTGAAAACTGCACACTATTATTCTTATGGGGCATAGAAGAAATTAAATATACTTTATGTCTATTTCACTGGACAATATGCACAAAAATTTATTAATGGATGCATAATATATTAACGATGTGAGTTGGCATATGAGTGCGCGTACGAGCAAGTTTCAAACCAAAGCGGCCAAGGAAGCGAAACCGAAATTGGTACAGGATTTGAAGGTCGCGCGTCGGCCAAGAGCATCTAAAAAAGCAGAAATCTCTGTTCAAGGGCCCAGCATAACGGCCCTGCAAACAGAAAATACACCGCAAAGGGTCGTTCAGAACGATTCACCTTTGCAGGATAAAATTAGCGGAGCGCAGCCATCCATGCAGGAAACTCAGCAAATTCAGTCTGCTATCTATTTTGATGGCGGATGGTATCTGGATATGTACCCCGATGTCAGAGAAGCCGGTATTGATCCCCTGGAACATTTTCTGAACCACGGTTCTCAGGAAGGCCGCAGCCCTAACCGCATTGTTCGATAGTCAGGCGTATCTACGGGCGAATCCGGATGTGGTTGAGTTCGAGCGTGGACCGTTTATCCACTATATCTGCTTCGGTTTTCAGGAAAACCGCCCTCTGCGTTGAGGGGAAATATCCTGAGAGCCCTTCAACAATCCATTATGATAGTTGAAGGGCCATCAGGAGAAAAATCAAAAAATACATTATATCAGAGCGAATGATTATATTATAGTTTGCTGTATATTAAACACTTTATTTTGTGTTATCGGGCATCATAGCGTCTTCCTGGCATATTGCGGTTGAACATGGCCCGCGCATGCAGGTGCCATTTTGGAAAAACTCTTAGCAAAGCAGCTTGAAGGCCGAAGACGAACGGCCTTCTAATTTTGTGTCACGCAGTCCTGATTGTGTTGGCGTAATTACCCCTTCTGAATTTTAGTGCTTTTTCACACAATCATCTGTCTGGGCAATTGACGGTACTGTGGTGGGGAGAGCCTCTGAGGCTGGCGTCTGGCGAAAGACTTTCCAGCCGATTGTTAGCAAACCAGCCAACACCGGAATACAGCAAATGGTCCATGTGCCGTTTGGGTAGTCAAACGCCATTAAAACCAGAACCCCGACAAAAAATGCCAGTGTCAGCCACGCGCTAATCGGTGCCCAGGGCATGGGAAAGGTGGTGGCTGGCAGGTCTCCTCGATTGATCGCCTGGCGGAGGCGGATCTGACATAAAACAATGAACCCCCATGTGCTGAGAATGCCGAGCGAAGCCAAATTCAGAACAATTTCAAAAATCTGAGTGGGCAGAAAATAGTTCAGCACGACGCCCACCAGATAAATTGAGACCGTCATCAGGATGGCAGCAGAGGGCACGGAGCGGGAGTTCATGTAGGTTAAAAACCGTGGAGCAGAGCCATCCAGCGCTAGCGCCCGCAGAACGCGCCCCGTGGAATACAGGCCGGAGTTCAGGCTGGAAAGAGCAGCTGTCAGCACCACAATATTCATGACGGTATCAATGCCCGGCACACCAAGCCGCTCGAAAAATGTGACAAACGGGCTGATGCCAGCGTGGTAGGCCTGCCAGGGCAGAAGCAGAACCAGCAAGGAAACGGTGCCCACATAAAACAAGGCAATCCGCCAGATTACGGCGTTGATGGCTTTGGGGAGTACGTCCTTCACATCCTGGCATTCACCTGCTGCTGTGCCGATCAGCTCGATGGCCGAATACGCAAACACTACACCTTGTACAAGGACCAGCGCAGGGAGCAGGCCATGAGGGAACAGCCCGCCATTCTGGGTGATAAGGTGGATCCCTGTTGTTTCACCACCAACGGGAACGCGCAGGCCCAGAACTGCTGCGCCAATAATCAGAAACAGGCTGAGTGCCGCGACTTTTATGAGTGAGAACCAGAACTCCAGTTCTCCAAACCAGCGTACGCCGATCATGTTCATGCCGGTGATAAGGAGCAGGGCAATCAGGGCAAAAACCCACTGGGGTACACTGGCAAACGTTCCCCAGAAATGCATGTAGAGAGCCACGGCAGTGATATCGACAATGCCCGTCATGGCCCAGTTAAAGAACGCCATGGCTCCCGCCACAAACGAGGCTTTCGGACCAAGAAACTCCTGCGCATAGGACACAAAGCTACCGCTGGTGGGGCGGTACATGACCAGTTCCCCAAGTGCGCGCAGCATCAGGAAAGCGAAAATGCCGCACACCATATAGACTAGGGCCAGCGATGGGCCGACCTGCTGTAACCGTGAGCCTGCTCCAAGAAACAGTCCTGTTCCAATGGCGCCGCCAATGGAGATCATCTGGATTTGTCGTTTGCCGAGCCCACGATGATAGCCCTCAGGTGTTAGTGCAGGTGCATCTGGTGTATCAGGCTGAGGGGTGGCGTTATGCGACATTGAGGCATCCTTACAGACAGGGAAGGATTCTTTCCTCATGCGTTCTGTACCAGATGCTTCAGAAACAAATCATTCCATAATGAGAACGAATAAAGATAAGCCTCTTGAATATTTTTTAGTAGTTCCCGGCGCAAGATTTTTTTATTTTTCTCTTTGTCCTATAAAAATTCACAGCAGTGTTCAGAATAAAACCATTATAAATAATCTGATATGTCTACTGTCACTTAAAAGTGAGAAAGAAGAGAGAGTTGTTCCGTTACAGGTTGCTCTTCTGTGGAGGCGAGCGAAGAGACCGTAATGCCGAGCAGACGCACAGGCCTGGAGAGCGGGAGTAATGGGCGCAGCAGGAAATGTGCAGCCTCCTCCAGTGCCGCAGCAGAGGGCACAGGTTCTGTAAAGGAATGGCTCCGGGTTAACTGCTGAAAGTTCACGTAACGCAGCTTCAGAGTCACGGTGCGGCCGGAACGTTGCCGACGAGAGCAGGCGTGCCAGACGCTCTGTGCCAGAGTGGTCAGAGCAGAATACAGCGCATCTTCTCGGCTCAGATCTTTTTCATAGGTGGTTTCTTTACCAATGGATTTACGAGGGCGATGCGGTTCCACAGGGCGGGGGTCTTGCCCGCGCGCAATGCCGTAATAAAACGTTGCCGCCTTGCCAAAATGGCGAACGAGCGTGTCCAGAGTTTGTGTCCGCAGGTCAGCCCCGGTGTAAATGCCCAGAGCATTCATGCGGGCTGCTGTGGCTGGGCCAATCCCGTGAAAACTATTGACGGACAGTGTGGCCACAAAGGCCTCACCAGCACCCGGCGGAATGACAAACTGACCATTGGGTTTGCGGTAGTCAGACGCCAGTTTGGCAAGGAATTTGTTGTAGGAGATGCCAGCCGACGCCGTGAGGCCGGTTTCCGCATGGATTGCCGCACGAATTTCCTGCGCAATGGCGGTGGCAGAGCCACGCGGCAGTAAAGGAGCTGTCACATCCAGATAGGCTTCATCCAGCGAGAGCGGCTGGATGAGGGGCGTATAACGGGCGAAAACAGCATGAATTTGAGCCGAAACGGCACGATAAACTTCAAAGCGCGGCGGCACGAAAATCAGTTCCGGGCATTTCCGTTGTGCAACCACGGAGGGCATGGCTGAGCGTACGCCAAATTTTCGGGCCTCGTAACTGGCTGCTGCCACCACGCCGCGTTCCTGACTGCGCCCAACAGCAACGGGACGCCCACGCAATTCCGGGGCATCCCGCTGTTCGACGGACGCATAAAAGGCGTCCATGTCGATGTGAATAATCCGGCGTACAGGCTCAGTCATCCCTCACAGACTAGCACGATCTGGCGTGCAGCAGAAAACTCAGCGCGTGTTTTTCAATGAGGCAGAGAGAGTGCAGCTTCTGTTGCAGAGGAAGAGCGTCTGAGAGTTTGCGGCCAGCTGACGGGTACGGATGTGATATCAAAATCATGCCAGCGCGTCAGGGAAAGAGCCGCTGCCGTGGTGGGAAGCCTGCGGGCAGAGGTGCCGGGTTTTTCAACGGTTTGCACCTGGCCCAAACCCGGCCAGCCCGGGAGGTGAGACAGCCAGTATCCAGCGCCTGCCAGACAGGCCCCCAGTGTGGTGATGGCGTTTGTCAGGCGTGCCAGCAGGTTGGGGAATGTCATCAGGGGTTTGAGCAGCGCATAAACTGCGGTGTCCTGCTCATTCTGGGCAGCTTCCGTTGCCAACAGAAGGCTGTATTCCGTGGGGGTAATGGCCAGCGTGCTGCCAGACCGGATATCCAGTGAGGGCAATTCCAGTGCGGCCATCTGGGTCAGCGTTTCATGGAACGCATGCGCCACGGTCAGAAAATCCTGCCGGAAGCACGGCATGAACAAGCTGGTCGCTGCGGGAGTGGGAGCATGGGGGCAGCACGAGGTCGTGCCGGCCAGGCGGCGAATGGTCCAGATGGTCAGCCGTTCGCTGCAGGCAAGGTCTGTCAGGTAAACCGGTGAGCGTGTCATGGCATCATCCTGAAGGGGGCAGCCCTTCGGTCCTCTTTTGCGGTGGTGTTCTGATTTAAATGAGAACAATTCTCATTTGCAAGATAAAAATGCAGAGGGCTGCCTTCTGCCTGAAGAATGCGTGGTTTTTCCTCTTTTCTTGTCTGGCCGCTTGGGGCAGTACAGAGGCATGTCTCAGCTTGCATCGCTCACCCTTCCGCTCCTTCGTAAGATGGACCCTGAAACCGCGCACGAGCTGGCGCTGGATGCCCTGCAACTCGGTGTTTCCGTGCCGGTTAAACGCCCGCAGGATGACCCGGCACTGGCAACCCGCACCATGGGAATGCGCTTTTCAAACCCGCTGGGAATTGCCGCCGGGTTTGATAAAAATGCCCGTGTTATTCGCCCACTGGCCAAACTGGGATTTGGTTTTGTGGAAGCCGGAACGGTTACGCCGCGCCCGCAGGCAGGTAACCCGAAGCCGCGCCTGTTTCGCCTGACGGAAGACCGGGCGGTTATCAACCGCATGGGCTTTAACAATCAGGGGATTGACCGCTTTTCAGTCAGGCTGGCCCGCCTCCATCGGCCTTTGCCGTCCGGGCGTGGGGGCGGAGCCGGAGTGCCGATTGGCGCAAACCTTGGCATCAACAAAACGGGAGCAGACCCGGAGCGGGATTATCCGGCGCTGGTGGCACGGGTTAAGCCGTATGTGAACTACATCGTGCTCAACGTGTCCTCCCCTAACACGCCGGGCCTGCGTGGCTTGCAGGATTCGGCGCGTCTGCGCAGCATTCTAGATGCGATTGCGGAACGTCACCCGGAACGGCCACCTTTGCTGATCAAGCTGGCACCGGATCTGGAAAATGATGCCGTTGGCCCGATTGTGGAAGCCGCTATTGCCGGTGGTGCGCAGGGGCTGATTGTCACCAACACCACGCTGGCCCGCCCCGATACGCTGCTCAGCCCGCACAAAACGGAAAGCGGTGGGCTTTCCGGGCGCCCGCTCCGTACGCGGGCAACGGAAATGCTGCGGCTGGTGGCTGAGGCCTCTGCCGGACGTATGGCGCTCATCTCCTGCGGCGGGATTGAATCCGGGGCGGATGTGCTGGACCGCATTCGTCTGGGTGCAGACCTCGTGCAGTTTTATGCAGCGTTTTCTTACGAAGGTCCGGCCATTATCGGGCGCCTGAAACGGGAAATGCTCGACCGCATGCGTGCGGATGGCGTGGAAACTCTTGCCGATATCCGGGGAGCTGATCTGTAATATGACGAAGACACAGGCTGAGATGCAGACTCTGACGGGTCTGTCCGCCGTAGCGGACCAGTATGACGGGTATATTATTGATTTGTGGGGCACGGTGCATGACGGCGTGCAACCCTATCCCGGTGCCGTAGCGTGTCTGGAGGCATTGCGGGCGGCGGGGAAGCGCGTGGTCATGCTCTCCAATGCGCCGCGTCCGGCAGAAATCGTCAGTCATCAGCTGGAAGGTTTTGGCATCAGCCCAGCCCTGCATGATGGTGTGATGACCAGTGGGGAAGAAGTGCGTCGTCTGCTGCGTGAGCGGGATGACCCGTGGTTCGCGCGCCTGGGGCGGCGCGTGCTGCACGTGGGCGGCTCGCATGATCTGGGGCTGTATGACGGGCTGGAGTTGGAACGGGTCACTGACCCGTCAGACGCTCAGTTCATTCTTAATACAGGGCCGGATATAGAGCGTGGGGCGGACTCGGTTGACCCCTACCTGCCGGAATTACGGGCCGGGCTGGAACGCGGCCTGCCAATGCTGTGCGCAAACCCGGATATGGTTGTGGTCAAAGGTGGCCGCAGGATGATCTGTGCGGGGGTGCTTGCGTCTTTTTATGAGCAGGAAGGCGGGAATGTGCGGTGGGTTGGTAAGCCGTACAAGGAGATTTATGCTCCCGTGTTTTCCATGCTGAATGTACCGCAGGACCGTATTCTGGCCATTGGTGATGCACTGGCGACCGATATGCGGGGGGCTGCTGTTGCCGGGGTTGCTGGCGCGTGGATTTTGGGCGGCATTCATCAGGAGATGATTGGTGACAACACAGGACTTGCCGCCAAAGAAGCCGAAGCAGCAGGTTTGCGCCCTGTGGCGACACTGCCCCGGCTCGTCTGGTAGCGTTTAGAGGCTGTTTTAAAAGTCAGGCAGGGTCTGGGCCAGATGGCCTCCCTGCCGAATGGGGGCAATGCGGCGGGCCAGACCTGTAGCATCCTCTGTTTCCACCATAATGCCGCACATCGTGGCATCACCTTCCGCCGGTTGCAGGCGTTCGCCCGGCATCTTGCGGATAAAGCGGGCCATGGCTGGCTCTTTGGTCATGCCAATCACGCTGTCATAATCCCCGCACATGCCAGCATCCGTCTGGAAGGCTGTTCCGGCGGGTAAAATACGGTGGTCTGCTGTGGGGGTGTGGGTGTGGGTGCCCACTACCAGAGAAACCCGACCATCCAGCACATTGCCAAATGCCCATTTCTCGCTGGTGGCTTCCGCATGGATATCCACCACAATGGCTTGCGTGGTCACACCCAGACGGTGGCGGGTGAGTAATTCATTCATGCAGCGGAAGGGGTCATCCAGCGGGTCCATGAACAAGCGACCCATGGCATTGACCACCAGCGCCTTACGCCCATCAGCCAGTTCCACCTGAACGCTGCCATTCCCCGGTGTGCCGGGCGGGAAGTTGATGGGGCGGATAATGCGGGGGGCGGAGGCAATATGGCCAATCAGGTCACGCCGGTCCCAGCTGTGGTTCCCCAGCGTGATAACGTCCACGCCCCCTTCAAACAGCCCCGTGGCAATGGCGGGGGAGAGCCCAAATCCGTGGCTGGCATTTTCCGCGTTGACCACAACCAGATCCAGCGCGAGCGTTTTCCTCAGTGTTGGCAGGCGGGACAAAACGGCCTCACGGCCACACCGGCCAACAATATCGCCCAGAAACAGAATTCTCACGCCGTCGTCTTTCCTCGTTTGCAGTCAGTCAAAATGCAGAATCTCCCGCTCTGTTATCAGGCAGGAGAGACGCTGGTCATACGGGCCGGTTGCCAAATGGTCCACTTCCTGTGCGGCCAGTGCATATCCCACACTCCGCACACCCGGCAGGGTTGCCAGTGTGCGGTCATAATATCCGCCTCCGTATCCCAGACGGTTGCCAGTGCGGTCAAACCCAAGCAGCGGAACCAGCACAAGGTCTGGCACCAGAGTCGGGCCATCGGGCACCTGCGTGCCAAAGCGGCCACGCAGCATGGTGCTTTGGGGCGTCCAGAGCCGGAAGGTCAGGGGCTGTCCGCGCGGGGGCGTGTCCGGCAGCAGCACAAGGCGTCCGGCAAGGCTGAGCTGATGGCAGAGGGGGCGGAGGTCAATCTCATGCGGCAGAGGCCAGACACAGGCAATGTGGTGGTACTCCGTGGCCAGCAGCATGTCTGCCAGACGCGTGCACAAAGTGGCATCCACTCCGGCAGGGCGGCCTTTAAGGCTATTCAGGCAGCGGGCGCGCTGCGCCTGCTTGGCCTCGGCGATAGCCGGAGTATCTGAAACAAGGGAAGAGGGAGAGTGCGAAGCCGCCATGGCCGTTGGTCTTTCAACCTCCAGGACCTGCGTGTGCAGGTGGGCGCCGGGTAATGTGACCAGGGCCACAACAGAGCCAGCTCCCTTAGGAAGTGCTTATCGGCCCAGGGGATGACTCGCCTGACGTGCCGGGCAGCTCCGCCTCTCCTATGTAGGCCTGCTCAAGGGTGGCTGCAATAGCTTCCGCGCATTCTGCCATATCTATCAGGCGGCCATTCATCAGCATTTGCTCCGTGCGCAGGCGTTCGGCCTCTTCCACAGCCTGCGTTGTGCTTTCTGGCACATGCTGGATGGAGAGATCCTGAATTTCGTCTGCCATGAGCAGCGCTGCCAGTACCAGCACGCGGCTTTCCCCTGTAAAACCCAGGTCCCGCACGCGCTGGACGCGGCGTTCAACCTGCTGGGCCATGTCCTGAACATGCCGTTCCTGACCGTTTTCACACCCGACGGAATAGCTGTGACCATTAATACGAATTGAAACGAGCGCCATGATTATTTATCTTCCGGTCGGTCCGTATGGGCCAGAGCGTCGCGTACACGGCTGATCAGTGCGTCAACATTGGCGACGAGTTCCTGCGTATCCACGCCCTTGCGCTGTTCCGCCTGCCGGTATTTATCAAGAGCGAAGGAGATACGCTGCAAAGCGCGGTTCAGCCGGTCAATCGGGTCCACGTCTGCGGGTGAGGGTGTTTCTGCCAGCACCTGTGCGGCAGGGTCGTTTAATTCTGTCAAAGATGGCCCTGGACCCTGATCTTGCATTCTTGTCTACCCTTTTCTCAAAAAGGAATCACCCGCAAACGCGGCGGCGTCAAGCATGGTCATGGAAAACACTCCAATTTTATTCCCTTCTTTTCTGGCATATGGGTTCTTTACACTTCATGATTACGCCACAGGTATGGCAGTGTACCACGCCGCCAGGGATGCGGGTGTAATCACACCTCAAACCAGTATGGCACCCTTCGGGTTTCTTTCCGCTCCAGGTGCAGCCAGCTTTATGGGGGCGCCATGGTGGCAGGCGCTTGTCTGTCAGATAGAGCAGGAAAGCGGATGCCGGTACTTTCATATTCTGGATTGCGGCAGCAGCGTGGGTCATGCCGTTCTGGCTCATACTCAGGGGCAGAAGAGTGTAATTCTGCACGCCGATTCTGAACGCACTGCTGCTGCACGCGTTCTGTATGAAACAGGCGGGGGATTACTTTTCCCCGGTCGTCCGCCATCATTTGACCTTACCGCCCCGCTATCTTCACAAACACATCTTGCCGCGTATTTCATGCGCAGTTATTGCCAGAGAATGGTTCCGGGAAATAAATGCCCGGATGAAAGCCCAGAGGAAGGATTTCCCAATGACGCTTACCCCGCAGGTTAAGGCTATTCTTGATCAGTACGAGAGCGACAATCCCGGTACAAAAACAAATCTGGCCCGCTTCCTGAACGCCGGGAAGCTGGGTGGTACGGGTAAGCTGGTCATTCTGCCGGTTGATCAGGGCTTTGAGCATGGCCCGGCCCGCTCCTTTGCAGCCAACCCCGCTGCGTACGATCCGCACTATCATTTTGAACTGGCGATTGAAGCCGGGCTGAGCGGCTACGCTGCTCCCCTGGGTATGCTGGAATGTGGCGCTGCAAAATATGCTGCTGAAATTCCGCTTATTCTCAAATGTAACAGCTCCAACAGCCTTGCCACGGAAAAAGATCAGGCCGTAACCGGCACAGTGGCTGATGCTCTGCGTCTGGGCTGTGCGGGTATAGGCTTTACCATCTATCCCGGTTCTGAATACTGCTTCGACCAGATGGAAGAATTCCGCGAACTGGCTGCTGAAGCCAAGTCTGTTGGTCTGGCTGTTATCCTGTGGAGCTACCCGCGTGGCCCGATGCTGGACAAACCGGCGGAAACCGCAGTGGATGTGTGTGCCTATGCAGCTCATATGGCCGCTCTGTGTGGTGCGCACATCATTAAGGTGAAGCCGCCGACGGAACTGGTTGCCCTGGCCGCCAACAAGCCTGCTTATGAGCAGAACAAGATTGATATTTCCACGCTGCCGGCCCGTATCCGTCACGTGGTGCAGTCCAGCTTTGCTGGCCGTCGTATTGTAATTTTCTCTGGTGGCGAAAAAGCCGGGACGGACAATCTGCTGACGACAATCAAGGGCATTCACGAAGGTGGCGGCTTCGGCTCCATTATCGGTCGTAACGTGTTCCAGCGTCCGAAGGCAGAAGCTCTGGATCTGCTCAACCAGATCATCACCATCTTCAAGAGCTGAAACACCAGACGTGACAACACAACAAGGGGCCGAGATGACGGCGTGTAGTGTCTATCTCGCAACCCCCGTTCTGCGGGATGTCGAGGCTTTTTTGCCTGATCTGGCGCGGGGGATGCAGCAGCATACTCCCGCCGCCGTCCTGCTCCGCCTGGCTGATGCCCCGGATGCTGAGCTGATCCAGCATATTCAGACCATTCAGTCTGTCGTTCAGACTCAGGACATTGCCCTGATGCTGGAAGACAGACCCGCACTGGCGGTCCTTACGGGCTGTGATGGTGTGCATCTGTCCACCGAATTTACTGAAGCCTCTGTTCGGGACGTGCGGCAGCAGATTGGTGGAGATCTGCAGCTGGGTGTCTCCGTTGGTGGTAGCCGGGACGGAGCCATGCGGGCAGGGGAGTCAGGTGCTGATTATATCAGCTTTTCAACAGCCGCTCCGGTTGTCCCCGCGGAAGGGGAAGACCCGGAAAGCCTGACAGCTCTTGTGCTCTGGTGGTGTATGGTCATGGAGCTGCCCGCCGTGGTGGAAGTTCAGACACCTGACGAGATTGTGGGTTTTGTGCAGATCGGTACGGACTTCATTCTGCCCGGCCCCACATTCTGGGAAAATCCGTCCGTCTGGACATTTTCAGGCTGAAAACTGAGCATACGCCATAGTTCAGCCATGTGCGCCTGCCATGCCTGCACCCTGATCTTCAGCTTGAAGACCTGCCTGTATGGTCGCATACACGGTGGAGACGTTTCGAAAAGGGTGACCCCATAATGAACACGAAAACTCTTCTGGCGCTGGTCGCTGCTGCTGGCCTGACGGGCGCTGTGTCTACGGCACAGGCTCAGAGCTTTGGCAGCATTGGACAGAATGCTCTCTCCGCTGCAACCAGCAGCGCCAAAAGCAGTGCGACTGGTATGCTGGGCAATATGCTTCCCAGCCTGTCTTCAGCCAGCACCAGCAATTTGACCGGTATTCTTGGTTACTGCGTGCAGAACAACGTTCTGTCCGGCGCGAGTGCGACATCTGCCAGCTCTGTGCTGAGCAATCTGACGCAGCAGCAGGGCGTGACTTCTTCCAGCGGGTATAGCGCAGGTCAGCAGGGGCTGCTCCAGACAGGCGATAACCAGATGTTCTCTCTGGCTAACCTGAAAGGCCAGCTAAAAACCAAGCTGTGCAACACAGTGCTGAGCAAGGCTCAGTCTCTGCTGTAATCAGCTCAGTCTGTAATTTAGGAAAAAGCCTGCCGGTTTTTCAACTGGCAGGCTTTTTTTGTATTTAGCGAGTCGGATCGTCCTGCAACACCGGTGGGGTTGAAAGACTGTTCGCCTTTGCTGTCGTCCCCCGGTGGCCCGGCAGGGGCTGGATTGCAGGAGCTGCCACCACAGCACGGGTAGCTTTTGCCGTGCGTGCCGGTCTGCGGACAGCCGCCTGTGTTGCACCGGGTGGTGGCGTGGTCGTTGCCGTTGCGGAGGGAGGCGTAGTCGTACCGACAGGTGGCAGCACCAGAGACTGCGTGAAATACAGCATGCCGTTGGACTGCGGAATTCCCGTAACCCACAGGCGAGAAGTCATACCCTCCCCGTTCCCCAGAATGATCTCGCCGGTAGGCTGATCAATCCATGCGGAAAGGATTCGGCCATTCAGCGTTGGCAGTCCGACGGAATGGGTGGGGGACGCCAGAGCTGCTGCTCGCAGTTTCTGAAGCGGCCATTTTCCTTTTACAATGGAATAGGACAGAATTTCGCGCAGGAGTGCGACATTTTCCGGAGCAGTCAGCTTGCCATTTGTGCGAGCTTCATAGCTTTCCAAGACGGAGTTCGGAATGCCAAACACCGTAAAGGGGCCACTTTGCTGCAGAGTGCTGAATAGTCCGGTGGTGTTTAGCACATGCACATAATCGGCCATCTCAAGAGAGGTAGGCAACGTGTCAGACAACGGACGGTCACAGGAGGCAGCAGTCTCCGGGTCATTATACGCAATGGCGCTGTCCGGAATACCTTTCTGATTTTCTGCAGCAACCTTACCAGGCGCATAAGTCCGTGCACCGGAAACGGACGGCATCATGTAAGAACAGGTGGAGGTTGGTGTCACGTAGGAGTCTTGCCGTGCCTGACTCTGGCATCCGGCTAATGCTGTCAGTGCCAGAAAGGCAGGAGTCAGCAGTGTCGGTTTCAAATGTGTACGTGCCTGTGCGCAGCGATGCCACATGGGCGTCTCCCAAAAAATCATGCCGTAAAAAACAGGACTGGAGTCGTGTGGCAGACTGCGCCGGGCATGGTCAGCATCCGTCTCCCCGCATGGTCCAGGCGGAGACAACTCCGTTTACCAGCTCGAAGCTGGTTTGGCAGGTATAAGTATAGGTTGAGCCACCCCAACCGCCACCACCCCAACC
>NZ_CALLXM010000214.1 GCF_937875265.1 uncultured Acetobacter sp. | reverse complement strand
CGGACATAACATCCGTGGGCATCTTCCGTCAGAACATCGCCTAACAGCACATTGCCGTCTGCGTTTTTGGGGCTGATATCCCACAATGCGTCCCAGCTTCCCACATCTGACCATCCCAGATCAGCCGGGATAACCGCTGAAACCTGGGTCTGTTCGGCAATGGCGTAATCGATGGAAATATCGGGGGCCTGTGCAAAATCTTCTTTATCAAGCCGGATAAAATCAAGATCCGTCTCGCGTTTCTCAAATGCGGCCTGCACGCTTTGCAAAACCTTTGGTGCATATCGGCGCATTTCATCAAGCAGCACATCTGCCCGAAAAACAAACATGCCGGAATTCCAGAAATAATTGCCGTCTTGCACAAATTTTTCTGCAACAGCCTCTGTCGGCTTTTCACGGAACGACTGAATAGTAAACGCCCCCTCCACACCGGAAAGCGGCTCACCTTTTTCAATATAACCGTAACCGGTTTCCGGCCGGGTGGGCGCCATTCCGAATGTTACGATACGCCCCTGCTCCGCAGCCTGCACAGCTTGCTCCATGGCCTGCGAGAGAGCGTCAGTCTTCTTGATATCTGCATCCGCAGCCATCATCCACAACACAGCATCTGGGTGTGTCTGAGCTACAAGCAGAGCCGCCGCGGTAATAGCAGGAGCGGAGTTCCGGCCTACGGGCTCCAGCACAATACTGGCTTGGGTAACCGAGACCTCGCGCAGTTGCTCTGCAATTAAAAAACGATGCTCTTCATTACAAACCACGACCGGAGGAGCAAAACCCGCCGCCTTCCCGCGCAGCACTGTTTCCTGAAGCATACTGCGCTCACTAACGAGCGACCACAGCTGCTTGGGAAAGCTGGCCCGTGACATGGGCCACAAACGGCTTCCCGTCCCGCCAGACAGCACCACAGGCACAATCAGTTTGCGGCTATCATGGCGTGAGGTCATTTCCAACAGTCCTTATTCCAGGTTCTTACAAATATTAAAGGTTACCGCAGCCAATCCGTACTTATTAATAGGATTGCCTGAGCAGAGCATAGCCGTTTTGGATAATAGGCCGGAGCGCAAAGTCAATTATGCTATTTGCAAATACCAGCACCTTAAAAACAAACTCTGTCCAATGACCACTCAAGGCCCACAGAGAAGCCTAACGACACAAATCATCCAGAAAAATAGATTACGGAATATTTATTTTACTTGCATACATCGTCTCTTTCACTCCGCTGATCAGATGTTTTTCATGATATATTCAATTTTATTCAGTCTAATTGCTATATTCTCTATTCACAAAGAAGAATTGAAATAGTATGGATAAAATCATTCAGCCCGACAAATAAACGGAATTGTCATGACAGAGAACCAGAGTTATCCCAACATTCTTGATTTGGCCGCAGAAATCGTTTCGGCACAGGTTTCTAATAACCAGACCGATCCTGCCCTTATCCCCGCCCTTATCCGTGACGTCTATCAGGCTCTGAAAACGGCTGATCAGCCGCAGAACGAACCGGAAAAGCTGCAGCCTGCAGTGCCGGTCAAACGCTCTGTATTCCCAGACTATATTGTCTGCCTGGAAGACGGTAAAAAGCTGAAAATGCTTAAGCGCCACCTGCAGAGTGCTTATGGTATTACCCCTGAGCAGTATCGTGAGCGCTGGGGCCTGCCGGCTGACTACCCCATGGTTGCACCCAACTATGCAGAACGTCGTTCCACGCTGGCCCGTGAGATTGGCCTGGGCCGTAAAATCCACGCAACGCCGGAAGGTGAAGACGCGGGCGCACGTGGCCGTCGCACCAAAAAAGCTTCAGCCTGAGCCCTCTAAAATCTGACAGTATTCCTCTGGTTCGTACTGTCAGATTATTTAAGTATTGACTGACCCTATCGGCTTAGTGAATTTTGAAGTGCGCACCGGCTTAATCGCTGTGGCGCACTTTTTTATTTTGGCGTCCCATTTTGTCACTCAGATCCGCTGGCAGCCTTATTGTCCGGCAGGCTGATGTTCCAGGATTTGGAAGGTGGACCATGACCAAGTCTGAGCTCATTGCCTCTCTTATGCAGAAACATCCGCATCTTCAGCTCAAAGATATCAATCTGATCGTCAATACTGTGTTCGATTCTATTTCCAGCAGTCTGGCTGACAATAATCGCGTAGAGCTGCGTGGCTTTGGAGCTTTTTCCATTAAGGAACGAGAACCACGCATCGGACGTAACCCAAAAACCGGGGCACAGGTGCATGTTTCCAAAAAACACATCCCATTCTTCAAAACCGGCAAAGATCTGCACGCCCGCATTAATAAGGCACGCAAATCCTGATGCCATGTGAAGTCGCCCGAAGGATCAGGGCAGACTTTCGATAAAAGTTTTCACAAGCCGCAAGTCTTCAACAAAGCGCGCATATTCACGCTCTTTGTCGGCCTCGCTGGGGAGCCGCAACAGGTATGAAGGATGGACTGTCACCAGTCCCTGACTTCCCTGCCCCAATGGAAAAATACGGGACCGTTCACGAGAAATCGTAACAGGCCGATGCAGCAGACTTTGTGCCGCTGTAACCCCCATCATGACAATCAGAGCAGGCTTGATCAGCCGCCGTTCCGCATCCAGCCAGGTTTGACAGGCCTGCACAGACTCCTGCTCCGGCTTCTGATGCAGGCGTCGGCCATTCCGCCAGGTAAACCGAAAATGTTTGACAGCATTGGTAACATAAACCGTACTGCGCTCCAGCCCAGCTTCTGCAAGGGCTCGATCAAACACCTGCCCGGCAGGCCCCACAAACGGACGCCCGGCCTGATCCTCCTGGTCCCCCGGCTGCTCACCAACCAGCATCAAACGGGCATGCGGAGACCCTTCCCCAAATACTGTGCGTGAAGCGGGGCGCCAGAGCGCACAGGCCCGGCAATCCATGGCCTCGGCCCCTAACGCATCCAGCGAGTC
>NZ_CALLXM010000213.1 GCF_937875265.1 uncultured Acetobacter sp. | reverse complement strand
GCATGACGGCCACGACCATCATCACGGGTTTGGGCATCACCATGTGCATACCCCGTCTTCATTCGGGACGGCGTTTGCCATAGGGATGGTGCTCAACACTGTTTATCTGGGGGCGGAAGCGTTGTGGGGTGTGTTCTCCCACTCGCTGGCGCTGCTGGCCGATGCCGGGCACAATCTGTCCGATGTTCTTGCACTGGGCACCGCGTGGCTGGCGCAGCATCTGTCCACCAAATCCCCCTCCGCCCGCTTTACCTACGGGCTGCGGCGCTCATCCATTCTGGCGGCACTCGCTAACGCCGTTATCCTTATGCTCGTAACCGGAGCTGTGGCGTGGGAGTCCATTGAGCGACTGTTCCAGCCCGGCCCGGTGGCAGGCAAAACCGTGATGATTGTGGCCGCCATCGGCGTGTTGATAAACGGCGGCACCGCTGTGCTCTTTGCCTCCGGCCAGAAAAACGACATCAATATTCGCGGCGCCTTCCTGCATATGGCGTCCGACACCCTCACATCTGTCGCCGTGGTGCTGGCAGGCTGGCTGGTGCTGCTGACGGGTGCCACATGGATCGACCCTGCCATCAGCATTGGCATTTCAGTCGTGATTGTACTGGCCACATGGTCCCTGCTGCGCGATTCACTGGATATGGCGCTGGATGGCGTGCCCCGTTCCGTGGACCGGGATGGCGTGGAAACCTTCCTGCGCACCCAGCCCGGTGTGGCGGACCTGCATGACCTGCACATCTGGCCCATCAGCACGACGGAAACTGCGTTAACAGTGCATCTGGTCCGCGCAGCCACTCTTCCAGCCGGGCAGACGGAAACCCTGCTGCTGCAAACCACGGTGGAGGCCCTGCGCACCCGCTTTGGCATAGTGCACCCCACTGTGCAGATTGAAGCGGCGGACTACCATCCCCCCTGCCACCTGACCGACCCGCACACCGTCTGACCCCCTGCGTTTTAGCTCAAGCTTCTGGTATCAGTCTCCCAATGCAGATTCCTCTCCCGAAAAGTAACAAAAGCATTGCCCTGTGCAGTCTGGCCGTCAGTCTGGTGGCACTCGGGCTGAAATATGCGGCTTATGCGACCAGCGGCAGTGTGGCGCTGTATTCCGATGCGATAGAGACCATCATCAACGTGGTCTCGGCTCTGGCAGGGCTGTGGGCGCTGAGCGTTGCGGCGCGCCCGGCGGACCACAACCACACATACGGGCATTACAAGGCGGAATACCTTTCCGCCGTGGCGGAAGGCACGCTGGTGCTGGTCACCGCGTTTGTTATCGGGCGGGAAGCTGTGGAAGGCCTGCTGCATCCGCACGCGACCAGTGCGCCTTATACGGGCATTCTGCTCAATGCGACCGCCACGGTGGTCAATCTGGTGTGGGGCATGACGCTTGTACATGTCGGCCGCAGCCGTCGTTCTCCGGCCCTTCAGGCTGGCGGCCAACATGTGCTGTCCGATGTCTGGACCGGTGCCGGGCTGGTGGTAGGCATGCTGCTCATCCCGCTTACCGGCTGGATCTGGCTGGATGCCGCTCTTGCCGGGCTGATTGCCATTAACGTGCTGCGCGTGGGCTGGGAGATGATGCGGGAGTCCATTGCCGGACTGATGGATGAAGCCCCCGGACTGGAAACACTGGATGATATCCGTGACATTATTGCCTCCAACGGGCGTGGCGCGATTGAGGCACATGACATCCGCACCCGCATTGTCGGCGCGATTACCTTTCTGGAATTCCATCTGGTGGTGCCCGGCAGCATGACGGTGGAGGAAGCGCACGAGATCTGTGACCGGATTGAAGCGGGCCTGCGCGCAAAAATGGGGGACACACTGGTGCATATCCATGTGGAGCCGGACAACATGGCCAAGCATGAAGGCATTGTGTTCTGGCCACGGCCTGCAACCGAGTCTGGCGCATCCTGACCGCACAGGCCTCTACACGAGGCCTTGATGATTTCAGTTTTACGATAGTGTCCGCGCCCGATATCCGCACTTAGCGTCCCGTTTTGCGCATGTTACTCTCAGGAGCATGCGTTATTATTGATACAGGACGCGTATAAACCCAGACAATGCTTCCCTCCCTCGGAAGGCGTGTTAGAACACCCTTGTTCTTCTCAGCCAATCAGGATTGTTCATGTCTGCCAGCGTGCCCGTCACGTCCGCTCAGCTTCGTCATTTTCGTGAACAGGCCAAGGCCGGGACGGTTAACTGGCGTCGCAAGCTCATCTACTGGTCCGGCGCTGTTATGGTCGGCGTGGTGGCTGTCACGTTTGCCTTTCTGGCAGACAGGGCAGCCGGACTGCGCAGCCAGATTATCGCCTTCAGCCCCTGGCTGATGCTGGTTGTCACCCCCGGCGGGCTTGCGCTGTCCACCTGGCTGACGCGTACATGGTTCCGGGGTGCGCAGGGCAGCGGCATTCCGCAGGCCATTGCCTGCCTGCATCTGAATGACACCCGGATTGTTGATAAAGTTCTGGCGCTGAAAATTGCGCTGGCCAAAATTTTCCTCACCTGCCTTGGGCTGCTCTCCGGTGCCTCCATCGGGCGTGAAGGGCCGACTGTGCAGGTTGGCGCCTCCATCATGCACACGGTCGGGCGTTTTATGGGGGTGCATGACCCCATAAAACAGCGCGCGCTGATCAAGGCCGGGGGGGCCGCAGGCGTTGCCGCCGCGTTCAACACGCCGCTGGCAGGCATTGTGTTTGGCATTGAAGAACTCGCCCATTCCTATGAGCAGCGCACCAGCGGCACCATGCTCACCTGTGTGGTGATTGCCGGCGTGACTGCCATCGCCATGGTGGGGAACTACACCTATTTCGGCCATACCAGTTCTGTGGTGCCGGTGGGTGTAAGCTGGCTGGCCGTGCTGGCCTGCGGCGTTCTGGGTGGGCTGAGCGGTGGGTCCTTTTCCGCCCTGCTTATCCGTATTTCCCGGGGCATTCCGGGGCGTGCGGGCAAATTTATCGCTCAGCGGCCCATCCTGTTTGCAGCCTTATGCGGCTTGGCACTGGCGATTATCGGCCTGCTGTCCGGCGGCATGACCTACGGCACGGGATATGTGCAGGCACGGGATATCATCATGGGGTCCGGGGACTACCCGGCCTCTTTCTTCGTGCTGAAATTTCTGGCCACCATTGTGTCCTACTGTTCCGGCATTCCGGGCGGGCTGTTTGCACCATCCCTTTCAGTTGGAGCGGGCATGGGCGGCTGGGTGGCACAGTATCTGCCCCATACCTCACCCGGTGCCGTGGTGCTGCTGGGCACGGTGGCCTATTTTGCTGCCGTCACGCAGGCCCCGCTGACAGCGACCGTCATTGTTATGGAAATGTGCGATAACCAGCAGATTACTCTTGCTCTGCTGGCCAGCGCCTTTCTGGCGTTCGGTGTATCCCGCGCCCTGTGCAGCCATGCTTTGTATGGTGCTCTGGCCGTGCGGTTCCTGCGCTCAGCAGACCCCCGCCCTAACTCCGCGACCTCACCTACCCCGGCAACCGATACGATGGGGCGCAAGTAAAGCGCGCGTATATCTTTGCAGGGTTATCGGACCAGCAGGAAGCGGCCTGCCACAACAGATGTGGCAATTAAAAAGACCAGCATTTCCTGTGCCATCAGTGAAAGATGCGTCACGCCCATTCCATAAAGCAGCAGCAGGACTGCCAGGAAAGCGAGGCCTATACAGGCTCCCATTTTCAGCCCTGTTTTAAGGGATGGAGGGATACGCATCATCAGTCCTTTACTCTTTGGGGATGCGGGCTCTGCTCCGGCACAAGGTGTGTTCACCTGTGCCGCATACCACGCTCTCCCGTGCACAGAGGGTCAGGCTAACTTAAATAATTACATATACGCAACAGAATAACGGGCACTTTATTTCTCTTTTTGCATCACCGTAAGGTGTCCTACGGCCCGGCACTGACGCAGCCGGGCCGTAAAACCCTTTCACAGATGTATCAGGATACTGCGCTCAGCATGGCCGCAGACGGCGTGGAAACCAGATACGGCCCACCTGCCAGCACCTCAACAGACAGAAGACCGAACGCTTCCGGCTGACGATCCCCCAGAGACAAAGCAGCATTCCCGTTGGTCCAGCAGGCCGTCTGCCCGGCTTCCGCCGTGTGCCAGCCGGAGCCTGTCAGGGTGCCCGCAGCAGGCTGGAGCGTGCAGGCTTCTGCCGCGCCGTCCTGAAACGTCATGCGCCCGATCAGAACGCCCAGTGCGCGCCGGTCATCAACAAACGCACCCAGCACATCACACGG
>NZ_CALLXM010000212.1 GCF_937875265.1 uncultured Acetobacter sp. | reverse complement strand
TTGCGGGTCTGGCCGCAGCAGACCCGCAAGCCGATGCAATTGTCAGCATTGATGCAGACCTTCAGGACGACATCAACGCGATCCGCCGCATGGTTGAGGCTTACCGGGCCGGGTATGATGTTGTGTATGGCGTGCGGGAATGCCGCCAGACAGATTCCTGGTTCAAGCGCACCTCAGCCGAGGGTTTTTACAAGCTGATGGCCGTTATGGGGGTTCGGCAGGTGTTCAACCATGCTGACTTCCGCCTGCTCAGCCGCCGTGCGCTGGACGGACTGCTGCGCTACCCGGAACGGAACGCCTATATTCGTGGCCTTGTACCACTGGTGGGCTTTCCATCAACAGAAGTTCGTTATGCCCGTGGCGTGCGCACAGCAGGTGAGTCCAAATACCCGCTGCGCAAAATGCTGGCTCTGGCCATGGAAGGCATTACCTCCATGACCATTACCCCCCTGCGGCTAATTGCCTCGCTGGGGTTTGTTATCTGCCTGTTCTCACTGGTGGCAGCATTTTACGTACTGGTGATGAAATTTACCGACAACACCGTCGAAGGCTGGCCGTCCATCATCCTCTCCATTTTCTTCATGGGCGGCGTGCAGATGCTCTCTCTGGGCATTATTGGGGAATATGTGGGCAAGATTTATCTGGAAACCAAACAGCGGCCCCGTTTTCATGTGGAAAGCTTTCTCAAGCATCTAACAGACGCTTAATCTGTTTTGTAATCTCGCAATAAATACAAATAAGGCTTACACAGTGATTCCGACTAGCATTGCACTCATGAGCAGAAAACAGTGCCATTTTCTAATTTCAGCTCTTTCATTTATTATTCTTCTGCCATTAATTATTTTGAATTTTCAGCTTGAAAATATAGATGATGTTTTCATAAGAAATTATGGGAGCTGGATTGATGCCCTTATGATTTACACGCCCAGAGATGGCAGGCATATCATCAGCTTTCTCAATGCTGGCCTATACCACCTTGGATTTACATTCCGTTTTTATCAGATTTTCTCCAGTGTTGCGTTTATCGCATCATTTATTTATCTTATAAATTCTACTATCTCTTTGATAAATCTAGATAAAAATCCATTGGAAAGCGCTTTTTTTGCAATCTCATCTATTCTGTTTCCCTTCATGTTTGATTTTTACCAATGGACATCGGCCTACCTGATTTATGCGGTCGGATTTGCAAGCATTGGCACATCTTTTCTTTGCATATCGCGATTTGATGGTCTTATTAAAATTTTGGCCGGTGCATCTTTCATTGCTCTCTCCGCCTGCGCTTATCAGCCCTTAATTCTGCTTCCCTTTGTTATTCTGGCTCTGTCTGCATTTTTCAAAGATGCCCCGGCAAAGCTGAGCGCTATACCCACGCAGATTATGCTCCTGGTAAGCAGTCTCGGCCTGTATTTTATCTATAATGAAATACTCAAACGTCTATGGGAAATCTCTGCACCTAAAGTCGTCTTGCAAAGAACACTCTCCATTCGAAATATTCCCGCTAATCTGCGACAGCAGTTGCATAGTACACATGATATTTTTCTGTCAGAAGGCGCTTATCACAACCTTCTTTACAAACCTCTGGCTCTGCTGCTGCTCTGCATCATGGTAGGGCTCGTTATAACGGCGCTCTTACAGTTTGATTTGAAGAAGTTTGCTTACGCAGTTTTCCTGATTGTTGTCATTCCAACACCCATCATTCTTTTACAACCCGTTGACAGCTACTGGCCGGCTCCCAGAGTAAGTTTTTATATCAACTTTCTATTTCCTCTGGGATTACTCGCTCTTCTGGAAAAATTTCAGTTCAAAACAGTTGCCCGGTACAGTTTATGTGGTGTCCTTGTCCTGATTGGCGGCAACGCCTTTTCCATCATGCATCATCGATGGCTACAGGACAGACTGGACAAAAAAGCTGCATATTCCATTATAAACCAGATCAATGCACGCAATGACCGGCCTCTGACAGTCGTTATCAACCCATCTCGCATTCAGAACTGGCAATTTAGCACTTATGAACTGGGAGGCACCATATTTTGGGCCCCTTATGCCAGCACGCCTTATATGAACGCACTCGCTGGAAAACATTTTGATCAGAATCAAATTACCTTCCAAAGAGACGATGGTAAGAACTGCCCGGAAAACTCCGCCAAAATACCACCACACACACTCTGCCCCTCTTATAACTGAAGGGCCAAATGAGATTCTCCAGACAAGCTTTCAGGCCCAGACCCGCGCTGTCTGACCAAACAGTTGAGGCCTGTAAAACCAAGCATAACGTTATGTCTAGCGTGTAGACATAACGCTATAAGGACTTCATACGTCAAGCCAATCCGCAAGAAGAATACAATCTATAGCAAAGTTAGAAGCCCATGCTTTAAGAGTATACATTAATCATGTGCTTTAACCGCTATTATAGAAAGAGGATAATGTGACAAATCTTTCCAGCCCTGATCAGACTGCACCCAAAGTTGTCGTCCTGATCCCCTGCTACAATGAAGAAGTGACCATTGCCTCGGTTGTGCAGGACTTTCGTGCAGCACTGCCTGATACGCCAATTTATGTCTATGACAACAACTCGACGGACCAGACCATAGCGCTCGCGCAGGCCGCCGGGGCGATTGTGCGGTCTGAATCGTTGCAGGGTAAAGGCTACGTCATCCGTCGCATGTTCTCGGACATTGATGCTGATTTCTATATTCTGGTGGATGGCGATGCGACCTATGAGGCCGCTGCTGCCCCCAATATGCTCCGAATGGCCTCTGAAAACGGGCTGGACATGGTCAATGGTGCACGGGTGACAGACCGTGTGGATGCC
>NZ_CALLXM010000211.1 GCF_937875265.1 uncultured Acetobacter sp. | reverse complement strand
CCCGGGCCCAGATCAATAACCCAGTCACTCGCGGCAGCCACACGCATATCGTGCTCAGCCAGCACAACGCTGTTGTTCTGGTCCACCAGCGTTTGCAACTGGCGCATCAGGCGATCTACATCTGAAGGGTGCAGGCCGGTTGTTGGTTCATCCAGCACATACAGCACGTGGCCAGCGCGACGCTTCTGAAGTTCCGTTGCCAGCTTGATGCGTTGCGCCTCCCCGCCGGAAAGTTCCGTTGCGGGCTGACCAAGCCGCAAATAGCCCAGACCACCCTGTTGCAAGGTGTTAAACCCGTGCGCGATTGTGGGCTCAGGCGCAAAGAAGTCATGGGCGTCGTCAACGCTCATCCCCAGCACGTCAGCAATAGTCTTGCCGCGCAGGGTCACGTCCAGCACTTCCGGCTTGTAACGCGTGCCGTGACATTCCGGGCACGGCGCATACACACTCGGCAGGAAGAGAAGCTCCACCATGACCGAACCAACACCCTCACATTTTGGGCAACGCCCCTTGGCCACGTTGAACGAAAACCAGCCTGCATCAAACCCTCTCTTCCGTGCTTCCGGCGTGGCGGCAAAGGCCTGACGGATCAGATCAAACAGGCCGGTATAGGTCGCCAGATTAGAACGGGGTGTGCGGCCAATGGGCTTCTGATCAATGACCACCAGTCGCTTGATTGTATTGAGACCGGATACAACCTTCCCGGCAGGCTGGCCGGGTTCGACATCAGGAAGAGAGCTTTCATCCCCCTCGTCCGTCGCTGCCTCTATCGGTTGCCCCAGAGCCTTCCCGACAACCGAAACGAGGGCCTGCCCCACAAGGCTGGATTTACCTGACCCGGACACCCCGGTGACAGAAACCAGCACACCCAGAGGCAAAGAAAGCGTGACGTCATTCAGGTTGTTCCAGCAAATACCGGAAAGCTCCAGCCAGCCGGCAGGTTTGCGGGGTGGTGTGCTCCGATGGGCTGGCGGGTTGAACAGATAAGGTCGTGTGCGGGACTCTGTTACCGCCTTCAGGCCTTCCGGCGGCCCGCTATACAGCACGCGCCCACCGTGCTCTCCGGCATCTGGCCCTACATCCACCAGCCATTGCGCCCGGCGGATCACATCAGGATTATGTTCAACCACCAGGAGGGAGTTACCCGCTTCAAGCAGCCCATCAAGTGCGCGCAGCAAGGCTTGTGTGTCTGCCGGGTGCAGGCCGGAGCTGGGTTCATCCAGCACATAGACAACCCCGAACAGGTTGGAGCGGATCTGCGTGCCAAGCCGTAACCGCTGATACTCGCCGGGAGAGAGGGTCTGAACCGATCGGCTCAGTTGCAGATAACCCAGCCCGAGGTCCAGCAGCACATCAATCCGCTCTATCAGCGCCTTAACAATGCCCTGAGCGGCAACGGTCGTTGCATCCTTCTGTGTCAGCCCGGCCAGTGCTGTGCGCAAAGCCTGCTGAATATGTTTGAGAGGAAGCTCCGAAAGCTCTGCAATATTGCGTCCGTCAAACGTAACCCGCAGCGCATCCGGGTTGAGGCGTTGCCCGTGGCAGACAGGGCAAGGCGCGCTGACCATAAAGGACGCGGCCCGTGCCCGCATTTTTGCGCTCTGCGATTTTGTGAAGGTTTGCAGCACATACTGGCGCGCGCCCGCAAACGTGCCGTTATAGGCTGGAGGATCACCACGCTTGATGGCCGCCAGCACATCGGCATAGCTCAGGCCGGGATAAACCGGCTCCGTCGGAGTGTCCTCTGTGTAAAGGATCCAGTCCCGTGTTTTTTTCGGCAGGTCACGCCACGGCGTATCAACATCCACACCGCGCGTAATCAGAATATCCCGAAAATTCTGCCCCTGCCATGCTGTAGGCCAAGCCGCCACGGCCCGCTGACGAATGCTCAGGCTCTCATCCGGCACAAGGGTCTGTTCTGTCACATCATAAATGCGGCCCATACCGTGGCAGCGTGGACAGGCTCCCATCGGCGTATTAGGCGAGAACGATTCCGCCTCCAGCCGTGACAGACCAGCCGGATAGGTGCCCGCACGCGAATAGAGCATGCGCAAAAGGTTTGAGAGGGTGGTGACGCTCCCCACAGAAGACCGCCCGCTACTTCCGCCACGCTGCTGTTGAAGGGCAACTGCCGGTGGCAGGCCATCAATAGCATCCACCGCCGGGACCGGCATCTGGTTGAACAGGCGCCTTGCATAAGGAGAGACTGATTCCAGATAACGCCGCTGGGCTTCTGCATAAATCGTGCCAAATGCGAGCGAGGATTTACCAGACCCGGACACACCGGTGAACACCACCAGCCTGTCCCGCGGCAAGGCGACATCAACATTTTTAAGGTTATGTTCACGCGCCCCACGGACACGGATCATGGTGCGCGGGTCAATCGGGGGAGTTTTTGTCTGCTCGTCCATGCACGCCACTATACAGCCTCTGACCAGCAGGGAACCGTAGCTCTGCTGTGTAATCTGTCAGGCTTGCCATGCGTATTTCAAGGGACTGTCTGACGTGAGACCGAAGCATGCCCCCCTTCCCCGCCTGCACACTTATGATAAAGCGGAGCGAACAAGACAGGAAAAATGGCCATGACAAAAACCATCAGGCATCAGGCCATTTTTGGCATTACGGGCCGGAGTGGGTCCGGCAAAACGCATCTGCTGGTGCGCCTGCTCCCTGCCCTACGGGCGCGGGGGCTGCGGGTTTCCACCGTTAAACATACCCACCACGCC
This sequence comes from uncultured Acetobacter sp., assembly GCF_937875265.1. Classification (GTDB taxonomy): domain Bacteria; phylum Pseudomonadota; class Alphaproteobacteria; order Acetobacterales; family Acetobacteraceae; genus Acetobacter. Next base: position 2,890 of record NZ_CALLXM010000211.1, on the reverse strand, counting down.
ATTGATATCGACAAACCCGGCAAGGATTCCTTCGTGCATCGGGAGGCCGGGGCTTCAGAAGTCATGCTGGCCACACCAGACCGCTGGGTTTTACAGCACAGCCAGCCTGATGAACCGTTTACCTTGCCGGACCTGCTGGCACGCATGGTACCAGTTGATCTGATACTGGTGGAAGGGTTTCATGCCACAGTGCCAGCCTGCCTTGAGGTCTATCGACCCGGCATAGGCAAACAGCCGTTATTCATGACGCAAAGCAACATTGTTGCAGTTGCTACTGATACGCCCGAGGCTGTGCCCGCCCCTCTTCCCGCACTCGACCTGAACGACACGGACACACTTGCTGAATTTGTTCTGAAAAACGCGGTTCAGATCCCGTTGGGCTGAAGCGGCAGAACCCAGCGGGCCTGCCCGGGTTCAACCGGGGATGCCGGATCAACCCGCAGCAGGGCCGATGCACGGGAAAATACAATAATATCGGATGCCCCCACATTAGGCAGCGCGGAAAAGCACCAGCCCTGTTCTGATGGCTGGCAGGACACCGGAATGAAATGCGTGGTGCCGACAACGGGTGTAAATGCAAAATCCACAACACCGGGCACCATCACAGAAGGCGAAGTGACTCCCATAACAGCCCGCAGATAAGGCAGAAGAAACACCAGCGCGCAGATTGCGGACGCCCCCGGATTGCCCGGCAAGCAAAACGCTGTACGCTTTCCATCTGCCATAACCGTAAGCGGTTTACCGGGGCGGATTGTTACCCCCCTAAAAACCGTCTGTGCACCAAGGTTGCTCAGGGCATCCAGAACGTGATCCGTCTGCCCGACAGAAATACCACCTGTGGTCACCAGCACATCGGCTTCAGCCCAGACGTCTGCTAGCGTCTGCATTAATGTCTGCTCATTGTCTGACGGTACCGAGTGCTGTGTTACCGCAGCCCCGGCCTCTCGCAGTAACGCTGCCAGCATGGGGGAATTGGAATCTGCTCGGGCATCTGAGGCATCGGCTGCCAGTTCCGCTCCGTTTGACACCACGGCCACCCGTACAGGACGGACCACCGCAACATCCCTAAACCCCTGACACGCCAGCAAGGCCGTATGCCGCCAGTCCAGACGGGTGCCGCGGGTGATGAGAATTTCGCCTTTGGAAAATTCCTCTCCGGCCCGCCGGATATTGGCTCCCTTACCCGCCAGCACTTTGGCGGGCATTACGCAGTCGGCCTCGGTCAGGTGCATCCGTTCCTTAGCCATCACGCAATCCGCACCTTGCGGGATACGCGCACCGGTCAGAATACCCAGAGCCTGACCAGACGGCAGTGGCATTGGCAAATCACCCGCCGCCGTTTGCCCAGCAACAGGCAGGCCAGCCGGAGCGGCCTGCATGGCCGCATGATCAAACGCGTAACCATCCATAGCGGAAATATCAGCTTCAGGCCGGGGGAGGACGGCACGCACATCTTCTGCGGCAATGCGCCCCACAGCATCTGCCAGCGGAACATGCATACTGTGCACAGAAACGTTCTCCGCACAGGCTGCAATCAGCCGTAATGCGGTGTCACAGTCTACCATGCTCGTAAAGCTGTTCCGCATTGTCAGAAAAAATCCTGCGTGTGCGGCCTGACGTCAGGCCGGGAAGGAAAACGGGTTCAGCGCTGCGCGGATAAATCCCTGATCTTCCAGTGCGGCATCCAGCGCGACGGTTGCCAGATCATCCGCGAGAACTTCCAGCGCGTGATCACGATCCAGCCGGAAGAGTTTAACGTAACTCTTACAATCCCCACAGGTTTCCGCCTGTATGGGGGCATCTGTGCTCTCAAACGACCAGTAATCAATATGGTCTGTCGCATCACACACACTGCACGTCGCCCGCACTTTATGCCAGCGGGTTTCACACAGACTGCACTGAAGATAACGCAGCCCTTCCCGGTCCCCCGTCAGCACCAGAGCGCCAGAGGGAGGTGCGCCACAGCAGGGGCAGGCCCCCCCTTCTGAACGACGATGATGCAGCGTCTTTTCAGTCCTGGACAGCAGAGCAATTGCCTGTGCCCAGAAAACAGACAATGCAGCCCACAAAAAGACAGCGGCCCCGGCATCCACCTGATCATACTGGCCAGACAGCAGCGCATAGGCCTGAGCTGCCAGCAAGTCTGGCTTTTCTGCTGCCAGAGCGTGCAGAGCTGCCTGCGTTTCTGTAGGCAGCTGCGCGCCTGCATCCGCCACCAGAGCCACAAAGGCTTTCTGCCAGAAGAGGCTTTTTTCCAGAAGCTCCTGTGTCGGGATATCCGGGGACGTGTTTTTGCCGCGCAGCATGGCCCCGACCGGCTCTGCTTCAGCAAGGCTCAGCGGGCTTTCCGCCAGAATGCGCCCCTGTGCGGCAACAAGCCCCGCCAGAAAGCTGAAATACCCGGCATTCATTTCTTCCGCCGGAACAGAAGACGGCTCATCCTGAGCCGCCTCTTTCACCAGCTGGAAAGCCAGAGCCTCCAGCCGGGCCGACCGTCGCGCATACAGCGTTTCAAGTTTGGGGAAAATAATGGGCTCGATAGCGGGAACGCCCGGAATCCGCTTATCGAGTGCCGGAACATCTGAGTGGTCTTTGATCATGAGTGACGCTTTGCCGGAGTATCCTTGCCCGGCGCAACCTCTTCATCATACCACCGGTCATGGTGCTGCTTGGCCCACGCACGGGAAACATACCCCGTGAGCATGCCCGTTACTGAACCACGCACCCAGATCCCCATATAAATATGACCAATAACCAGCAGGATCAGGCCAAGGCCCGCCAGAGAATGGGCCAGCAACGCCAGACGAATAGCCGGAATGGGAAAATACCCGGCAAAGTAAGGCCGCCAGGCCACCACACCTGTGGCAAACAGCGCGCTGATCAGCATCAT
>NZ_CALLXM010000210.1 GCF_937875265.1 uncultured Acetobacter sp. | reverse complement strand
ATATAGCCTTGAAAAATCTCCACCAAAGCATTGGCTTCACGCGTTGGAAAACCATCGAGCCCTATAACAAAATGCCCCAGAACCAGTGTTTTTTCCCCGCTTTCGGGGTGAATACGCACAACCGGATGTTCACTCACATAAAGCTTTGAAAGAAACTCTGCACGAAACGCAGCTATTTCTCCCTTTTTCCCATCAAATTTATAATAATTTGTATCGTAATCGTTGGAATGGATGCCCCATGCTTTATCCGCAAGAGCTTTCAGAGGTAGAGGCAGATCATCATAAGCTGTCGCTGTATTAGCCCAGATTGTCCCCCCTCCATAAGGCGGAATACGAATTGCCCGCAAGATAGACGCTTTAGGGTAATCCGGTACGAAGGTCACATCTGTATGCCAGGAATCTGTTGAGCGACCATGACGGGACTTAAGTTCGAATGTGTATTTTGTACCGGCCGGGGCTGCGATCGTTGGATGCAGTATTGGCTCACCAAAAACACGGCTCAGTGCTTCATGCTGCGCATCATTTAAAAACTGTTTTTTTAGAAAAATAACTTTGTTGCGCACAAGCTCAGTCTGAAGAAAGGCCGTTTGTTCTTCAGAAAGGGGCTGTCTGGCATCAATGCCATACACCACCGCACCAAGGCGGGATCCAGCTTTTTCTGTATAAAGCCGTGCTTTTTCAAGAGTGGAAGACATCTGGGGGAAATCCTTTCTCAGCGTCGCGCCAGAGATAATGAGGATGAAGAGCAAGAGCGATTACCAGACAACGCATCGCTTTCCTGTGGCAGTCTGATAAAATGAACCAGTAAGCCACTCAAAACGAACAGCACCGCATAAACGCCCATCACACCACCCACGCCGACAAACGGCTGGAAAATGTAGACAATGAGCGGCCCCAGCCACACGCTGCACCCTGCACCAAAATTCAGGAAAGACATGGCAAGCCCTTTCCTGTCTGGCAGCAGAGAGGGAGCCAGCGCTGAAAGTGGGACATACCCGGCAAGAGTCAGACCGAATAAGACAGCAGGCCCATACAAGGCCAGAGACGAGAAATGTCCAAAATGAGCCGGAACCCAGTAAAGTAGCAGACTGGCCAGACCACTCCCGACCCCACCTACCCACATAATAGTGGCACGCCAGGAAACACGGTCACTCAACGCGCCAAAAAAGACATTGCAGATAATGTTGCTGGCAAAAATTGTTTCCAAAAAACGCATCCACTGTGCGTTTGAAAACCCCAGCGTGCTCATGAAGTAAAACGGCATGAAAACGATAATACCATGCGTCGCACTGGAATTAATGGCCCTGATAACGCAGGTCAGCACCAGAGAGGGGTTATCACGGATCACATTGAGCAAGTCCCGCGGCGCAGGAAGTGCGACCTTTCGGCTGAGGCTTGAGGAAGGCGCATCCTCTTCGCCCAGTAACACCAGAGATAGACCGCCCCCCAGAATAACCGCCACAAAAGCAACCCAGAACGTCCCATAGTCTCCAAAAACAGGAAGGGAAAGACTGGCGACAACCGTGCCAAGTGTCGGCAGGCCACAAGTAAAGCAAAACCAGAACAAACCAGATGCCAGACCACGTTGTGACACGCGGACATCCCGGACAAGCAATGTGAGAATACCATACGCCAGCAATGGATAGCCGAACCCACGAATGCCGTAAGTCAGAAGGATCTGCCACGCGGAATGAGACGGCACAGCCACGGCAAGAAAAAGGATCTGAGGTATAACCCATAACAGAATGCCGGAAATGATAACCTTCCGGCATCCAAAGCGGTCACACAGAACACCAGAACCCCATGCCGATACAGCCGCAGCCAACCCATAAACTGTAAAAATAAGAGCAACAAAATGCTCAGTCAAACCCTGACTGACAAGAAAGGGCGAAAGGTAGCCAACCTCTACCCCATCCCCAATCATGAACAACAGAAGGCCAAGATATTGAAAGGTAAAATCAGCAGGGCTTCTGCCCAAACCAGCTTCCAGCTTTGTCATGCGGAAAACTCCCTTCAGGCAACCTGTCTGTTTTCGGGAGGACCATGGCGTGCCGCCGGATGATCCGCTGGAGGACGCGCTGTGTGATTTTCAGGAAAAAGAGTTTCCCTGAGTGTCGCACCCGCAGATTGCCTTATACGGCCACGTTTGCGAAGTTCCGGAACAACCAGTCGGCCAAAATCTTCAAAACTTTCAGGATTAATCAACTGGATAAGATTGATACCATCAGTTTCTGTGTCATCCAGCCATTGTTCAAGCTGATCTGCCACCGTGCTGGCGGACCCTATAAAGGTCCGGGCTCTTCCAAAACTGCCTGCCGGGTTAGCGGCATTATCAAGCGTCCACTCCCTTCCGCTCACAGCAGGATCAAACTGCCGGAGAACAGACTGACTGGCTTCGGTTTTCTGGTAACGAATAATGCTGTCTCGTGAGATTTTTGAAAAATCCACACCAGTCATTGATGAGTAGTGGATAATCGACCCTACAGGGTCATAATACTGATAATATTCACTAAATTTTTCCTGAGCAGCCTCATCTGTTTCTGCAACAACAACAGCCACAGCCGTAATAAATTTTATATTCTCGGGCTTACGCCCATACTGAACAGCCTGCTCCCGAATACGCCGCACATTGTTCCGAACACCATCCGCTCCCGCACCAACGACAAACACCACTTCCGCATGTCGTGCCGCAAAATCCGAGCCACGGGCAGATGTTCCCGCCTGGAGAATAACCGGAACACGCTGCGGGCTAGGTTCAGTCACATGTCCATCGGGCACAGTAAAATAGGCACCTTTATGAGCAATGGGATGTACTTTAGCCGGGTCTGTATAAACGCTACCCGTCAGATCTTTTTTACGGACTACGGCATCCTCCTCCCAGGAGGCCTGCCAAAGCTTATAAGTTACATCCAGAAACTCATCAGCAACATCATAACGTTTGTCATGCGCTACCTGTTTCGTCAGTCCGAGATTACGCGCCGCGCTCTCCTGCTGGGATGTGACGACATTCCAGCCAATCCGGCCATTAGTCAGATGGTCCAGTGTACTGAACTTGCGGGCCGCCTGGTAGGGGTGCTCATACGTCGTGGAAAGCGTAATACCAAACCCAAGTTTTTCCGTAGAGGCTGCCATGGCAGATACCAGGAGCAAAGGGTCAATCAGAGGTGACTGAATACCGTGTTGTAAGGATGCTTTTGGGCTCCCTCCATACACATCAATCTGCCCAAGAGCATCTGCAATAAAAAGGCAGTCAAATCCGGCCTGCTCTACTGAACGAGCCAGATCTGTCCAGTATTTTACACTGGTATAACGGTATGTTTGATCACGCGGATGCCGCCACAAACCATAATTGAGGTGCGAGACAGTTGCCATTGTAAAGGCATTCAGAATAATCGGCGCCCGGTTTTTAGTCTGGTAGGACATCATTTTACTCATCAATACAGGCAGGCTGGAGCCATGCCGCGAATATAACTTACGGGCAGAGCGTCAGACAGCACCAACACGCCATTGCTCAGGCGGAAGCTCTCCATTCACCAGAAAATCTCCCGTAACCCGCGTGCGGTAAACGCGCGGATTATGGCAGCCAATTGTACGGATATTTCGCCAGTAACGGTCTAGCGCAGCCTCCCGCAACGTGGCTGTACCGCCAAGTGTGTCAAACAGTTGAGACGTTGCATTCAGTGTCAACGGGAAGATAATTTCCTGCGCCTGCCAGACTTCCAGCTCCGCTTTCACCACGGAAGCGCCGCGCTCCCCTTCCCGGCTGTCTGCTGCGGCCTGAAGCGCATCTGCCGCGTGGCGAACAATGGCCCTTGCTGCATGGGCTGCAGACGCCACATGACCAACAATTTCCAGAATTTGCGGGTCATGTGCAGGAAGAGCGTGATTAGCATGGCTGAACCCACGCTTACGGCTTTTGACTGCCCGAGCCACATCAAGCGCCGCCGCCTGCGTAATGCCTGCCACCGTTGCCAGATGGTAAAGCTGAAAAAATGCCTGAGAGTATGCAAAGCCAGTGTTGCCCACATGCACTTCATCATTTTCCACGTTTACGTCGCGGAAATGCGCCGTGCCACTAGCCGTCAGCCTTTGGCCGACACCATCCCAGTCGTCCAGAATTTCAAGTCCCGGATCATCCCGTGATGCAAGGCATTTAACGGTCTCGCCCTCTTCGTTTGAACCGGTAACAGTCAGCCAATCTGCGTAAAGCGACCCGGTGGTGAAGAATTTGCTACCGTTAATGACCCAATGCCCATCTTTCTGCGTAAAGCGGGTCGCAAAGGCATCACGCGAGGCCCCTTTTTCTGCCGCAGCAGCCCCAGCAGTCTCGCCTTTGCCCAGCCGGAGAAACCAGCGGTCTGTATAATCAGAGGGCTCTTCAGAACGCAAATGCTCAATAAAGCCAAAATGCGCACGCAAAGCCTGAGCAATATTGGAATCTGCCGTTGCCAGGTCAGTCACCATTGAAAATAGCTCATTCAGAGGCCGCCCCAACCCTCCAAATGCTTTTGGCACGGTAAAGGCTGTCAGTCCGCTGTCTTTTAGAAGCGCTATCGCCTCAAATGGTAGAATTCTTTCCACTTCTGCTTTTGTGGAATTAGCTCTGATATCCTCCAGAAGAGACGAGAATTGCGCAATGACCGCATTATAACCGGCAGGAGCAGCTTCACCCCACAATGTCGCAGCACGCTCCTGCTCAACTGACTGATTGCGTTTCAACACTACTCATCTCCCGCCTATGGGACGCACTGACTGAAGACCTCATAAAACATTACGATTCCAGCAATGTTTCTACTTTATGGCTTTCAGATAACGGCCCCGAAAAATAACAAATCGATTCGCAGTTAATCACATAAACCGATTCTATCAAGCGATAAAAATTGCAAATTCGAACTTAATCTTAATTGACTAGTGAATTAATCATCCATAAACACTATTAAGTGAGTGTTTATGGAATTATACAAATTTCAACACCATCACTTGTAGTGCAATTGAGCTATTAGCTCAAACTGGAGCGTATGGTGGACAGGACATTTTTCGCTTACCTCGTCAGCACAACGGCGCTGGCGCTTTCTTTCCCTCTTTTGTCGCCTGTCGCAGAAGCACGGGAAACTTCTTCTACAAATCAGCCTACCCTGACTGAAAAAGCATCCTCACATCCGCAGTTACAGCCTGCACATGCGGCTCCTTCATCTCATGCAGCAAAAGCCAGCAAGGCCCAGGCCATCGCTCAGGCAGAAGATGTGAATGTTCAGGGGCGCAGGCAAGCTAACTGGGTGGTAACCCCGGTTACATCGGCCACGATTGCCAATTATGCACCCGGCACAAACGCACTCAAGGCACTCACGGTGCTGCCGGGGGTTATGTACAATTCAGGAGACCCACAGGGCCTGAACCTCTGGGGACAATCTTTCCTGATGCATGGGTTTGACCAGAGCCAGATCGGCATGACGCTGGATGGTATGCCGCTGGGGGACCAGCAGTGGAGCAACTCTAATGGTCTGAACCCGTCTGCCGCCATTTCTTCTGAAAACATCAGCCGAATGGATGTTTCAGCATCTGCGGGGTCAGAAGGTGCGGCCAGTATCAGTAACCTGGGAGGCACCGTTCAGTTTGTCTCGCGAGATCCGTCCCATAAAACCGGAGCAACTGTTAACCAAACCTTCGGCAGCAACAATATGTTTCATACATTTGTGCGTGCAGATAGTGGGGACCTAAATCAACAAGGCACCCGCTTTTGGGTGTCCTATATGCGCAATGATACGGATAAATGGCGCGGCGGCCAGGATCAGTTCATGCAGCAGGTTAACATCAAGGCTTTGCATCCTGTTGGTGAGAAGAGCCGCATTACAGCGTTCTTCAATTATGCTGATGAACAGATGCAAAACTATCAGGACTACAATATGGATATGTTCCGCAATGGCGGCTACCATATTGACAACCTGCTTGGTACACCCAACGGGTATGAAACAGCCTACCGTATTGCATTGGCCCAGAATGGACGCCCTGGTGGTGCTGTGCCCGCCGCTTACCAGAAGCTGCAAAGTCCCTATACTGCATCTTTCTATGACGGAGCAGGTAGTCAGAAGCAATATTTTGGTGGTGTCTCAGCCGACCTTAGTCTGACAGACCGTTTACGCTGGAACAGCACGTTTTATGGCCACCGTTCATGGGAAGTTGGGACTGTCACCAGCCCGCTCATTGCCTCCACCACAGGGGCACCTTTTGTTGAGCAGGCTACCATTCCTACCACTCAGCGCTTCGGGCTGACGTCTTCCCTCACCTACACCATTGCCAGAAATGAGATTAACGGCGGTGTCTGGTATGAAAACACCCATTTCAACGCAGATAAACGCGCATATGACGAGCCTTTGCTTGAAGATGTACTAAGTGGCAATGCGCAACCTGTAGATGGCCTGCACCTGACATCCGATTACAGGCGTGAATATGAGCAGGTTTTCAACACAAACACTTTTGTGGCCTATTTGCAGGATACCTATCGCCCAATTGATAGTATTGCCCTACATTTTGGTTTTCGTTCCGTTCTGAATACGACCCGCGTGGGCCAGCTTGCCAACTGGGAACCGTATACACGCACCACAGCTATTGCCGGAGGAGATGGACTGACCACCAGCAAGCCCTTCCTGCCGCATATCAGCGGGCAATGGAGTTTTCTACCGGGGCATCAGCTTTATTTTGACGTCGCTAATAACGTAAAAGTCCTTCCTGTATCAGGTTATAATAGCGGAGCCTCCCCCTTTGCTACAACACAAGCTGCGTTTGATGCCTCTCGCAATAGCGTAACCTCTGAAACAGACTGGAACTATGCTGTAGGGTACCGTTATCATTCCCATATTCTTGATGGAAATGTATACGCCTACCACACAGACTTTTCAAACAGGCTTCAGAAAATCTCAAGCGGTAGCCCAAATAATCCTTATACCGTTATCAGCAATGTTGGCAGTGTTGCTATGAATGGTGTGGATGCTGGCCTGGTGCTTCGTCCTTTTAAAGGTCTGCAAATTGGCAGCAGCATCAGTTACAACCACGCCACTTATTCTGACAATGTGACACAGACAACAAGTAATGGAGTCGTTACTTACGGGATCAAAGGGAAGCAGGTCGTTGCCTATCCACGCTTTATGTATAAAGGACAAATTTCTTACAGATGGCGGGATGCAGAAGTCCATGCTGATACGCAGTTTATCGGACAGCGTAACCTCAGCTATACCGGCGACGAGAAAGTCCCATCTTACTGGCTGACAAATGCCGGTGTACGATATGATATTACCAGCCTTATTGGCAATATCTCAGGAAAGTCTGCTTTCAAACACGTTAGTCTGGATCTGAATGTCTATAACATAACGAACCAGCACTATATTTCCACCATGGGCCAGAATGGCTTCCCGATGTCTGGTGATTATCAGTCCGTTGTTCTTGGTGCACCGCGCCAGTATTTTGGCTCTGTTCAGGTTGATTTCTAATGACCCTCGTAAAAACGGCTCCTGCTTCCGTCCTTCCATCACATATCGACCCCCTCGTGTTTCGCGAGGGTATGTCACGCCTTCCTGGTGGGGTTACAGTTATCACCACTGGCGGCCCTTCTGGTCAGTATGGTTTTACAGCAACAGCAGTGTGTAGTGTCTCGGACTCACCGCCTACTCTCCTGGTCTGCGTAAACAGAAGCACTTCGGCGCATGACCATATCCTTTCTCACCAATGTCTGGCCGTCAACGTTCTGGCTGAAACGCAGGATCATTTATGTAGCGCCTTCAGCAGTCGAAAATATACAATGGAAGAACGCTTTGCTCTGGCACACTGGAATAAGGGAACTACCGGTGCTCCCTTATTAGAAGACGCTCTGGTGTCTTTTGACTGCCGGATTTCCAAAATTATCGATACGTCCACGCATAGTATTATTATTGCTGATGTAGAGGACATTCGATGGAAAAAT
>NZ_CALLXM010000209.1 GCF_937875265.1 uncultured Acetobacter sp. | reverse complement strand
AGGACCATGCAGGGGGCCTTTCCCCGGTCTGTAACCGGCCCATTTCAGGCAGGAAGAGGGAAACGTAGAGGGCTGATGAATAGTCAGATCAAGGCGTTATTCGGGCGGGTGTTTCGCAACACAGGTTATCTGCTGAGCGGCAGAGGGGCTACGGCCGTACTCGCGCTGGCCAGCACGGCACTGGCAGTCCGCACGCTTGGGCTTGAAGATTACGGCGTTCTTCTGCTGATGAGCTCGTTCGTCATGTCCTGCGCGGTAGCAACCCGCTTTCAGGCCTGGCAACCTCTGCTGCAATACGGCACCACGCTTTATAAAGCAGCTGACAAAAAACCATTCCAGACACTGTTCCGTCACTGCACGATGCTTGATGCAGTGGGGGCGCTCATGGGTCTGTTTATTGCTCTCTCATCCAGTGTCTGGCTGGCGCATCTTTCCGGCTGGGCCGCAGCATATGGGCATATTCCATTATGGTACATGTCTGTCATCCTGTTTATGAACACAGGCTGCGCCATGGGTGTTTTGCGGTTGGCTAACCGGTATGAGCTGGCAGTGCTGGCGGATACGGCCAGTTCCATTGTCAAGTTTATGGGGTGTGTGGCGGGCTTTTTCCTGCACTGGACGCTACCGGAGTTTCTGGTGCTTTGGTACTGCTCCACCGTTGTGGCGTTCGTGCTGGATTATGGGCTGGCTGTGTGGGTCATGGCCCGCACGGACAAGTTGCAGGGGTTTCGGCTGGTCAACGTTCCCTGGCTCAGCCCGATTAAGGGGATCTGGCGGTTTACATTTTCTACCAGTCTGGATCAGGCTTTAGGGCGGCTGGGCTCTCGCCTGACAGTGCTGATTGTTGGCGCTGTGCTGGGGCCGGAGAGTGCCGCCATCTATAACGTGACCTGGCAGATTTCAGACGGTATGGCGCGCCCGGCCCAGATGCTAACTCCCGCTTTGTATCCGGAACTGGTTGCGCTGCGGGATAAGCGGGACTGGACGTCTATTCGTCAGGTTACCAACCGCATTTTGCAGGCACTGGCCATTTTTTCCGGTGTGGTGCTGGTGGTCGCAACTGTTGTCGGGCCATGGCTCCTCCATCTGTTGCTGACAGTTCCATGGACAGGAACGCGCACCCTGCTGCTGCTCATGACGATCACGGCGATTCTGGACCTGTGGGATGTGCCGCTGGAGCCACTTCTTGTTTCCCTGAACAAGGCACATCAGATTCTCATCGGTCGCATGGTGACAATGTGCTTCTCTTTGCCGCTGCTTTACGTGCTGGCGAGTTCATGGGGGATGACCGGTGCAGGGGTTGCAACCCTGTTAAGCGAGATGGCTATTTTTCTAACCCGCCTCGGCCCGTATCTTGTTATGAGTCGGAGCAAGATGTTTGAAGGCAAACCTGGGGCCTGAGACCAGTCCAGGTCCATAACGCGAAAGCGGGGGAGTGCGACCTGACCAGATCAGCTTCAGTCACACCTGTCTGGATTTTGGATACAGGCAGGGTTGGAGAGCAGGTGCAGTGCCAGATTCTGGCGCAGGCTCTGGGGCTACCGTTCAGAGTTGTGACGCTTGGTCCGCATTTTTCCCCACCCGTTCAATGGCCTGATACGACTGGTCTGCGTCTCATTTTGTCCTTTGGCAATGCGGTGCAGGCTGCATGTGCATTACGTGCATCTTGCGCTGTCCGGCCATTGATCGTGCAGATCGGGCGGCCCAGCCATATTCCCATAACGGATTTGAATCTGATTATTCCGTTGCCGCAGGATGATTATCCCTCGGGGCCTAATATCCTGAAAGTTGCGTGGCCGTTTAATGGTGCATCGCTAACGCCTGAGGCGGAGAGTTCTGACTGTAAGCGTAATGCGGGCACCATTGTGGTCTGCGGTGGAG
>NZ_CALLXM010000208.1 GCF_937875265.1 uncultured Acetobacter sp. | reverse complement strand
TTGCGCAGCGCTTCCCGCTCAATTTTGAGCTGGATGATGCGGCGGTCGAGTTCGTCCAGTTCTTCCGGCTTGCTGTCAATCTGCATGCGCAGGCGGCTGGCGGCCTCGTCAATCAGATCAATGGCTTTATCAGGCAGGAAGCGATCCGTGATGTAACGGTTGGACAGCGTTGCCGCAGCCACAAGCGCACTATCGGTAATACGGACACCATGATGAAGTTCGTATTTATCCTTGATCCCGCGCAGAATGGAGATGGTATCCGGCACGGAAGGCTCACCCACAAACACAGGCTGGAAGCGCCGGGCAAGGGCGGCATCTTTCTCAATGTATTTGCGATATTCATTCAGCGTGGTCGCGCCAATGCAGTGCAGTGTGCCACGGGCCAGTTCCGGCTTGATGAGGTTGGAGGCATCCATCGCCCCATCGGTGCGGCCAGCACCAACCAGCGTGTGCATTTCATCAATAAAGAGAATCACCTGACCTTCAGCTGATTCAATTTCCTTCAGCACGGCTTTCAAGCGCTCTTCAAACTCACCGCGATATTTTGCACCAGCGACCAGCGCCCCCATGTCGAGCGAGAGCAGCTTTTTGTTCTTCAGGGCTTCCGGCACGTCACCATTCACGATGCGCTGTGCCAGTCCTTCCACAATAGCCGTTTTACCCACGCCGGGTTCACCAATCAGAACCGGGTTATTCTTGCTGCGGCGGGCAAGGACCTGAATGGCACGACGAATTTCCTCATCACGGCCAATCACCGGGTCCAGCTTGCCTGCCTGCGCAACTTCCGTCACGTCACGGGCATATTTCTTCAGGGCATCAAAACCGGCTTCAGCGTTTTCGCTGGTCACAGTGCGTCCTTTGCGGATGGTGGCAACGGCTTTTTCCAAAGCATTAGGCGTTGCACCATGCTCTTTCAAAGCGCGTCCAGCAGGGGTGTCGGAGGCGGCAATCGCCACCAGCAGACGGTCCTGCGCGACAAAGGAATCCCCGGCTTTCTGTGCACCCTGTTCAGCCGTATCCAGCATACGTACCAGATCAGGAGTTGCGGCGGGTTGTCCTGCACCGCCGCCCTGTACTTTGGGCAGCTTGGCAAGAACCTGTTCATTGGCAGCTTTTACGGCTTCCGGTTTGCCACCAGCAGCACGGATGAGGGCAGACGCTGCGCCTTCATCATCATCCAGCATGGCCTTGAGCAGATGCTCCGGCGTAAGCTGCTGGTTGAAATCCCGGATGGCGATAGTCTGTGCAGCCTGCAAAAAACCGCGTGACCGTTCAGTAAATTTTGCAATATCCATTATGTTCCTCTTGTCCCTTATTCTCAGGCGACTCAAGGCCTTGTCACCATCCCATTATGGCAATGGCGGCATGGTCTTATCTCGTTAACAGAGATTGGAGTGACCGTTGCAACAATCAAGAGGGCATGCAGGCATAAAAAAACGCCTCCGGTGAGGGAGGCGTTTTTCGTTGGCTGGTAAAAAAGCCTCAGGCAGCGTTGAGCTGCGCTTCAGCAAATTCGTAGTTCGCCAGCTTGTCCAGATAGTTGGTGATGTAGTCTGGACGACGGTTGCGGAAGTCCAGATAGTAAGCGTGTTCCCACACATCCAGACCCAGCAGTACCTTGCCCTGACCTTCAGCCAGCGGGTTGGAGCCATTGGCGGTTTTGGTCACAGCCAGCTTGCCGTCCTGACCCAGCACCAGCCATGCCCAGCCAGACCCGAACTGAGAGGCTGCTGCCTTCTTGAACAGATCCTTGAACGCCTCGACGCTGCCAAAGTCACCGTTGATTTTTGCAGCCAGTTTATCAGGAATCGCACCACCAGCGGAGGAGAGATTCTGCCAGAACAGGATATGGTTCCAATGCTGGCCTGCATTGTTGAAAACGGGAGCCTGAGCACTGTCGCCTTTAACAGCAAGAATGATTTCGTCGAGAGATTTGCCCTGCAGAGCGGGGTTGGCTTCAACAAAATTGTTCAGAGCAGTGACATAAGCCTGATGGTGCTTGTCATGATGCAGTTCAAGCGTTTCCTGGCACATGCCGCGGGCGGCAAGGGCGTTGTAGGAATAGGGAAGGGCTGGCAGTTCAAAAGCCATGACATACTCCATAAAGATAAAAGCGGGCGAACGTGCGCCATAATCCAGAGCTATGGGGCGGCGGCACATGCGTCAAGGGAGAGGCGTGTGACAATGTTGCTTTCCATCAGGTGGGTCACACACTGTTGTCCTCAAATTGCGGTCTGTGGGGCTAACGTCTCACTCTGAAAAAAGATCCATTGCGGAGCATTTCCACGATGGAGCGGTTGAGCACAGAAAGAGGAACCATGCAGCAGCACGACATTCTGGAGGGCAGGCGTCTGGAAACGTTTGTGCACCGTGCGGACCCCGACCGAGCACTGTGCGCGCGTTTTTTGCCGATGCCTCTGCATGCAGACGTGGATGTGCTGCTTGCGTTCCATACGGAACTGACACGCGCGCTCATGCCTGCGCGGTCTTCAGCCGTAGCCGGGCCGATGGCGGGGCTGATCAGGCTTCAGTGGTGGCGGGAGGTGCTGGAGGGTGTGCGTACGCCAGACCATGAACTTGCCCCGGCTCTTTTGGTAGCCATAGAGCGCGGCGTATTTTGCCGGGATACATTGCTCCGTATTCTCAAAGCGCGGGAGGCAGAGCTGGACCCCGTGCCGGATGTCTGCACATGGCGGCAGATGATGCGGGATGGCGCCGGAGGTATCCAGCGCGCTGTAGGGGAGGCGCTGGGTATGCGGGATGAGGGTGTTCTCATTCGGCTGGAGGCCTGTGGTGCTGCCTACGGTGCAGGGGCCATGCTACGGCACTGGCCGCTCCTGCAAAATAGTGGCCGCTACCTGTTTCCCGGAGACGAGGCGGGGTTGCGGCAGGAGGGAGACGCTTTTTTGCACGAATGCGCTCTAGCGTCTCTTCCGCCACATGGTCACCTGTCCGCATTACCTGCGGTGCTGGCCGGGCGTGATCTGGCCCGGGGTAGCACGCAGGCGGGAATACCGCGGGGTTTGGGAGACCGTCTGGCAGTCATGTTGAAAGGATGGAAGGCGGCACGAGCCTTTCAGCGTTCTGTGGCGGCTACGTCATAAAGTTGCATCATAAACTGGAAAAGTCCCGTTCTGTTGGCGCACTTTGCGGTCGGATGTGAACGCCCACCAGTTCATCGCCTCCCCGGTGCGGGCCTGATGGATGGCCGCGGCAAAAACATCATGCACGCACGGGTCATGCCGTTGCCGGGTTTTCTGGCAGAGCGCCAGATACAGGTGGTC
>NZ_CALLXM010000207.1 GCF_937875265.1 uncultured Acetobacter sp. | reverse complement strand
AGCGTCTCAGCTCAGGCATCCTCGCTCATGCGGGTTTTATCAACAAACTGCTCTGTTTTATCATCCAGTGCCCGCGTTTTGCGGCCCCCCGGACCATGAACATACAGATCTTTCCGGTCCATCGACTGTACCACATCTGGCTGAATGGGCATCAGATAACGGGCTTTGCGCATATGGTCGGCAAGCTGAAGTTTGGGGTTGAAAACAGAATTGAACTTCCACAGCATTTTCAGAAAGTTTGTCTGTCCCTTCAGCAACAGGCGGCCTGCAATCCCGGCTGTGCCCTTCAGGGCTTCCCAGCCCATATGTTTGGTGTTGAGCACCTGCTGGGTTTTCACCAGTTCCTCATAAAATTCCGGCAGCGGCAATTTAGTTGGCAACACAGCATGCTGAATATCAAACAGGCGATAATCCCGCGTTGTCAGGCGGCGCGCTTCCTTGTGCCAGATTTCCGTGCCCGGATAGGGCGTGGTGACAGAAATATTGACGATTTCCGGAATTTCCAGACACCACTGCCGCACAGCCTCAAACCGGGCGCGATCCCATGAGGGATCAGCAATGATGTTAATGGCAACAATCAACCCGAGAGAGCGGGCGTAATCCAACGCCTCGAAGTTCTTGTCCAGCGAGACACGCTTGCGGAACTGCTTCAGTCCTTCCTCATCCACCGCTTCCATACCGATGAAAATATAGGACAGGCCAATCTCGCTCCAGACTTTGAACACTTCCTTGTTGCGCAGCAGCACATCGGCACGCGTTTCGAGATAGTATTCTTTCTTGATGCCCCGTTTTTTAATTTCATTGGCAATGGCCATGCCGTGCTCTTCGTGCACAAAGGCCACATCATCCACAATGAAGATGCCGGGTTCCTTAATCTCTTCCAGTTCGTCCGCAATCACAGTCGGGCTAGCTGTGCGGTAAGAGCGTCCGTAAAACGTCCATGCTGAGCAGAATGTGCAGTCCCACGGGCAACCACGAGCAAACTCAATAGAGGCTGCCGGGTCCAGCGTGCCGATAAAATACTTATTGCGGTGTCGCAGCAGGTCACGCGCGGGGCGGATCGTATTAAGGGATTCCACAAAAACCGGAGGCGGCCCCTCCCCGTCCATGGTGACAACACCTGGGACGGCCAGCAGGTCTTTCCCATCTTCCAGCGCCCGCAGCAGCAGACCAATGGAAGCATCCCCTTCACCCTTGAGGATGCAGTTTACCGCTCCCTCTGAAAGGGCCAGCACATCGCGCGCAATAAAGGAGACAGAGTGGCCACCAATAAACTGGAAAATATCGGGGTAGCGTATCCGCGTGGCACGGCACAGATCGATAATTTCCGGTACATTGGCCAGATAATTTCCGGAAAAACACACAACATCGGGCTGAAAACTCTCCAGAAGCTTCCAGTAATCCTTATGGGTTTCCACCTGCAGATCCATAATCTGCACATCGTGTCCGGCATCCCGCGCAGCGCCTGCCACCAGCTCCAGTCCGAGCGGCTCCAGCCTGAGAAAAACCTTGGTGTACATGAGGGCACTAGGGTGAACCGCCAGGACTTTCATGACATTCCTTTCCTATACGGGCGGCCACAAACGCACATGGCCTCTACCGGTTTGTCAGAATTTCTTAGTCTGCAATCATACGGGATCGTGCGTTCAGAACCTTGGTGCTGACAACCCACCACCCATGCACGGAGTGGGTGCCTTTCAAGGGCCCAACAAAGACAAATAAGAACGTAACCATCTGTTTTATAATAGTTTTATGACATTATATTTTTTGTTCGGGCTTGCCTGACGAGCCACTCAGTTTGTTCATAACTTTTATGTTCTTTTGTAGGGGCCACTTTTTACCAGAAGCCCGAAGCCCCATACAAAACTGGCCCGGCCAGCACTCAAAACGCGTTTAAGCGCCTTGAGTTCCGGACCGGGCCAGACTGCCATGCTCACCGCACGCTCATGCCATCAGGCAAAAAGCACGCTTGTGCATGAACGACCTTCTCAGGGAAGGATTTCAGTTTCCGCGAAGAAGAAGCGGATTTCATTAGCAGCGTTCTCGGCACTGTCGGAACCGTGCACGGAGTTGGCTTCAATGCTTTCAGCAAACTGAGCACGGATGGTGTGTGCTTCAGCTTTCTTCGGGTCCGTTGCACCCATCACGTCGCGGTTCTTAGCAACGGCGTTTTCGCCTTCCAGAACCTGCAGAACAACCGGGCCGGAGATCATGAAGGACACCAGATCGTTGTAGAACGGGCGTTCTTTATGCACAGCATAGAAAGCACCAGCCTGAGCCGGGGTCAGCTGTGCACGCTTCTGCGCCACAATCTTCAGACCTGCGTCTTCAAACACGGCATTGATCTTGCCGGTCAGGTTACGACGGGTTGCGTCGGGTTTGATGATGGAAAGAGTACGTTCTGTCGCCATGTGCGGTCTCCTCATTCATAATCGGGCCGCACAATAACGCGGCCTTTCAGCCTGCTCCTCTAGAGCATATTCGCGCAGGCTGGTAGGTACTTCACCAGATCATAATAAGATTCCAGCCAGAACGAGACCCCCTTTGAGCCTTCTTGTCATTTCCGATCTTACTCTCCGTATTGCTGGCCGCACACTTCTGGACCACGCAGACCTCTCTATAGAACCCGGCCGCAAGGTTGGGCTTGTGGGGCGGAACGGGGCCGGAAAATCCACCCTGCTGGCTGCCATTGCGGGGGATATTGCGCCTGATGGCGGGGAAATCCGCCTCTCCTCCCGCGCCCGCATGGCCCGCGTGAAGCAGGAAGCGCCTGCCGATGGCGCCTGCCTGCTGGATACGGTTCTGGCGGGGGACAGTGAACGCACAGCCTTGCTGAACGAGGCCGAAACCGCAACAGACCCCATGCGCATTGCGGAAGTTCATGAGCGCCTGCGCGCCATTCAGGCTGATAGCGCCCCGGCCCGTGCTGGCTCAGTGCTGGCGGGGCTTGGTTTTAGCGCTGATGCCCAGCGCCGCCGGGTTTCTGACTTTTCCGGCGGCTGGCGGATGCGTATCTCCCTCGCCACGGCCCTGTTTTTAGAGCCGGACCTGCTGCTGCTTGATGAACCCACCAACCATCTGGATCTGGAGGCCACCCTCTGGCTGGAAGGCTGGCTGACCCGCTTTGCAGGGGCCGCGCTGATTGTCAGCCATGATCGCGGGTTGCTGGATTCGTGCGTGGATGCCATCGCGCATCTGGACAAAGGCAAGCTCAGCCTGACCCCCGGCGGTTATGAAAACTT
>NZ_CALLXM010000206.1 GCF_937875265.1 uncultured Acetobacter sp. | reverse complement strand
CGCTGCGCATTTCCACTGCGCCCCAAGCCAATCCGTGCCCGCGTGAGGGAACGCAGATCCTCCCATGCATCTGGCGCAGGCTTAGGGTGTTTTGAGGGAGGAAGAGGGTTTTGCGTCATGGCTTAACCAATCAACTGCGCAAGGCGCGTCTGATGCGGGGCCAGCTCAAGCATGCGGCCATGCTGCGCATCAAACAAACCCATCTGCTCCAGCCACGCGGCAAACTCCGGCGCGGGACGGAGGTTAAGCATGCTGCGCAAGGTCAGGATATCGTGGAAAGACAGGCTCTGGTAATTGAGCATGATGTCATCAGCGCCCGGCACCCCGATCAGGAAGGTAATGCCCGCCGCACCCAGCAACACCATCAGGTTGTCCATGTCATCCTGATCAGCCTCGGCATGATTGGTGTAACAAACGTCACACCCCATCGGCACACCCAACAGCTTGGCGCAGAAATGATCTTCCAGCCCGGCACGGATAATCTGTTTGCCGTCATACAAATATTCCGGACCGATAAAGCCTACGACCGTGTTCACCAGCAACGGCCGGAAAGCGCGAGCCACAGCATAAGCACGCGTTTCCACGGTCTGCTGATCCAGCCCGTGATGCGCATCAGCCGACAGAGCTGCCCCCTGCCCTGTTTCAAAATACATGACGTTATCACCCACTGTTCCGCGTTTAAGCGAAAGGGCTGCGTCATGCGCTTCCTTCAGGATATCGAGCGTTACGCCAAAACCTTCATTGGCTTTTTGTGTTCCGGCAATGGACTGAAAGACCAGATCCACCGCACCACCCTTGTTCATGATCTCAAGCGTGTTGGTCACATGAGTCAGCACGCAGGTCTGGGTAGGAATGTCATAGCGGCAACGCGCGTGATCCAGCATGTCCAGCAGGGCCAGACCGTTGGCAACACTGTCAGTCGCCGGGTTGATGCCAATCACGGCATCCCCCATGCCATAGAGCAGACCATCCAGCGTGGAGGCCGCAATCCCTTTCAGGTCATCCGTCGGGTGGTTGGGTTGCAGGCGCGATGCGAGGCAGCCTTCCAACCCGATTGTGTTGCGAAACTGGGTAATCACACGCATTTTACGTGTCACACTCATCAGATCCTGATTGCGCATGATCTTGCTGACCGCCGCAACCATTTCAGGCGTGAAACCCGGAGCCGCAGCTCTCAGGGTCGCTTCACTCGCCTCATGTGACAGCAGCCAGTCCCGCAAATCCCCTACTGTCATGGAGGCAAACGGCGCGAACGCTGCCTTGTCATGCGTATCCATAATCAGACGGGTGACGTCATCTACCTCGTAAGGGACCAGTTCGGTGCGCACAAAAAGGTCTAGCGGCACATCAGCCAGCGCATGCCGGGCAGCAATGCGCCGGGCAGCAGAGGACGCAGCAAGCCCGGCCAGTTCATCCCCAGACCGCAAGGGAGATGCTGCGGCCATCAGGGCCGTCAGATCATCAAAAACATGGCGTTCACCGCCAAGACTGTATTGGAATCCCATGTCGGCATACCTCCCGATCTTATCCGGAAATATGCCGGAATCCTGCCAGAGACTCGGAGCAATACCCGATCATTTCCGTTTCGTTCGATACTGAAATGATACGCGGTATGAGGGCCGCCTGACTTGACGGATGCCAACAAACTTTTGACACTTTACAACGTTCAAGATGATAAACACCCTCCATCGCATTGAGGACCCCATGCCCCGCTTTTCCGGCAAAGGAGAAAACGCCAGCGTTCTCGCCGCCGCAGCGTGGGGAGTGGAACGCTTTATGCAGGACCGTGGCGGAGACATGGACCGCA
This sequence comes from uncultured Acetobacter sp., assembly GCF_937875265.1. GTDB lineage: Bacteria > Pseudomonadota > Alphaproteobacteria > Acetobacterales > Acetobacteraceae > Acetobacter. The sequence continues at coordinate 19,022 of NZ_CALLXM010000206.1, read as the reverse complement.
TCGCCGGACGTGCAGGCCTGTCTACCCGCCAGTTTTCCTTACCGACCGATGCGCTGGACCTCGGCGCATATTGTCGCCTGTTTCATGAAGCCGCAGCAGACACACAGGACGGCAATATCGGGTTATGGTTTGGCCAGCAGTTTGACCCCCGTAAGCTGGGGCTGATTGGGTACGTGGCCCTTCTCTCCCCGACTGTGTCAGACGCTTTGCATAATCTCACGTCACATTTCGGTTATCATCAGGCCCGCACAGCAACCCGGTTTGTGCAGCAAGGCGATATGCTCCGGCTGGAATATGCCATTCGTGATCCGGCCATCCAGACCCGGCGGCATGATGCAGAACTAACCATGGGAATGTTCTGCAACATTCTGCGCCATGCGTTGGGGCCGGACTGGGCCCCGGAAGAAGTGCATTTTGAACATAGCCAGCCGGAACAGGCCCAAGAACACCAGCAAGCGTTTCAGGCTGATATTCGCTTTCAATGCGCTACAAATGCCCTCGTGTTCCGCAAAACAGGCATGACCCGCCCCATGCCGGATGCTGACCCCATTATGCTGGAAGTGATCCGCTCTTCCCTGATCTCCCTCGCCCGCAGCAGGCCCGATCTGGCGGCACCGCATCTTTCCTTAAAAGAACAGGTGGTTCTGCACATCCGCGCGGCGCTGCAGGATGGACATGTCGAATTTCCAGACATTGCCACACGGATGAATCTGCCCCCCTGGACCCTGCAACGCAGGCTGGCGGACCTTGATCTGTCCTACTCCACGCTGCTGGAAGAACTCCGCCATGCAGAAGCAGTGCGCTACCTTGCCATGCCAACGCATGACATTAGCGAAATTGCCCGCGCTCTGGCTTATACGGAAACCAGCGCCTTCAGCCGGGCCTTCCGAAAATGGAGCGGCATGTCCCCGCGTGCGTGGAGACAACAGGCAAAGCCTGAATGCCCACAGCTGGACCACAGCGATTTCACTCCCTGAGTTGGAGATGACATCTCAAAAATGCGTCTTATCGTTCTCTTAGGCGGATGGCATTGTACCCTGACCACTTCACCGGCGTGGCTACAGAGCCGCACCGCATCTCCTGATAAGGAATGGCGCACATGTCAGACGTTCTTGTTATTTATCATTCTGGTTATGGTCATACTCGCAAAGTGGCCGAGCATGTGGCGCAGGGTGCAAATGCAACTCTCATTGCCATTGATGAAAACGGCAACCTTCCAGAAGACGCATGGGACAAACTGAACACTGCCAAAGCCATTATTTTCGGGGCCCCGACCTATATGGGCAACGCTAGCTGGCAGTTTAAGAAATTTGCCGATGCTTCATCAAAAATCTGGTTTACCCGCGGGTGGGAAAATAAGATTTTTGGTGGCTTTACCAACAGCGCCAGCCTGAATGGCGATAAAGCTGTCACGCTGGAGTGGATGAACACGCTTGCCTCTCAGCATGGCGGCATCTGGGTCAGCCTTGGTCTGGCTCCGGCCAACACCAAAGCCGCTAAACGCACCGACATTAACAACCTCGGTGGGTCTGTAGGACTGCTGGTGCAAAGCCCGGCTGATGCCAGTGTGGATGAAATTCCGCAGGGTGACCTGGACACAGCCACACTATACGGCAAACGCGTTGCCGATATCGCAGCGCGTTTTTCTGCGGCGTAACGCCGAAAAAATAACCTAGACGGTATTGGCACATTAAGGGGCTGTGGTGCGCAGCCCCTTAAGTCACGCTCTGAGACGAACGACGTAATGATTGACCATACGTTCAAAACCATGGAAAGACTACGTTCAAGACGTAGCACGATCAAACAGACACCTGAATAAAGGCAGAGAAAAATGACGACAGGAAAGAAAGTAGCCTTGGTTGTCCTGGTCGCATTTGCGCTTTCTGGATGTAAAAATTTCTATCACAGCAGTTGCCCTGGTTTTTCTGGTGAAAACCCTGAAGCCCGTGATGGGATTAGATCCGTTATCCAGACATGCAACTAAAAGGCTATTTGCACAATTGATTATGTAATACACGGAGTGTCTTGTGACTGACTGTATTGGATTTTTCCAATTGAATATTCTGCATTAGGCCTTGAGAGATACTTTTCATATTTTAAAAATATCCATTTAATATTTATTTTTAAGCACGATCCAAACTATATCGCTAGTTAGCAATAAAATTATTTTTCTATTATACTTTCTGAGCGCCTTTACTAACTATTTTTTCCAATCTTTAGAATATAACAGATGTAACCGCGCTATGGCTTAGCGACGACTCATAAGAGCGAATATAAAGGACCGCTCTCCCGATTGGGGGCTGTCGGCGGCACCGCTGCTCACAAATAGTCTATTCATGGAGCCCGCGCTGTATTTCTATCGTTCAGGCTTTCCATGACCTCACCTACTTGTCCGCTTCGGGAATTGGCAAAACGTAGATCGGCCTCTACGTCGCTGGTGTGAAAATAGGATGGCTAAACGGACATCTGATTGCTGATAATAATAATCGACAATACGATTCTCAAAAATGCATCAGCAGGTGCGCAGTCGACTCTGAAAAAAGAGTTAGGGTCAGATCATTTACGATACTCCGAGCAACCCGACAACACTCGGCATAACACCAAGCCTGGATACTGACATTACCCAAGCAGAATGGCTTTAAAAAACCAATCCAAGCACTTTCTTAGACAAGAAGGCGTATGATATTGGCAGGTTGATTGATAAGGGAAATACATTACGCACTTCATAAGGATATCACAAACCCTCGCGAAGCCCTATCCTTCATTTTGTATTGTTGAATTATTATAATTGTTAATCATTAGCGCCATCGAAGGAAAACTTATATAAGAATTCATCAACCTATAGTGCCTAGACATTTCTACATCCAGACCATTGTTATGCCATAGAAGGCTTTCATCTTTGATGTATTTAGGGCTTTCCATTGACAGTGGTAGACAAAGTTTCAACAATTTTTGAGCCCCCTGAGGTGAAACAGAATAAAATCCAGTTCCCGCAGCAGACACCAAAGGTAACAGAGACGGTTTTTTCTTCTCTATTTTAAATGCATGATAGTTTTTATACAAAAAATCCGGTAATAAATTTTTCACTTCCAGAGAACTTACAGTGTCAAAATATGATGAAAGACCAACTGGCCAGTCATAGTTATAACCCCACAGAAAAATATCCCAGTCTTTAAAATGTTTTTCAGCGTCAGTAAAAACCTGATAAAAATCATCTCGAATAATAGCGTCATCTTCAGCAATATGACGGACTGAATTTTCAGAGACTGCTTGCTGCCATAACCTGATATGAGATATGGCACATCCCAGTGCACCAGCTGAATATTCCAACTCACGACTGAAAATTCCCGCCTCAATATATTCCTCTTTTTTTAGCATCGCCCCCTCACAAGCTGAGATACGCTCGATGGGAAGCTGAGCATTAATTTTCTTAAAATTTAAAAACCGTTCAGGAGTTTTATCGAGCGAAATAACCTTAATCGAGTTAAGCATAATAGGTTTCCATATTATAAAAATCTGAGCTAATCATTGGGATATTCTGGCTTTGTATACTTCGATCATCTCAATTTTCAGTCGGCAAGAAAATACTCCACACCCGGCACACCGCAACTCATTCCCACAATCTCGCTGGCAGTCTACAACAATGACCTGTCCGGCGTTCATTTCCAGACAATAATTATGAAATTAATATTCGCTAGAAATCTTACCTTTCAGCTTTTAGGGATAGAAACTGTCGATCTATCTGTAGCCGACAGCGACTACCCTGGACCGGGATCACCACAATAAATAATCCTGATACAACTGCATCGATCGAGACCAACAAGAAGATCATCGCTCGACAGGATTTTAGCTCGAATACCCATCACAGAAAACCATGGAAGCGGGACATGCCTTCACAAAGACAGGCTTTATCCTTCAGGAATCCCGCTATAGGACTGTCCGCTTACGCCGCGTAACATAACTGTCGGGCGGTCAACCTCCCCCATAATTTCAGGCATCAACTGGGCCCGCGCATATCCGGTCCGACCACTGTATAAATCAAAGCTAATAAAGACTACAGAGACGTGACATTCAAGCCCCTAAACTACATACTCTGATCCATTAGAATACACATTCAAGCTATTGATTTAATTTACTATTTGCATGAATGGCGGAGAGGCAGGGATTCGAACCCTGGGTACCCGCAAAGGCACAACGGTTTTCGAGACCGCCCCGTTCGACCGCTCCGGCACCTCTCCATTGGCCCGGCTTATAAGCACGGTTTTTATGGCGCGCAAGCAGAGATCAGGGCCGTTTGCAAGTTCTTGTTGACGAAGGGGGGACTCTCCCCGTAAAAAGCCGCACCACTCCACGTAGATGGAGCCATGCCGCCAATGCGGCCAAGGAACAAAAAGCGACCAAGACCCTTCGCCTGCGCCTGTGCCGCGGAAGGTCAAGAGATCGGAAAGAGAGACAGGTTTTATGTACGCAGTTATCCGCACCGGCGGCAAGCAGTATCGGGTTGAGCCCAACATGGTGCTCAAAGTTGAAAAGCTGGAAACCGAAGCTGGCGCCACCATCACTTTTGATGAAGTTCTTGCCGTAGGTGGCGAAGGCGTTACCTCCGCTATTGGCGCCCCCACAGTTGCTGGCGCAAAGGTGACGGCAACCGTCATCGCTCAGGACCGCCTCAAGAAGGTCATTATCTTCAAGAAGCGCCGCCGGCAGAACAGCCGCCGCAAGAATGGCCACCGTCAGCCGGTAACCGTTCTGCGCATTCAAGAGATTAACGCCGCCTGAGCCCATTAGGGTTCGGCTGGTAGACTAGAAGAGGACTTAGGTCATGGCACAAAAAAAAGCTGGCGGTTCATCCCGCAACGGGCGCGACAGCGCCGGACGCCGTCTTGGCGTTAAGAAATTTGGTGGCGAGCAGGTTATCGCTGGTAACATCATCATCCGCCAGCGTGGCACGAAGATGAAGCCGGGCGCTAACGTTGGTGTTGGTCGTGACCACACCATCTTTGCTCTGATTGAAGGCAGCGTTCGCTTTGAGCGTCGCGCCGAAGGCCGCGTGCACGTTTCTGTGGACGCCCTGCCGGCAGCTGCTGAATAAAGCACTCAGAAGCTCCACCACGCGTTTTTCCCGTGGCCGGAATGGCAAGGGGCCGGTCCTCACAGGATCGGCCCTTTTTCATGTTCAGGCGTTGAAAGTATCCCATGAAGTTTCTTGATCAGGCAAAAATCTACGTCCGCTCCGGCGATGGCGGAGATGGTGTCACCGCCTTCCGCCGGGAAAAGTATGTCGAATTCGGTGGCCCGGATGGTGGCAATGGTGGCCGTGGTGGTGACATCATTTTTGAAGCCGTGCCCAACCTGAATACCCTGATCGACTTCCGGTATACCCAGCATTTCCGCGCCCGTAAGGGTGGCAACGGTGCCGGGTCTGACCGTACGGGTGCTGCCGCGCAGAACGTGGTCATCAAGGTGCCAATCGGCACGCAGATTATTGATGATGACCGGGAAACCATGCTGGCCGATCTGGATGAAGCCGGGAAAACCATTACCCTCTGCCGGGGTGGTGATGGCGGCTTCGGGAATGCCAACTTCAAAAGCAGCACCAATCGTGCGCCTCGCCGTTCCGACAAGGGCTGGCCGGGTGAAGAACGCTGGGTCTGGCTGCGCATGAAGCTGATTGCCGATGTGGGCCTGGTGGGCCTGCCCAATGCAGGGAAATCCACGTTCCTTTCCGTTGTCTCAGCAGCGCGCCCGAAAATTGCAGATTACCCCTTCACCACACTGCACCCCCAGCTGGGCGTTGTGCGTCTGTCCATGACAGAAGAATTTGTGGTGGCGGATATTCCGGGGCTGATTGAAGGTGCGCACGAAGGCACGGGGCTGGGTGACCGCTTTCTGGGCCATGTAGAACGCTGCGCTGTGCTGTTGCATCTTATTGATGGTGCGGCTGGCGATGTTGTGGATGCGTGGCGCACCATCCGGCATGAGCTTTCTGCATATGGCGGTGGGCTGGCTGACAAGCCGGAAATCATTGCCCTGAACAAGAATGATTCCATGACCCCGCGTGAAGCCTCTGCCCGCAAACGGGCGCTGGAAAAAGCCAGCGGCGCACCTGTAATGCTGATTTCTGCTGCCACACATCAGGGTGTTCCGGAATTACTGCGGGCTCTTCAGAATCAGGTGACAACCATCCGTAAGGATGAAAAAGACCCCGCTTAAGCATACCAGCCCCTCCGGGGGTCACGATATAGAATGGTTTAATTCCATGACCGGACGCCTCACCAGCCCTTCCCTTTCTTCCGCCCGTCGGCTTGTTATCAAGATCGGCAGTGCGCTGGTGGTGGACCCGGACAACGCTGCCCCACGGCAGGCATGGCTTGCCAGTGTGGCGGCGGATATTGCTCAGCTCCGGCAGCAGGGCACGGATGTGGCTGTTGTCTCATCCGGCGCCATTGCGCTGGCTAGGCACACGCTCGGGCTGACCGCTGGCCCGCTCCGCCTGCCGGAAAAACAGGCTGCTGCTGCCGTAGGTCAGATCAGTCTGGCACAGGCATGGAGTCACGCTCTTTCCGCGCAAGGCCTGACTGCCGCACAGCTTTTGCTGACCCCGGAAGATACAGAAGACCGTAAGCGTTACCTGAACGCGCGCGCCACGCTGGATACCTTGCTTGGGTTGGGCTGTGTGCCCGTGATTAACGAAAATGATACCATCGCCACGGCAGAAATTCGTTTTGGTGATAATGACCGACTGGCGGCCCGCGTGGCCCAGATGATTGATGCGGATCAGCTTGTACTGCTCTCTGACATTGACGGTCTTTACACAGCCGACCCACGCTCAAACCCGGCTGCACAGCACATCCCGGTTATTGAAGCTCTCACCCCGGAAATTGAAGCCATGGGGGGTGAGCCTCCGCCCGGTTATTCTTCCGGCGGTATGCGCACCAAGCTTCTGGCCGCAGGTATTGCGACCCGCTCTGGTTGCGCCATGGCTATTGCGTTAGGCACGCCTCACCACCCGCTCCGTGCGCTGCTGGACGGCGCACGCTGCTCATGGTTCCTACCTCAGGTCTGCGCTCAGACAGCCCGGAAACAATGGATTGCCGGAAGCCTGACACCTGCTGGTGAAATCATGATTGATCAGGGTGCTGTAGAAGCTCTGCGGCATGGTGGCTCCCTTCTCCCGGCAGGTGTGCTGGGCGTAAAGGGAGATTTCACACAAGGCGATCTGGTTGTTGTGATGGATAATGGGGGACGCGTTCTGGCGCGTGGCCTGTCCGCTTATGACGCCGATGATGCACGCCGGATTGCCGGGCATCGTTCTGCAGAACTTTCAGATATTCTGGGCTGGCAGGGACGTGACGAGATTATCCATCGGGACGATCTCGTCATGGTCTGAAGGAGGGGAATGCCCCCTCCGGTTAAAAATCGGCAGGCTTGCGAGACGGCCAGTTCAGCACAGGTTCGGAACGCCCGGTATCTTCATCATACGTCCGCTTAATACGCGACTCTGCGGGCCCTTCTGCCGGGCGTGAAAAATCGGGGCGATACGGCGGCTGATCTGCATCCGGCGCACGGTGGCGCCGCATCACATCCGCCAGCGGCTCCTGCCGCCCGGACGCGTCTTTTTGCGGTTCATGCCAGGGCATGACACGACGGCCTGAAACCTCCCGCTGCTCCGCCTCCAGATTGGGTGGGGGCGGAGCATCCCGACGCGCTTCATATGCATCGGACACCTTGGGCGTCCGCAAAGGTGTCAGCACAGGTGCGGACAGAATTGGGGAGGGCTTGGTGGGTTCCGGCGGACGAATTTCCTCCACCTGCACACCGTCAGGCACTGCCGGGCGGCTGAAAACCTCATCCTGCGCGGCACGCATGGCCTGCCCCTGCCCTGAAGCCAGACGCATGGATACAGCCCGCACATCGGCCTGCATCTCCTGAGTTTGCAACTCCAGCTCAGCAAGACGGCTTTTTACGCCAAAAACAGCAAACGGCATCATCAGGAACGCAAGCCCGAACACGATGACAAGCGCCATCACCAGAAGCTGCGCCCAAAGCGGCATCCAGTCAGGAAAAACCACTGACATCATTCCTTACAGACCCCACACATCAGGTTTCCATACCGTGCAACCGGCGTCCGGAAAGGGATCAGACTAAGCTGCATCCCTTCGGAAACCCGTTGCGTGGCATGGTCTTAATCACATCCCAAGGGCACGACGATAGATATCAAGCAGAGTTTCCTGCTCTTCAACTTCACTCGGCTCCTGCTTGCGCAGGCGGATGATCTGACGAATGACTTTAACATCAAACCCGGCGGACTTGGCTTCGGTAAAGATATCTTTAATATCGCCTGCCAGCGCCTTGCGCTCTTCTTCCAGACGCTCGACCCGTTCAATGATGCTTCTCAGCCGATCAGCGGCAATGCCACCTACAGCTGCATCATCCCCACCGGAAATTCCTTCGGTATCCATGCTCCAGCTCCCCGTTTCCATGCTGTGTTCAGGGCCTGAGTGCGGCAGGCATTTTGCCAGCCACGCCCGAACACCAAAGGCGCGGGCTTATCGCGAGCCGCCCGTGCGGTCAATTACCTTGACAGCCAGAAGCCTTATGGACAAACCCTCTGCCACAACGCTTTCCCAATTGCCCCATTCTTCTGTATTTTGAAATGGAAGAAAGTCTTTATCTGGGGCTTTTCAAGGGCACCCACAATCTTGCGGGAGTATACGGCCATGGCGCACATTAATCGGATTGATCCTTTCGATTTTATTATTTTCGGCGCCACGGGCGATCTGACAATGCGCAAGCTTCTGCCTGCGTTTTTACAGAGGTTCCGCGCGCAGGAATTTCAGGATGATGCGCGCATTCTCTGCGTGGCCCGCTCCGCCCACTCTACGGACCAGTTCCGGGAACAGGTGCGGGGCAGCCTTAAGGAGTTTGCTCCCAGTGCTGCGCGTGATGCTGAAACACTGAACCGCTTTCTGGCGCTGGTGCAGTATGTTTCTCTGGACGCAACCAAAGAAGATAGCGACTGGAGCACGCTGGAAGAAAACCTGAATGACCAGGACAGAACGCGAGTCTTCTATCTGGCCACCAGCCCAGCTTTATACGCTCCGCTCTGCGCAGCCCTTGCTGGCCACAACCTGATAACCCCTATAACGCGCGTTGTGCTGGAAAAGCCCATTGGGGTCAGCATGGAAACTGCTGCAAAAATTAATGACGGCGTAGGGCGGTTTTTCCCCGAAGAATCGATCTACCGAATTGACCATTATCTGGGGAAAGAAGGGGTCCAGAATATTCTGGCCCTGCGGTTTGCAAACCCGGCACTGGAAAAGCTCTGGTCTTCAGATGCCATCGCCCATGTGCAGATTACCGCTGCCGAGACGGTCGGTGTGGGCAAGCGTGGCCCGTATTATGACGAATCCGGCGCTCTGCGGGATATGGTGCAGAACCACCTGCTGCAAGTGCTGTGCATGGTGGCCATGGATGCTCCGGCTTCACTTCAGGCTGATGACCTGCGGAACGAAAAGCTGAAGGTTCTGAACGCGCTACGCCCCATGACGCCCGATATGGTGCGCCACAATGTTATTCGCGGGCAGTATACTGCGGGCCGCATTGATGGGCATGATGTGCCAAGTTACGCGGAAGATCTGGGGCAGGACCGCGCCAGCAACACGGAAACATTCGTAGCAATCCGCACAAAAATCCGCTCTGCCCGCTGGGGTAATACACCCTTCTACCTGCGCACAGGCAAGCGGCTGGCTGCTAAAACCACAGAAATCGTGCTGCAATTCCGACCTCAGATGTGGCCCATCTTTACCAACACGCCTTCACCGGGCCGACTGGTGATCCGCATTGCACCTGATGAAGGTCTATCACTGGTGCTCGCCAGTAAAGACCCCGGAGCAGGCGGTTTTAGAGTACGCAATGCGGCGCTTGATATGTCTTACGAGAACCAGTTCACTATTGAATATCACGATTCCTACGAGCGCCTGCTGCTGGATGCCGTAAGAGGGAACCCCGCACTCTTTATCCGGCGGGATGAAGTCGAGGCATCATGGCGCTGGATTGAACCGATTCTTGCCTCTTGGCGTCACGCCCTCTCACCGCTGGAACCCTACCCTGCAGGCAGCTGGGGACCAGCCTCAACCCGTGCCCTTCTGGCTCGTGACGGCGCATTATGGCATGAAGATATGCTAACATGAGCAAGCAACCCTCCAAGCCCTCCCCCGCCGCATTGCGTGGTCCGTTCCGCAAGCGGACAATGCGCCAGCATATCCTGCGCCGTCTGGCGCTTGTCGTGCCCATTTCCGTCATGATGATTGTGCTAGCTAAAACCGGCGTGATGGAAACCCTGACGGACCGTTACACCTTCCGTTCAGAAAGCTGGTACGATGATACCGCTCTGGTGCACCATCTGCGCGTTATGGTGACACATAACGGCATGACGCAGATCAAGCCGGACTGCCTGCTGTTTGTGGTCAACGGAAATGACCCACCAACAGGTTCCCGCATTGACGTGATGCAGAAAACCTCCGGCACCTGCCCTGGACCAAAAGGGGATTTACCCAAGTTGTTTACTTTGCGGGTTGACCGGATGAATCACGTCATCATGTCTGATCAGGGGTCACCCGACCTGTTCCACCCGCTGCACTAAAAGCCGGATAACCTTTTGGTTTTGAGAAAGCCTCAGGCAAATCTCAGGCTTTCTCAGTGCAACCTGAGAACATCAAACAGCAAAGGCCTTCCGCAACGCCCGCCCGCCCAGCCGAAGGGCGGCTTTGCCATTAGGCATAATGGCGTAAAAATTTAGAAACCCGTGAAGCGCACCTCGGTAGCACTTATACTGCACCGGCACCCCGGCCTGCCGTAAGGCCTGGGCATACGCCTCGCCTTCGTCCCGCATAGGGTCACATTCCGCCGTAATAATGACGGCTGGCGGCAGGCAGGACAGGGCTGCATTCAGGCCGGGGACAAACCGGGGAGCCGTCCAGTCTTGCTCCCGCACAATATACTGGTCCCCATACCACTTCATGGACGCACGGGAGAGAAAGTATCCTTCCGCATAGACCTCATGCGATGGAAAAACCTGCGCGCCATAAAGTGAGGGATAATACAGCACCTGCAACGCAGGAACCGGCCCTGCTCCCGCCGCACCATCCTGTGCAAGAACGGCAGCGAGATTGCCCCCTGCACTATCACCTGCCACAGCAACTTTGCCGCCCCAGTATCGGGCGGAAATACCCGCAAGCCAGCGGAGCGCCGCCTGACTGTCATCTGCCGCGGCTGGATAAGGGTATTCCGGTGCCAGACGATAATCTGGCAATAGCACCGCAGCGCCAGAAACCCGGGCCAGACGGCAGCAAATGCCATGGTGCGAATTCAATCCGCAATGCACGAAGCCTCCGCCATGCAGATACAGTAATGCCCCCCGCACCGGCCCATAAGGCAGATAAAGCCGTGCCTGCATGGGACCTGCCGCGCCGGGAATAGTAATGGAGAGCACTTTTCTAACGAAAAGGGAGGAAAGACGCGTGGGGTAGGAAGGCGTATCCATCGCACGCCGTAACACAGCCAGAAACTCAGCCTGCTTTGCGGCCTCATCCTGCAATGCTTGCGGCAAAGGCTGAGGACTGCGCAACTGATTTGCCTGACGATGAGCTGCCTGCCAGCGGATCCACCATAACAGAAGGCGGGAGGAAGCATTGGGCCGGACGGGAACAGCCTGAGCGCTCGCAGGCCCTGCGGTATCTTTCATGGCGTTAACATACCGCATTCTCTGCCGATTTCGCTATAATTCTGTAACACTTGGCCCTTGACCTGCCGCGCTACCCGACGCAGGGTGGCGCCGCCAGACGGTCGGACGGTCGCTGTTCTGCATTTTGTGCAGGAGGGAGGAAAGTCCGGGCTCCACGGGAGAACGGTGCCGGCTAACAGCCGGCGAGGGTGACCTTAGGGAAAGTGCCACAGAAAACAAACCGCCTTCCGGGCAATGCTCTGTGGGAAACCATGGAACAGCGCTGAAGGTAAGGGTGAAACGGTGCGGTAAGAGCGCACCGCTCCTCTGGCAACAGAGGAGGCAGGGTAAACCCCACCGGGAGCAAGACCGAATAGGAGCGGCAGAAACCTGCAAAGGTTTCAGGGGTTCTCCCGCCCCGTTGCTCGGGTTGGTTGCGTGAGGCATGCCGCAAGGCGTGTCCCAGACGAATGACCGTCCAGGCTCTTCGGAGCTGGACAGAACCCGGCTTACAGACCGTCTGGCATTTTCTGTTTCTGCCTCATTTGCAAACACAACGCACGCGGCACTCCCGATATCTGCGGATATAACAAGAACATTTAAAGAACAGAGAGTGGCTGACTTTTGCTCCTCTCTATTGTTCTGTTGCTTCCACTCTCCCGAACAGTTCTCAACAAATACTTCATAAATGGCGGTTTTCTGCTGTTTTTTCTATCTTTTTAATTTGCGTCCCATAAAATCCCATGCTATCCCACATTACACCATAGAGGTGGTGGAGGCGGCTCCGTTCCCCGCTGTTCTGCGAACGGAAAGGTCTGAACCAAAAGGACATCGTCTGACGTGAGTGTGTTTCTCGGCACGCATGAGAATCGGTTCGACGCGAAAGGTCGCGTTTCGATTCCTGCCGGATTCCGCACTGTTCTGAAGGCACAGCATACGGAAGGCGATTCACTGGTGATCCTGCGACCATCACATACAATGCCCTGCATTGAAGCGTGGCCGGCCGGAGCCTTCTCTCGCCTGACGCAGCCGCTGGACCGGCTGGATATGTTTTCTGATGAACATGATGACCTCGCCGCGGCCCTGTATGCCGATGCCTACCCGCTTGATCCGGACCGCGAAGGCCGCATTATTCTTCCCGATTTTCTGCGTGAGCATGCTGGCATTACGGAAAGCACCACCGTCGCCTTTATGGGCGTAGGCCGCACCTTTCAAATCTGGGAACCGGACGCCGCGCGCCAGCGCCGTGCTGAAGCCCGCCAGCGTTCCCGCCGCATCAGCATTCCCGCTGCACGTGATGGCCAGGACGGAGAGTCTGCATGAACGCTCTGACCTCCCCTTCCGCTCTGTTCCCGGCCTCCGGCACCCCAGCACCGGGCCATGTGCCCGTCATGATGGCCGAAGTGCTGAAAAGCCTGAAGCCTGCTGATGGTCACGCTATTCTGGACTGCACCTTTGGTGGCGGCGGCTATACATCTGCTATTCTGAAAAGTGCGGACTGCACCGTATGGGGCATTGATCGTGACCCAGACGCCATTGCACGCGGACATGCTATGGCCGCAGCCTTTACCAATGCGGCAGGTGAGCCACGCCTGCACATGCTGCACGGTGGCTTTGGCAGCATGCAAGATCTGACAGAAGCAGCTCATACCCCGGCTTTTGATGGTATTGTGCTGGATCTGGGCGTTTCTTCCTTCCAGCTGGATGAAGCCGAGCGCGGCTTTTCCTTCCGTATGGACGGCCCGCTGGATATGCGCATGGCAAAAAGCGGTCCCTCCGCTGCGGATATCGTGAATAACGCACCGGAAAGCGAACTTGCTGACATTTTCCATTTTTATGGAGAAGAACGGCATGCCCGCCGCGTGGCCCGCGCCATTGTGGCGGACCGCGTGGAAACTCCGTTTGAAACGACAGCCCAGCTGGCCGGACTGATCCGCAGAATTGTTCCCTCCGACCGCTCCGGCATTGATGCCGCAACCCGCTCCTTTCAGGGGCTGCGCATTGCGGTGAACGATGAACTTGGCGAAATTGAGCGTGGCCTGACGCAGGCGCTCGACTTGCTAGCCCCCGGCGGTCGACTGGTTGTGGTGTCTTTTCATTCGCTGGAAGACCGCATCGCCAAACGGGTGATGGGCACTGCCACCGGCAAAACCACCAGCTTCTCACGCTACGACCCACGCGCTGCGTTGACGAAGACTGATGAAGCCCCCTTTATCGCGCTCACCGGGAGACCACTCCGCCCAGGCGACGCAGAATGCGCGACCAACCCGCGCGCCCGCAGCGCCCGCCTCCGTGCTGTGGAAAAACGCTCGACCGAATCATCCTCCTTCGGCAAAGGATTGATCCCATGATCCCACGGCCCTTTACCTGCTGCTGCGCTGTTCTGGCGATTGCCTCGGGATTTTTCCTTTATACAAAGAAGCACCAGACGACGTTGCTGGATCAGCAGATTTCAAAAATCGTGTCTGATACGGAGCGGGTACGTTCGCAAACTGCCATGCTCCGCACGGAATGGGCTCTGGAAAACCAGCCGGAACGGCTTAGCCGTCTGGCGGAGCAGCATCTGACGGGCCTCCACACTATGGACCCGGTGCAGTTTGTCCGTATGGCTGATTTGTCCGCTCACCTCCCATCGCCGTCCACCAAGGCACCTGAGGAAGACCCGCGCGCGGCCATTACAGCAGCTACTCTTGCCTCTGCTCAGCCGACAGGGCCTGTGGCAGCCGCGCATCCCGCTGTTGTCGCTGTTGCTGACGTCAAACCTACACGCCCAGCACCAGCAGCACCTCACCGGGACCGGGTCGTATCTGAAAATGAAACTGCCCCCCCCAAAGCAGCCGTTACTGTTGCTGAGGACGTTCCGGCTCGCCCGGCTCCTGTCATCCGGCCTGTAGTCCATCATGCACAGCGCCCGGCACAGGATGATGCAGACGATAACACTGTTCGCACGGCCCAGCTTGATACCCAGGTTCCGGCAGCACACGCTGTGGCGACCCGCCACCCCGCAACCCAGTTTGCGGATAATGTTGCGCGGGTCAATCAGCCTGCATCCCGCGCACCTGTTGCGGTTGCCAGCGTAACACCCGCTGCGCAGCCTGCTCCGGCTATACGCCATACACCCACCGCTCCGTCTACCACGCGCGTTGCAGCCGTTACGCCTAAACCCAGCGTAACGGAGAGTGAAGTTGACTCGCAGGTCAGGCATCCGCTGCCTGTTACGGTCGCAAGCTGGCACGCAGCGCGCACCCATCGGGCTGCTACGCCGTCCACGGGGTATGTTGAAGCGCGTGCGACATCGTCCTACAGCAGTGGCTCTCTGCTAAACCACAGTGACGATGCTCTGCCGGCCCCGGTGCCGATGACCAACTGATTGTTCCAGACGATAAGGTGACTTCAACCCGATATGGCCGTTCCGCCGCACGATTATGATACCCCACCCCCCGTTATGCGTAACGTACGCGTAACGGGTGAGGACCTTCGTGCGCGTGCCCATCGGGATCAGATGCATGTCAGGCTGCTAGCCGTAGCTGGTGGGTTTTGCCTGCTTTTTGCTGTTGTTGCCGGCAAGCTGTCTATTGCGACGGTTCTCCGCCCCATGGCCCCGGAAAAGCGACAAATTGCCTCGCAGGTTCCGGAAATTCCAAAAATTGACCCCAAGAGCAGTCTGGCAGGAGACTTTTCTCTCCCACAGGTACACCGCGCGTCTATTGTCGATCGCAATGGTCAGACGCTGGCTCTGTCTCTGCCTGTGGCACAGGTCTACGCCAACCCGCAGGAATTGATTGACCCGGCGGATGTCACCAAAAAACTGAAAACCGTCCTGAAGGATCTGGACGAGGAAGACACAACCCGTAAACTCTCCCTGCCCAAACAGTTTGTCTACATCGCCCGTAATATTTCTCCGCAGCAGGAACTGGCCATCAACAGCATGGGCATCCCGGGGATCTATTTTGAACCGGGTGAACGCCGCCATTATCCACTGGGCCATATGGCAGCGCAGATTATGGGTACGGTGGATATTGATGACCACGGTGTTGCAGGTGTTGAGCGGTTTTTTGACAAACGCCTGATGAGCGATCATCGCGCGTTGCGGCTTTCACTGGACGTCCGCGTTCAGTCCGTCGTGCGGGATGAACTGGCAAACGCCATGAACACCTTTCAGGCCATCGGGGCCTGCGCCATTGTGATGGATGTGCGGACCGGTGAAGTCATCGCCATGGTCAGCCTGCCTGATTATGACGTGAACGAGTTTTCTCACGCGACAAATGATGCCCGCTTCAACCGGGCAGTCACCGGCCTTTATGAACCTGGCTCAACCTTCAAGCTGCAAACCGCCGCCATGGGGCTGGAAACAGGGACCATTCATATCTGGGACCGTTTTTCTTCCATTCCCATTCATATTGGTCGTTTTACCATCTCGGACATGAAGAACGACCACTTTGCACCGTGGATGAGCCTGCCGGAAGTAATGGCCTTCTCCTCCAACCCGGCAGCAGCCCATATCGCGCTGGATGTTGGCGGAACACGTCAGGCTCAATGGTTCCGTGATTTGGGCTTTTTTGCTCCCGTGCCCATTGAACTACCAGAAGCCGCACGCCCGCTGGTGCCGCACCAGTGGGGTATTTCCACCACCATGACAGTTGGGTTTGGGCACGGTATGGCCGAACCCCCGCTGGCCATTGTCCGCGGCACGGCTGCCACGGTAAACGGCGGTATTCTGATAACCCCCACTCTGCTGGAAAAAGAGGATGCTGCGGCATCGCCCACGCAGGACGCAGCACTCGCGCAGGGCGTGCAAGACGCTGCACTGGAACAGACAGAAGCCGATACAGACAGTAGCGGTGACAGCCTACCTACACCGCAGGGAGCACGTGTTCTGTCTGAAAAGAACTCTGCTCTGCTGCGCCGCCTGCTGCGTCTGGACGTAACCGGTGGCACGGGTCGCACCGCAGAATCACCGGGTTATTTTGTGGGCGGGAAAACTGGCACCGCAGAAAAAATTGGCCCGCACGGAGGCTACCTGAAACACGTCAACATCTCGGCCTTCACTGGTATTTTCCCGATGAATGCACCGCGCTACGCCGTATACGTCATGCTGGACAGCCCTAAAGCCACACCGCAGACACATGGCTGGACCACTGCGGGCTGGAACGCCGCGCCAACCGTTTCCAAAGTGGTTTCTCGCATTGGGCCGATGCTGCAAATCTTCCCGGATACGGCGCATGCTGAACAGATTGATGCCAGCATGGCTCTGCCCATGCACCCGGCAGTGCCCCGTGGAGTACGCCCGCTTGGCCCGGGGAATGACCCGGGAGACCCGCGCAAGGCAGAAGCCGAACATCGCGCTGCAAAGGCGGCAGAACAAAAAGAAATTGCAGCCCAGAAAGCTGCTCTAAAAAAACAGGCTCAGGAGGTGATGGACGAATGACAACATGCCTTTCCACCCTCCTCCAGACCGCGGGCCTTACGGTAACCGGGGTGCAGGATGATCCCGTCATCACCGCCATCACGCCAGACAGCCGCGCTGTAAAACCCGGTACGCTGTTTGTTGCTCTACCCGGCACCAAAGTGGATGGCCGGACCTTTATTCCTACCGCCGTGCAAAACGGAGCCTCTGCGGTGCTGGCCCCCGCCGATACCATCTGGCCTGCACAGGTTCCGGCCTGCCCGCTTATCCTTGCGCAAAACCCGCGCCATGTTCTGGCTGTTCTGGCTACGGCACTGGCGGGGCGTCAGCCAGAATGCCTGGTGGGAATTACCGGCACCAACGGCAAAACCAGCACAACAGATTTTCTCCGCCAACTCTGGGCCTTGCAGGGCCTGAAAGCTGCTGGCGTGGGCACGCTCGGCCTGACGGGCGTGAATGACCCACGCATTACCATGCCTTCCCTCACCACGCCGGACCCGGTGGCACTGGCCAACGGACTGGCCGCACTGGCGCAAGCTGGGGTTGAGCATGTAGCGCTGGAAGCCTCCTCCCATGGGCTGGAACAAGGGCGGCTGGATGGCCTGCATCTTTCCGCAGCCGGATTTACCAATCTTACGCGGGACCATCTGGATTACCACGGCACGGTGGAAGCCTATCGCGCAGCAAAATTGCAGCTGTTTGAAACTGTCCTGCCCGAAGGCGGCTTGGCGGTTGCCAATGCGGATATGGATGCTCAGACGCTGGCAGAGCTACGCACCATCGCCGCACGACGCAGGCTGATACTGCGGCTGACAGGCGAAAACGGCACCACGCTGCGCCTGCTGCGCCACACTCCGCTGCCTGCCGGGCAGGAACTGGAACTGGAAGTGTGCGGCCAGCGACAAACCGTAACGCTGGCTTTGCCAGGACGCTTCCAGACAGATAACGCACTTCTGGCCGCGGCACTTGCTGCGCCGAATGAGGCGTCCCTGCCCGCAATAGTGGCTCTGCTCCCGCACCTGCAAGGTGTGCGGGGCCGTATGGAACGCGCCGTCGTTCTGCCCAACGGAGCCAGTGCCTACGTGGATTATGCCCACACGCCCGATGCTCTTGCCCGCCTGCTGGCATCTCTGCGCCCGCATGCCCGGGGCAAGCTGGTTGTGGTCTTTGGCGCAGGCGGTGACCGTGACCGGGGCAAGCGCCCGCTCATGGCGCAGGAAGCGGCCCGCGGGGCAGATATTGCCATTATTACAGATGACAACCCCCGGACAGAAAACGCCGCAGCCATCCGCGCAGAAGTGCGTACAGGTGCGCCGGATGCACTGGAAATTGGCGGACGCAGACAGGCTATTGCGGAAGCACTGAGCATGCTTGGCCCGGATGATGTGCTGGTTGTGGCAGGCAAAGGGCACGAACAGGGGCAGATTATTGGTACGGAAGTGCATCCGTTTGATGACACAGCCGTTCTGCGTGAGCTGGCAGACGCTCAAACCAGTCACACATCAGAACAGGCACACCAAGCATGACGGCACTCTGGACACGCGACGAACTGGAAGCCGCCACAGGTGGGAAATTTGCAGGCCCCTGCACCCCGGTTGTAACCGGTATTTCCATTGACACCCGCACACTGGCCGCCGGTGACCTGTTTGTTGCTCTGAAAGGCGACAACAGTGACGGGCATGCGCATATCGCCATAGCTCTGGAAAAAGGGGCCGCAGCAGTCCTGGTGCATGACACAACCGGATGCACAGACCCGCGCCTGCTGGTGGTGGCCGATACCCTGAAGGGCCTTCAGGCCCTCGCTCATGCGGCACGGATGCGGTTTACCGGAAAAATGGTGGCTGTTACCGGCAGCGTTGGCAAAACGACCACCAAGGACATGCTCCGGCT
>NZ_CALLXM010000205.1 GCF_937875265.1 uncultured Acetobacter sp. | reverse complement strand
AATAAAAAGCCGTCACGCCATACTGGTCGATAACATCCCACCAGCGGCCCGGAGCAGGCCATGAGGGCAGACCTTCATACACTAAAATGGTGCCGCCATTGGCCAGCGGGCCGTATACCACATAGGTGTGCCCGGTAATCCAGCTGGTATCTGCCGTACACCAGAAAATATCATCCGGCTTATGGTCAAACACGGTGGCATGGGTAAACGCAGCCCAGACCAGATAGCCCCCGGAACCATGCACCAGCCCCTTGGGCCGCCCGGTGCTGCCCGAGGTATACAGTAGGAAAAGCGGATCCTGCGCGTTCATGCTTTCCGCCGGGCACTCCGGTAATTCCTGCGCGACTTCATCCGCATAGAACAGGTCACGCCCTGGCAGCATTGGCACGTCCGTTCCGGTCACGGCCACGACCAGAACATGCTGAACGCGGCTTTGTGCACCGCAGCGTGTAATGGCTTCATCCATAGTGGTTTTACTGGGAATACGTTTTTCGCCACGACGCGCCACATCTGCGGTCAAGACCAGCACAGCGCCGCTGTCACTCAGCCGCTCGGCCAGACCATCGGCAGAAAAGCCGCCAAACAGCACTACATGCACAGCCCCTATCCGTGCACAGGCCAGCATGGCAATGACCCCTTCCGCCACCATGGGCAGATGGATAGCCACGCACTCGCCTTTTTTCACACCCAGACGCCGCATGACGTTAGCCAGACGGCACACACGGGCATGCAACTCCTGATACGTCAGGCTTTCCTTCTGGTCCTCATCCTGCCCCTGCCAGATAAGCGCGATTTTATCCGGCTGGGTGCGGACATGCCGGTCCAGACAGTTTTCCGAGACGTTCAGCCGTCCGTCAGAAAACCAGTCAATAATGACATCTTTATTAAAATCGGAGCGGGATGCCTGCTGCGGCGGCACATGCCATGCCAGCTTACCAGCCTGATCAAGCCAGAAAGCCTCAGGATCCTGATGTGCCTTGAGCACCATATCCTTGTACTGCCCGGCTGTCAGACCTGCTCCAGCCGGAGCCTTAAACGCTTCTGGCACGCTCTCTCCGCTCCCTTTGTCTTTTTTCTACCCTGCCTTGCCTGGTTGCAGGGCCAGAATGGTTTTGATCACATCAAGAGCCTCGGGGAAAGGCACAGGGTCTTGATCCTAAATATTAAAAGTAATTCATTAAGATATGAAAAAGGGCCAGCCGCAGTGCGACTGACCCTTTTACTGTATCTGCATCTCCCCGATGCGTACGACTGAGGCCATACGCTCCAGAAAGAAAGTAAGGCTATGCCTTACAGAGCAGCCTTGGCACGATCCAGAACTGCCTTACAGGTTTTCTGGCGCACAGGGATGCTGGACGTTGCGATAGAATAGGTCTTGCCGTTAGCCTGAAGCTGACCGGCTGTACCACGTGCGTAGTACATATTACCTTCCTGCCCGTCCGGCACGGAATTGGTTTTCTGGTTGTAAGCCTGAAGCACCTTAAAGCTGCTATCATACTCAACGTAGTTACCCTGCGTGCAATAGTTCAGCAGGCCAGCCACTTCAGCCGGGTCAATGGAACCAACATAACCGGACAGGTCCGTATCAGTCAGCGTAGCAGTTTTAGCACCGGCTTCAGCCTGCTCCCCCCCTTTGGAGACGGGAGCCGGAGTATCGGCGGCGCGAGCAAACAGCGGCGCACCGGCCAGCATGGTCGTAACAGCAAGCGCCGACAGGGCACGTACGGAAATCAGTTTCATTCAGAATCTCCCTAGCGGAATATGCGCCAAACAGGCATGCAAATCGGGGAAAGATCAAGCCAGCGCCCTGCGCATCAAGAGCATGGCAGACCACAGATCGGCCTCTCGCTTTCCTCCCGGCACACAGCGCAGCAGGTTAAAAAACTGCCTGACCAGCCACTGCGCCCCTTAGCAGAGCCCCTTGCCTGGCAGGCAAGTCGTTGGACTTTCCTATGACACTGCACTCCCGTATCCCACTGAGCTGAATACAAAACATTGTGACAGAGCAGGCACTTTCCGAGTTTCTTATTATACTGAAAAACTGAACTGTCTGATATGAGCCACCTGCCTGCCAGCATCCCGTGACAATCTGCCCAGCCCCATTTTCTGGTAACAGGAAACTCCCGCTCTCATACCCCGGCAGGCCGTTGGAACTCTGACCAGCACCATGATCACGATAGTGTGACCACAGCGCCCCAAGCCCTTGCTACGATGGCTTTATGCAAACTGAATTGGACAGGATGCATCTGCTGGCTATGATGGATGATCACGAGTCAGAAACGATCTTAAGGGAGCCGTCGCCTATGCTGCCGGCCAGTCTTTTTCGCCAGACAGAATTTGCAGGTCATGGCACGGCATCTGAAACCATCTGCGCAGCCCTGCGCAAAGCCATTCTTGCCGACACTCTGCGCGCTGGTCAGGCGCTGCCGCAATCCGAGCTCGCTGCCGGGTTCGGGATCAGTATTATTCCTGTGCGTGAAGCCCTGAAACACCTGGAAGCCGAAGGGCTGGTCACGTTCCTGCCCAATCGTGGCGCGATGGTCATGGGGCTGGATGCTGCTGACATTCTGGAATACTCGCAAATCCGCGCCTTACTGGAAGAACAGGCCGCGCGGGAAGCGGTTGCAACCATGACCCGTGTGGACCTTGCCCATATAGAAGATGCTTATGAGGCCTTTGTGGAAGGCACCCGCAACCCGGACACCTCCCGCCCCTCCGGCGCACTGAACCGGGCTTTTCACAACGCTATTTATGCTGCAGCCCGTAAGCCCCGCCTGCTGGGCATGATTGATGACCTGCATAACCGGCTGGACCGCTATATTCGCGGGCATCTGGTTCTGGAAGGTCGCAAGACCGTCACGGATGCAGAACATCTGGCCATTATGGAAGCCTGCCGCGCACGCGATGCGGATCTTGCAGCCCGCCTCACACGACAGCACATTCTGGAAGCTGCCAATATTTCAGCTGATGTCTTTCGCAAGAAAAGCAGCATCGATCAGGCTGAGTAACAGGTTAATTCTGACTTACGCCTCCACAGTTCAAAATTGCTGCTTCCCCCAAGACAGAGGTCTGCGCGCAGATGCGGCGGGATGAAGATGCACGCATGACGGACGAGTCTGAACATCCCGTTTCATCATAGAAATCCGGCAAAAACATCTCGTTAGACCATGTCTGATTATATGATTTTGAAAATCATATAATATCGTGTAACGAGGAAAAATCGTTATGGAGCCAAAACTTCCTGAGTCCCCCACAACCAGAGAAGTCAGGCTTGTCCTGTTCGGAATTCGTGCCATGTCCTTATCTGACTCTTTTGCGCCTGCACTTACCTCCCGTAGCCCGCTGCGTCAGGCTATTATTCAGGCCATGCGTCAACCTGAAGAAGGCTGTGTGGCGGCCCTTACGCCTGCTGCCACCCTCTCCCCGGAAGACGAAAAACGCGTGACGGACCTTGCCGCTGGTCTGGCCACATCCCTCCGGGCGGAACGCAACCCCGGCATTGTGGAAAGTCTGGTGCAGGAATTCGCCTTATCCTCAGCTGAGGGTGTGGCGCTGATGTGTCTGGCGGAAGCGCTGCTGCGCATCCCCGATACCGCAACACGGGATGCGCTGATCCGTGACAAAATCGGGGAAGGTGACTGGCTTTCCCATATTTCCCGCAGAGGCCCGATTTTTGCCAATGCCGCCGCATGGGGTCTGGCGCTGACAGGCAAGCTTGTTACGCCGCAAAATGACAACAGCCTGAAATCCGCCCTGCTCGGCTTTGTCAGCCGGGGCACCAAACCGGTTATCCGCAAGGCTGTTGATGCCGCCATGCGCATGATGGGTGAACAGTTCGTTCTGGGCGAAACAATTGAAAAGGCGCGTGAGAACAGCGGCAAGCTGGAAGCTCTCGGCTTTTCCTATTCCTATGACATGCTGGGCGAAGCCGCCCTGACCGCGCAGGATGCTGAACGCTACAAGCAGGATTACCTGACAGCCATTCACGCCATTGGCCGCAGTGCACAGGGTGCCAATGTGTATGAACGCCCGGGCATTTCCATCAAACTCTCTGCCCTGCACCCGCGTTATGTTCGCGCCCAGCATGCACGGGTGATGACGGAACTGCTGCCGGTTGTGCAGGAACTGACCCTGCTGGCCCGCAAATATGACATCGGCCTGAATATTGATGCCGAAGAAACCGAGCGTCTGGACATCTCACTGGATCTGCTGGAGGCCCTGTGTCACACGCCGGGACTGGAAGGCTGGAACGGCATTGGCTTTGTGGTGCAGGCTTACGGCAAACGCTGCCCCTATGTGCTGGATTACATTATTGACCTCGCCCGCCGCAGCAATCACCGCATCATGGTACGTCTCGTGAAAGGGGCCTACTGGGACAGCGAGATTAAAAAGGGACAGGTTGAAGGCCTGCCGGATTTCCCGGTCTATACCCGCAAATCCCACACTGACATCAGCTACGTTGCCTGCGCACGCAAACTGCTGGGCGCGCGGGATGCCATCTTCCCGCAGTTTGCCACGCATAACGCCCGCACCCTTGCCACCATTTACACACTGGCAGGCAACCAGTTTGAAACCGGTTCCTATGAATTCCAGTGCCTGCACGGCATGGGGGAACCGCTTTACAAACAGGTGGTCGGGGCTGGAAAACTCAACCGCCCGGCCCGCATTTATGCCCCAGTGGGCACGCATGAAACGCTTCTGGCGTATCTGGTGCGTCGCCTGCTGGAAAACGGTGCCAACTCCTCTTTCGTAAATCAGATTGGCGATGCAGCCATTCCGGTTTCCGCCCTGGTGGAAGACCCAATTAAGGTTGCGCACGGCTTTACGCCGTATGGCGCATCGCACCCCGACATCCTCAAACCACCAGCTATGCTGGGATCAGACCGCAACAACTCTGCCGGGACAGATCTGGCAGATGATGCCGTTCTTTCATCCCTGCTGGACGGACTCGCTAAAGCCTCTGGTCCTTGGCAGGCCGGGCCTATGGTTGATGGCGTTAAACCCGGCAAACCCACGCAGTCCGTCACCAACCCGTCAGATCGACAGGATGGTGTGGGTGCTGTGGTCTTTGCCACACCGGAGATCGTGCAAAAAGCTGCCGCAGCCGCCGTTAAAGGGCAAAGTAGCTGGTCTGACCTCACCCCGCAGGCCCGTGCAGATATTCTGGTCAAGGCATCTGACAGCCTTGAAGCCCACCGTGATGAGCTGCTGGCCCTGCTCTCTCGGGAAGCAGGAAAATCCCTGCCAAATGGTGTGGCAGAAGTACGCGAAGCTGTAGACTTCCTGCGCTATTATGCCGCCACCATCGCGCGGGATTTTGATAACGCAACCCACGCACCTCTGGGTGTTGTGGCCTGTATCAGCCCGTGGAACTTCCCGCTGGCCATTTTCCTTGGCCAGATTGCCGCAGCCCTTGCTGCTGGCAACGTGGTTCTGGCCAAACCGGCGGAAGAAACCCCGCTGATTGCGGCTGTTGCCGTGCGCATCCTGCACGCAGCCGGTGTGCCTGCTGCCGCCCTGCAACTGCTGCCGGGTGAAGGAGACATTGGGGCCGCTCTGGTGGGGGATGACCGCGTTTCCGGCGTGATGTTTACCGGGTCCACTGTGGTGGCCCAGATTATCAACCGTCAGCTGGAAACCCGCCGCACCCATACCGGGCAGCCTGTGCCGCTTATTGCGGAAACGGGTGGCCAGAACGCCATGATTGTGGATTCCTCAGCACTGGCCGAACAGGTGGTCACAGACGTTGTGGCTTCCGCTTTTGATAGTGCGGGCCAGCGTTGTTCCGCTCTGCGCGTGCTGTGTGTGCAGGAAGACTGCGCGGACCATGTGCTGACCATGCTGCGCGGGGCAATGCGGGAGCTGAGCATTGGCAATCCGGCCCTGCTTTCCACAGATGTCGGGCCGGTCATTACAGCAGAAGCCGCTGAGGGCATTACAAAACACGTTGACGCCTTCCGGCAGAAAAAAGCGCCGGTCTATGCGCTGCCCCTGCCAGAACACTGCACTCGTGGCAGCTTTGTAGCGCCTACGCTAATTGAAGTTGCCAATATTCGCGAAATTGGCCCGGAAGTGTTCGGCCCCGTGCTGCATGTACTGCGCTATTCCCGCAGCACACTGGATACGGTGATTTCCACCATCAATGAGACAGGATACGGCCTGACCTTTGGCCTGCACACCCGCATTGAAGCTACTGTGCAGCATGTGCTCTCCCGCATTGATGCCGGGAACCTCTACGTCAATCGCAACACCATTGGTGCTGTGGTAGGTGTGCAGCCTTTTGGCGGACGTGGCCTTTCCGGCACTGGCCCCAAGGCGGGCGGTCCGCTCATTCTACGCCGCCTGCTGGCACAGGCACCGGCTCTGCCGCCGCGGGTACGCGGGCGTCTTCCCGCCAGCATGGCCCGCTGGACGGACTGGCTGCGTGAACAGGGTGAAAGCAAAGCCGCCAGCACGGCTGCCTCACTTGGTCGCCAGACACTGGTGGGGGGTCAGCTCACCCTCCCCGGCCCGGTAGGGGAAAGTAACCTCTACAGCCTGACACGGCGGGGCAATGTGCTGTGCATCGCACAGACAAAAGCGGGCCTGTATGACCAGATTTCTCTGGCTCTGTCGGGTGATAACGCAGCTCTTGTTCTGGCAGACGAGAGCCTGACCGGCTGGATTGCGTCTCTGCCGGATGCGCTGCAACTGGTTATCCGCCCCATCAGCAAAGCGACGGAAGAACCCTGCGCCATTGTGCTGGGTGAGCAGGATGAGGCTGTGTTTGCTCAAGCTCGCGCAGCACTCAGCTCCGGCTCTTACCCCATTGCCTCCGCATGGCTGACGGCTTCCGGCCTGCCTGCCCCTGAAAATGTGGTGGAAGAACAGTGCCGCAGCATCAACACCACAGCCGCAGGCGGCAATGCCAACCTGATGGCGCTGGGCTAAATCCCTCTCCCGGACCTGTCGGGGGGGGATATCTGACAGGTCCGGCCCCATTTAAACATCTCAGGCAAGACACTGCACACAAGCCTGATAAATAGTGATATGAAGCCCGTATCACCTGATCTTTTCCCTCGTTCATCTTTCAAGTGGAGACTCTATGAGCACCCGTGCAGGACATGACCCCCGGCTGGTTATCAGCATTATTCTGGTAACTATGGCTATGGGCATGCTGGACGCGATTTCCCTGCTCCACCTGAAAATTTTTGCAGGCTATATGACAGCAACTGTGCTGCTTATGGCCGTGCATATCGCGACATCAGAAAGCGTGGTGCTCTCCGGTTTTGAGGCCATTGGCCTGTATCTGCTGGGAGCTCTCACCGGGGGCCGCCTTACGCGGCGCAATCGCACTGTACGCCTTGCTGTAGGAGATATTCTGGTGATCGTCGGCACCATTGTAGGCCTGACAGCACTGGAATGGGCAGCGCAACCACCGGGCAGCACCTATATCACGCTCGGCCTTCTGGCTTTTGCGATGGGCCTGCAAACCTCAGCCACTCGCCACGCCAAAGTTGCAGACATGAGCCTGCCTGCTGCCACCATGCTCCTGCATGGTTTAGCCCATAACAGTACATTTGCCGGGGGCACCAACCCCGGAACATGGCGTCGGCTCACCGCCATTAGCAGTCTGTTTGTGGGGGCCGTTATTGGGACGCTCACATCCAGCCATAGTATTTCCATTGGTATCGGTATTGCTGCGAGCACCATCCTAACCGCAGGGGCACTGCTGCATGTACGTGAACATAAACTTCTGGCGCACGTAGACCGGATGACAATGCACTGATCGTAAGAGGAGAGGTGCCCTCCCCTTACTTCAGACTGCTTCTCAGATTATTTTTTACGGGTTTTCGGTGATTTTTCCGGAGGGTCCCGATCTCCTGTCACACCACTATGAGACGGTGGGTCACTCGCCGGAAAGCTGTCATCCAAAGCTTCGTCCAGATTTTCATCCTGAACCTGCTTCTTGCCGTTTTTGTCTTTTTTATCGACCATGACAGAACCTCATATTTACATATGGAAAGACACCCCTGAAGACCGAGAAAGGCAGGACACTATTTATCGTGCATACTCATCGGGTGTGAGAACAGAACGCCATAGATGCATAAAGTTTCAATCTTTAAAATAAATCTCAGGATATTAATATTTTGGAGATCCTGAGCCTTGTTTCCTCTACGTTACCGAGATCAATCAGCGCATAAAAAAGGGCACAGACCGTCTTAAAAACAGTCTGCGCCCACCTGTTTTTCTTGGAACACTATAGCAGTTTTACGAGGCGTATTTATTCTTCAGGGATGCCAGCAGAAAGAAGAACGCTGAGGTGCCGATGCTGGCTATAGCCGTCATACGCTCAGCAGGATTGGCGAGCATGGCGATAAACACCATGAGCACAGCCAGCAAGGTGCCGTAATTGCAGAACGGGAATAGCGGCAGACTGAAGCCCTCCCCCTGCCCGGCCTTCTCCGCCCGGTTACGGGTCTGCACATAGGCGGACACAATCAGGCAATACACCACCAGAATCACCCCACCACTACAGCTCAGCAAAAACGAAAAAATGGTATTGGGTGCAAGGATGGATGAAAACGCCACCAACGTGCCAGCCACACTGCTGACTATAATAGCCAGACGCGGCGCGTGCGTGGGCGATTTACGCGCCAGCATAGCGGGGGCATCTCCTTCACCAGCCAGTTCCGTCAAAATACGAGAGGTGATGTACATGCTGGAATTCAGGCAGGAGAGCACTGCACTCAGCACCACAATGCGCATCAACAGGCCCGCACCAGGCACACCCATAACATCCATGGCCGTTACAAACGGAGATCGGCCAGGAATAATGGAAGGCCATGGCACCACAATTAGAATCATAGCAACAGACGCCAGATAGAACAGTGTAACACGCGTGCCTATGCTACGTGTCACCCGCGCTACATTCTTACTGGGTTCCGGAGATTCCGCCGCCGCTACAGTAGCGATTTCAGAGCCCATCATGGTGAACAGAATAGTGGGAATAATAGAAAGGACTGCCACAATACCGTGCGGGAAAAATCCACCATGGCCCAACACGTTTTCACGCACAGGCACACCTGGCCCAAATACATGTGCCGCATAGAGCAAGGACACTGCAATAAACGCTACAATACTGATAACTTTAACCATGGAGAGCCAGAATTCGCACTCCCCAAATACGCGTGGCGCTGCAAAATTTACAAGTTTGAGAAGTATGATCAGACCAATGGAGAGCACCCATACTGGCAGCCCTATCCAGTCCTGTAGCAGGATTGCTCCGGCAATGGCCTCACTCCCCAGCACCACAACCCAAAAAAACCAGTAAAGCCAGCCCGCAGTAAACCCCAGCCTGTCACCATGTGCAGCACGAATATATTCTACAAAGGAGCCTCGGCCAGGGTCGGCTGTGACCATCTCCCCCAGCATGCGCATGACCAGAATGACCAGAATGCCTACAGCCAGAAATGCCAGCAAAACAGCTGGTCCGGTTGCTGCAATGGCCGCACCGCTCCCAACGAACAGCCCCGCACCAATAATTCCGCCCAGAGCAATCATCGCTATATGCCGGTTCCGTAAACCCGCAGGCTGTGTGGTAGGTAGCGTGCTGTCCTGATCAGTCATAAGCATGGCATCCTTTATTGTTGTTATCTGAGTAATTATTACTCATTCGGAAGAAATGTGGAAATTTCTCTCAAAAATGCTTAAAGAAGTATCCTTCGATAATCCCCGCATGCTGACCAATGCCCGGCATGGCGTAGTCTTGCGGCACACCTGCTCTGGCTAACGCTTTCCCGGCAGGTCCAGAAAACGCAACGCCCCCGGCCAGTGCGGCTGATGTGGTTGCGTTAAGCGTATATTCCGCAGAAAAATCCAGTTCATCCGAGATATGCCGCCCGGTGCCCGGCTTAAGTCCCGCGCCGGTGGCATAGAGCAGGGACAGATCATAATAATGCAGCCCCAGCTTCAGGCTGTCCTGCCGGTTAAGCAGGTGCACCGGAGGTGTCGCCGTCAGGTCGATCTGGTGCACTTCCAGGTTAGAAAGTGGCGCCATATACATGCCCACAATTTCTCCGGGCCAGTAACCACCATACGTATAGCGTTTGCCGTCATACAGGAAGAACGTGTCATAACTCCGCTTCACGGAGCCTTCCGGATTTCTGGCCCCGCTATAACGCGTGTAACGGTAAAACAATGCCGGCTGCCAGGGCAGCATGGAAAATCTGTAACCGGGCTCCAGAAACATACCATACGCATCAACAGATTTATAACCATTGCCTGCGTGGCCATTCTGCTCGGAAACAAAATCCCCGTAGAACGTAAAATTCTTTGAAATACCAAGCTGCTTTATAGGAAAGAGTGTTCCACCCCAGCTCAGCGATGCAACATTCATCCCCTCTCTGTCTGCACGCGTGGAATAATCATAATGGGCAGAGGTGTCCGCCTGCCGCACATGAAAATAGGTGAGCGTTACAAACGCTGCACGATCCGCATACGTGCTCTCACCATGTCCGCCGGGGCGGTTGACAAACCAGGTCACATCAAACCCGACAAACTTGGTTTTTGGGCGGTCATACCCGTGGTCGATGTCATTATCGGAATTGCTTTCCAGCATAAAAACATCAGCGCGTACCGGATTCCCTTCCAGTTTGATTACACCTGGCCCTGAAAAAGCGAAACGTGGTGCATACCACCACGCCCCCCGGCTGCCTGCACTGTAAGTGCCTTTGCCAATCAGGAAGCCATCATCAACAGCAAAAGCCTGCCGCCCTCCCAGAACTGTCAGCTTATTGGGCTTTCCAAAAAGCTTGAGGGGCATTTCCACGCCCACATTCGCTTCTTCCAGATAAACGGAACGCGGTGTGCCAGACGTCTGGGAAACAGCTTCAGCATCACCGTCGCCCAGTGTGGTTGCACCCACAGCGGACGCTTTACCGATAATGGTAAATCCATGCCCCAGCGCCCACTGGCCTGTCAGTATGGGTTTGCCATAAAGTTCGCCATACACAGGATTTCTGTTGCGTCGATACCCTCCCGATTTCTGCGGAGCATAAGACCCCGCGCCGAAATTGGCATTAGGGATGAAAAAGGCCGAACCGCCGATATCAAGCCCGCCTTGCAGTGTCAGCCCGCGTAGGGAAACCAGCGTTGTATCTGCTCGCGCACTTTGCGCACCAAGAGCCATACAAAAGCAAGCACTGCTCAGAAAAAGAGAATGAACTGCTTTGCGCATGCTGCACTAACACACGCAGCGGTCACAGGCCGCCACATTCTGTTTCATGCCTTAACACTCCAACTTTCGTTAAGGGCTTACTCTGCGCAGGTGCCAGCATCTGGCTCTCTGCGTTTGCAGCCCCGACCCGCTGAAACAGGCCCGGTTGTTCCCTGTCGCCTTGTAAAATTAGTGAATTTTACAAGGGCTTATCCTGCACTCGGGCTGAACAGAACAGACCGCAGGCTGCACCAGAAAATTATAATAAATGCATAACGATATAAGGGTTGCACGATATTATATTATTTTCAAGCACAGCATGCTTTTGCGATTATTATCGAACATCCAACAATTAACACATCATAAACCAAAATAACAAAGAATAAAAATACGTTTCTCCAAACATATAGTTTTGAAATGACAATGATAACGTTCATTACATCAGTTATACTATACGAACTCGAAACAAAAAAAATGGCTCCCTTTTTTCTCTTTCAGACGAAAAATCCCGATTTCCTCAGCCTTTTCAGACTACACAAACTCGTGATCACTGCGGCTGTGGGTGGTCGCCGTCGCCGTATTGACTGCGCATAATGCAAGTCACATTTAGTCGCCCAGCGAGGATGTCACAAAAATGTGACACTCTTTTCCTCCAACTTTTTCCCTACCTGATCCGTTCAGTAAGTTCGTTGCATGGGCATTCCCCTGCCTCCTCCCCCACTAGCAAGGACCCACTCAGAATGGCCAAACCCAATGTTGCGGAAGTTATTGTCCAGACACTTGATACCGCGGGTGTGGAGGCCATTTACGGGGTAGTGGGAGACAGCCTGAACGGCATTACCGACAGCCTTCTCAAACATAAGACAATCCGCTGGGTGCATGTCCGGCACGAGGAAGTGGCCGCTTTTGCCGCCGCCGGGGCTGCGCATGTCACCGGAAAACTGGCCGTGTGCGCCGGGTCCTGCGGGCCGGGCAACCTGCATCTGATCAACGGGCTATATGATGCGCACTGCTCCCGCGTGCCCGTTCTGGCCATTGCAGCGCAAATCCCCAGCACGGAACTGGGCACCGGCTATTTTCAGGAAACGCGCCCCGAATCCCTCTTCCGCGAGTGCAGCCATTACTGCGAAACCATTTCCTCACCTGAACAGGCCCCTCGCATTGTCGAGCTGGCCATTCGCGCCGCTGTGGGGCAGCAGGGCGTGGCTGTTATTGTTATTCCCGGAGACGTCGCGCTTAAAACGGCGGTGACCACAGCCATTTCTGAAAAGCGCGCCCTTCTGCCCAAACCGCCGCATAGTGTACCGCCAGAGGAAGACCTGACCGCTCTGGCCACACTTTTGAACAGTGGGAAGAAAATTACCATTCTGGCCGGGCGTGGCTGCGCCGGGGCCCATGCACAGCTTTTAAAGCTGGCGGAAACGCTCAAGGCCCCCATTGTCCACGCGCTGGGTGGCAAGGAGCATGTTGAATACGATAACCCTTATGATGTGGGCATGACCGGGCTCATCGGTTTCTCATCAGGCTATCACACATTGCGGGACGCGGATGTTGTACTGATGCTGGGCACGGACTTCCCGTATCGTCAGTTCTACCCGGATAACGCCCAGATTGCGCAGATCGACATCCGGCCAGAACAACTAGGTCGGCGCTGCCCGCTCGCATTAGGGCTGGTGGGGGATGTTGCGTCCACACTGGACGCCCTGCTGCCCCGCCTGCCCCTGCGCCTGAACCGCAGCCATCTGGACCGCAGCCTGGAGCTTTACGCTAAAGCCCGGCAGGGGCTGGATGACCTGGCAACAGGCGGCAACGGCAAAAAAACCATTCACCCGCAATACCTCACCCGACTTGTGGATCAGGTCACGAAGGAAGATGCTATTTTTACCGCCGATGTCGGCACGCCCACCGTCTGGGCCGCCCGGTATCTGACCATGAACGGACGCAGGCGGTTAATTGGCTCGTTTGTCCACGGCTCCATGGCCAATGCCCTGCCTCAGGCCATTGGGGCACAGGTTGCCCAGCCAAATCGGCAGGTTATCAGCCTGTCCGGAGATGGCGGTTTTACTATGCTGATGGGGGACCTCATTACACTGACGCAGGAGAAGCTGCCGGTTAAACTGGTGATTGTGAATAACGGGTCACTCGGGTTTGTGGCGATGGAAATGAAGGCCGCAGGCTATCTGGAAACCGGTGTGAGCCTGCAAAACCCAGATTTTGCCGCTATGGCCCGTGCCATGGGCATCCATGCGGTGCGTGCCGAAACTCCAGCAGAGCTGCCCGCCGCCGTAGAAGAGGTTCTGAACCACCCCGGTCCGGCTGTGCTGGATGCTGTGACCAACACGCAGGAACTGGCCCTGCCACCCAAGATTGAAAAAGCCCAGATTACCGGATTCAGCCTTTACGCCCTGAAGGCCGTGATGAACGGACGTGGAGATGAGATTATTGATGTTGCTAAAACCAACATTCCATTCCTGAGGTAAAACACACACGCTACCATCAGGACTTTTTCGAGAGGTATCGTTCCCTAAACGGTGCCTCTCTTATTTATCTTGCCGCTTTGGAGAGTGGGGCACTGTTTTCACAATCCTTTGGCAGAGTATATTTCAAGAAAGTCTTTTACAGCCTTAATATATCCCGGAAAATCATCCTGATGCAGAACATGCCCACCGGGTAACATTTGCAAGTGCACATTAGCACGGCGAGCAACCATTTCTTCGCTCATCGCTCGTGAGAGCACAGGACTTTGGTCCCCATGCAACAGGAGCGCGGGGCATGATGTCGCCAGCCAGTCCTGCCAATGGTCTCCGTTCAGGCAATTCTGGGAGCGCACCATATCAGCGGGTTCAAACGCCAGTTTCCACCCCTGTTCTGTCTGCCGAAAAGACGGGGCAAAATATGGGGCCATTCTTGCTCCGATACGGGTGACAAGATCCTCTTCCGTTTTGAAAAATCCTGACCATGGAAGACAGAAACTGAGGTCACTCTCAACCGTTGCACCAATGTCTTCAATTATCAAAGCGCGCACCATACCGGCATGTCGGGCCGCAAACTGGTAAGCGTTCACACCACCCAGAGAATGCCCAAGCAGAATAACGGGGGCCTGCACGTCTACAGTTTGCAAAAGCGCCTGAAGGTCAGAAAGGTAATCGTCACGCGTATAGGTTGCGGCATGGTCTGAATAGCCGTGCCCGCGCTGATCCAACGCAATCACCCGATAGTCAGACTGCAAAACCTGCATCAGCGGAAGAAACGTTGCCCCTTCCATCATGTGGCCATGCAACGCCACCAGTAGCGGCTTTTCCCCCTCCGTATCCAGATAGGAAAACGTCAGACCATTACTCTGAAAAGTTTTTCTTTTCATGATTGCTTCCTTTGCTGACCATGGACGAAACGATGCCTAAAAAGTCATTAGAGCGGCCACAAAAATCTTGTTCACTCGCATCACTCTGAGTTTTTTACGCTGCCACTCTCGCATTTATTGACCCTGTCAAACCTACTGCACAGGATACAATAAACCTTTAGCACCTGCGCCTAGCTGGTTTTTTAGCATAGAAAAAATGCAGGCTGTGCTTGGTCTAAACTTTGATTTTTTGGGGAAATTGGAGCGGATGAGGGGAATAATTCAACAAGCCCTCAAAACATCCACAACCGGCAGTTTTCCGCTATAAAACAACTACCAACACAAACACGCTAATTTGGTAGCACCAGCAGCAGTCAAGAGAGTGCAGGTTAACCAGAAGGCCCCCAGCAGACAAGACAATCTGTTTTCTTCTTCAAAGATGAACGCTCCGTAATGCAACGGAAATCCGAAGGCGTAGTCTGCTTTTCAGTTCACCAGACCAAGGCAGCGGTAGACACTGGTCCGGCCCATGCCCAGCTTCTTGGCAATCTCCGTTGGCTTGATGCCCTGCTGGTGCAGCTTGTGGACTTCACTGGCCTGAGTGCGGGCTGTGGGCTTCCTGCCCTGATACTTCCCCTCTGCCTTGGCTTTGGCGATGCCCTCCGCCTGACGCTCTTTCATCAGATCACGTTCAAACTCAGCCACAGCAGCCAACATAGTCAGCATCAGCTTGGAAGTGGCCTTGCTGGTATCCAGTGTCTGCCCGCCCATGCTCTGGACTATCAGGTGGCAGCCCTTGGTCTTCACGGTTTCCACATAGCCCAGAAGGTCGGCTGTGGACCGTGCAAGCCTGTCCGGCTTCATGACCACCAAAGTATCCCCTGCCCGCATATGGTCCAGTGCAGCGGCAAGCTGTGGCCTGTCCGTGCTGGCCCCGCTCACCTGCTCCTCAAACACCTTATCGCACCCGGAAGCCAGCAAGTCCCTGACCTGTGCTTCAAGTCCGGCAATCTGTTCCGTGGTGCTGGTCCGTGCGTAGCCGATCTTCATGGTCATTCTGTTCCACTAGGGTTTAGACCCTGAACATATGCTGTTCCAAAACACTGAAAGTCAACCCATGTGGAACAGAAAAGTGTTCCAGCATCATTGTTCCGATAGACCAAGCCCTATTGGAACGATCAAACACAGCACGTGGTCCCTTGTCCGGTCCCTGAATTTCTATCCATGGTTCATGGTTCGACTTCAAAGAGGGGGTCTAAAGGCCCGTTGCTGGTGGTGTTCGAGGTTCCACGATGATTGCGGCCTTACGGTCCCTAAAATGCCCAGCAGACCCTCACAGTTGCCCGTGGAGGCCCGTATGCCTTTTATGTGGTAGGAGCGGCTAGCTCCGCTTAGCAGTGCCCTATAAGGAGCCTGCATGGCCTGTGCGGCCTCCTGTGGCCGTTATGTGGCGATAGGCACAGATGAGGGACTGTTTGGCCTGCATGGTCCTTGCTGGTTCGTAATGTCTTGCAAATAGTAGTCTATATTGCGTGGCCGCATACCGACATATCATTATGGCAACTTGCTAGATATTATCTCAACCTATCCAAAAACTCCAATTCAAACATACACTATTGATATAGAGTCTAAAGCCTACTGCTGGTTGCCGCTATGCCCGCATACAGCGGTTGACTAGCGGATACCCGGCAAGCTGCTTTCTGCTTCTCTCACAATGGAGGAGGAGAATAATTCACTCTCTCATCTCAATCTCATCCTCTGTGGTCCGAACCTCAGCACCTGCTGAGAGCCTGACAGGCAACCGCCGTATGCGGACACTGACAGAACACCAGCAGAGAGCCTGACATCCTGACCAGAAAGAAGGTGATGATCGGCAATGATGAAAGAGATGGGAAAGCCTCTCTCTATCCGCACCCACAAGCCGAGCAGGCATCTGCTGGACCTGCACCCAGCAGGCCAATGCTCGTTTCCCTAACAACTCAAGAGGATCGTTCTCATGACAAAACACAACCCCACCCTTGAAGACAGACTGCACAGCAAACTGAAAGCCCGGCCAAGCCCTGACTTCCTGCAAGGCCCCTGTCAGGTCTTTCAGGGCTGCAAGCTCAACAAAGCCGGGCATGGAGGTATCAGAGATGCTGGAAAACTGAAGTATGCCCACAGGGTCGCATGGGAAGCCATTCATGGCCCCGTCCCGATGATTGACCAGAGAACTGGAAAGCCTTTCGTCATTCTCCACCTCTGTGACAACCCTGCCTGCTGCAATGTTGGCCACATGGCCTTGGGAAGCCAGAAAGAAAACATGCAGGACTGCATTGCCAAAGGCAGACATCACATCCACTCGGCAACCATGAACAAGCTAACCAAAGCCGTGGAACTGGCGGCCTCAGGCATGTCCGCACATGACATTGCAGAAGAACTGAACGTCAGCCCGGATGAAGTGGAAAGGCTGCTGGACTTCCATGTTGAAGATGCCAGCATCTACGCCGCAGAGCAGATTGTCTTTGGTCATGATGCTGCTGAGCAGATGAGACGCTATCGGCTGATCGCTAGTTATGAAGCTGTGATTGCAGTCACGGAAATGATGGCCGCTTCGTCCTCAGCCTCAGCCGCGCCTGTGGCCTCATTCTCATGAGGTTAGTCGATAGATTTACCCGCCACCTGAAAACTAACGAAGCCACAGAGAGCTAAATCAGCCCTCACAGAGACTCACAGAAGCCCGCACAGCCCCTTCCAGACCTTTCCGGCACAGAGATACCGGAGGGGAACAGGAAGGCCCTGTGCGGGCTTTCAGGTTAGCTGCCACGGGCTTGGCTTATGGTGAAGCCTGCATAACTCTCCCCTCACCATCACCTCAAACCATGTTATTCCCTTATAACCTTACCATCCCTCTATATTCCCTTATTATAGATGGTGGGGGGTATCATATGCTGTCACCTCCAAGGAAGCCTTACGGGGTATAAGTGGAAAGGTTTGGGACATGACCGACACAAGCCGTTATGTGGCCACATCAGACGCAGTCATCATCCTACCGGACTTTAACCCTGACACAGACAAACGCCCTGCCTCCCATCCACATGACCCGGCAGCCTTGCAGGATGCCAGCCCGCTATCCTTGGGCCGCATCCAGAATACGCCCGCCGCCCATGCTCTGGTTGACATGGTGTCAGAGGCCCTCCGCCCTCACCTTGGCAGCCGTTCCGCAGCATCTGTCAGCAGCACCCGCGATAAGGGTCGTCAGAAACGCCTGAGTGAGGTTGGGCATATTCTGGGTGGTCTTATACGCCCCGGCTTCAAAGGCCAGTGGGTGGCCGTTAATGAGGGCGCAGGAACGTGGTTCTGGAAGCCTGACCGTCAGCTACCCGTCAGGCATAACGCTTTCTGGAACAAAGCCAGAGCAATGGAGCAACTCGGACTAATTGAAAGAGTGCCAGGCCAACACTTCAAGACAATCTGGGGCACCATGAGCGGCAATGCTGCCCGCATCAGAGCCACTCCACTGCTGCTGGAATGGGCACAGGAATGTGGATGCTCTCTGACCTCAGCAACGCAGGACTGGAAGCTGGTTCAGCCTGCCACCATCAAGCAGATGGACGTGCCACTGGTTTGCCTGAAAGACTTCCCGGCCAACCGACGACAAGCCCGATCCAAACCCCCCTCCGCCACAGACACTCTCCCTCTGCCTGATAGCTTACGAGAGGTGGAGCAGTTCATGAAACAACTGAGCAAGCGTCTGCATCAGTTCCATTTCAGCGGCTGCTGCCCTCCTGCCCTCTCAGCCCGCTTCATTGGGTCAGAACATTTCCATGGCCGGATTTATGCCCTTGGCTCTGACAATTACCAGAACGGCATCAGCAAGGAAGAACGTCGTCTTATCCGCATCAATGACCAGCCCGTGGAAGAGGTGGATGTCTCAGCATCCTTCCTGTCCATCGCTCTGGCCTTGCTGGGTGCCCCTGTGCCGGAGGGTGACCCTTACCGCCTGCCGGGGCTTCCTGATGCTCTGAGACCAGCTATCAAGCACTGGTTTGTGGCGTTCTTTGGCAAAGGGAAAGCCGTGAAGAAATGGCCTGACACGACCAAAGAGGACATTCAGAAGGCCGTGGATGCCAGCACGATCATGCAGGCAGTCTTCCAGCGCTATCCTGAATTGAAGAACCTCCAGCAGATCATCCCACCAGCGGTTGCTGCCACAGTTCCGCACGAATTGAGGTCATGGGCAATCGGTCAATACCTGACCAACGTGGAAGCCAAAATCATGAGAGTGGCTATGACAGAGCATATGAATGAAGGCGGTGTGGTGCTGCCCCTTCATGACGCCCTGCTGGTCCCTGCAACGGAGCAGGGAAAGGCTTATACGTGCCTGCAAAGAGCCAGCAGAGCTATTCTGGGCCGAGAGCTACTCACGAACCTCTTCTGAGGCTGACAGAGCAGCCCTGACGCTCTCGGGCACCCCTTTGTCCACCATGCCCAGAATGGCAGCTTCATAGAGCGACCAATCAAACTGTTTTGCCGCATATGTGTTGGCTGCCAGCCTGCTAGACGTGTGGCCGATAAGCCGGTCATGCACCGTTGCAGTGCAAGCCGTTGCCCCATGAGCCAGAGCCGTTTCCATGAACGTGGCAAAGCAGCGTCTGGTGCTGTGGAAATCAGTGCCCTTGCCATCGTCACCCAGCACGGCCTTCCGATAACGCAGGAAGTGCTTGGAGAACGTCCAGCCCCGTTTGTTGTCCTCACCACCCGGAGGGCATTCAGGGAACAAGGGAGCGTCTTTCTCACCTGTGGCAAGAGCAGCAGCCAGCCGCCTTTCAATGATAGGCCTGACCAGAGGATGGAGTGGAATGGTCCTGACAGCGTTCTCTGTCTTTCCCACATCCTCGGTCACCTTGATCCCCCACAACTCTTCAGGGCCATCTGAACCGCCCTCAGCGGGCTTTGGAGCGTGCTGACGCACTGGCACCACCACACGGTCCACCGTCAGGCTGCAAAGCTCATTCTGCCTCGCCCCTGTCAGCAGCCCCAGACGGAATACTTCCCGGATCATCTGAGACAGATGGCGGCTGTTTGGCTCACCTGTTAGCAGAGCAAGAAGTTCCGCCTCTGTGAAAGGACGCTTTGCCCCTCTCACTTTCGCCTCTCTCTTGGCCAGCTTCTTGAGGCCACCAGACATTCCTGACCACGGGTTGCTCTCGGCTTCCCCAGCATCCACCACCCACGTCCAGAAGGTCCGCAGAGATGAGAGATAGGAATTAACTGTGTTGGATGCTTTCCGCTCCTGCACCCATTCCCGGAAGCGCCGTGCCAATCTCTTGTCCACCTTCTGGACGGGAAAGGCTTTCAGAATGGCTTCACATTGCCCATGAGCAGGCTTTCCAGCCATATCGCTATCATGGTGCAGAAACTCACCAAACATACTCAGGACGCGCCTGTGACGGGCTATCAGACCATTGGAAACCTGCTTGCTCTCTGATGCCAACCAACGGTCCACCAGCGGCCCCAACGGCGTGGCAATGCCGTCCAAAGTGTCCATGAAAGTGGCCAGATATTCCGCACCCTCCGCATCATCCAGCCCCTGAGAAACATCCTCAGCTTGCTCTGTCAGAACGTGGCGCAGATGCTCCTGTTCATTGGTTGGCACATACTCATCCACAGACCCGTCCGCATTCTTGGCCGGGGAATAAGCCGCGCTGGCATCCTCAATCTGCTGCTTGGCAAACAGAGCGTCATTCACGGCCCGCTCTGTGACTGTGCGAGGCTTCCAGTCTCCCTCAAGGGGCGGCTTGCCACTTTCAGCCAGCTTCTCATTCACCTGAGAACGGAGGGCCTCCAAGGCTGCCCCACGGCGCTGGATGGCTTCATTCTTGTCCCGTGTTTGCAGGGACATGACGAGGTCTTGCTTGATGCCTGATTTAGTCCCGAAGGCTTCACCCACGTCCTGCCATCGGTCACGGGGGATGGAGAGACGGGCAGACCATGTCTTCCCACCTGTCTGCTTCAGACCAAACATTTCAGCGTCCTTCTTGGGCATAAAGGACTACCGCTGAACTACTACCAACACGGTATTAGTCGCTTCCGTGTTGTGTTCGTAAGTCATTGTTTTCATTGGGGAAATCACAGTTGGAGCGGATGAGGGGAATCGAACCCCCGTATGCAGCTTGGGAAGCTGCCGTTC
>NZ_CALLXM010000204.1 GCF_937875265.1 uncultured Acetobacter sp. | reverse complement strand
TGTCAGACGGATGGGTCACCCGGTCCAGAGCAGGAAAACGGCCTAGGGTGGGGATGGGCGGCTGTGCATTTTTGTTGTGAGACGTATCCATGCGATCGTTTCCATCTTCTTTCTTTTGGGAAGCGGAATGCCGTCCTGAGGTTATGGGGCGGTATTTCGTTGCCTTGAGTGTGTCTTAACGTCGCGCAAAGTATTTTCGCACATCGCGATGTGCGCATTTTGGTTTAGTGTTTCAGGTCAGAAGGCAAGTCTACAATTAAAAGTAACTCCATATTGTGTCTTTTTTATCACACGCTTTGAAAAAGGCTTGAGCTTGACAAACGAGCCAACCTATATGCAGGCGAACAGTTCCATACGTGGCTGTGTGCGCCGTTCCTGCGGTGGCCGTGACAAAGGTGAGCAGGTGCCGGTGTCCGGCATGGCTACGTTTTGACAGATTATGAATAGTCTCACTCAGTTATGATGCAGGCGTATGAAATGCGCCGGAGCGGGGGTTTATGGCCGTACCTATAATGCAGGCCGTCAGGGTCGGCAGTTATGTCGTCAAACAGCACATCACCGGGCGCAAGCGTTACCCACTGGTTCTGATGCTTGAACCGCTTTTTCGCTGCAATCTGGCATGTGCCGGATGTGGTAAGATTGATTATCCTGCGGCCATTCTCAACCAGCGCATGACCGTTCAGGAATGCCTGGATGCGGATGCGGAAGCGGGCGCACCCGTCATTGCCGTGGCCGGGGGTGAGCCCCTGCTGCACAAGGAAATGCCGGAGATTGTCCGTGGCCTGATCGCCCGGAAAAAATACGTCTATCTGTGCACAAACGCCCTTCTGCTTGAAAAGAAGATGGATGAGTATGAACCCTCTCCGTTCTTCTCATGGGATGTGCATCTGGATGGCGATAAATCCATGCATGACTCCTCCGTCTGTCAGGACGGGGTGTATGAGCGCGCTGTTGCAGCCATTAAAAAGGCCAAGGCACGCGGTTTCCGTCTGTCCATCAACTGCACCCTGTTTGATGGTGCAGACCCCAAACGCATTGCGTCCTTCTTTGATGAAGTGATGGCGATGGGTGTGGACGGGATCATGACGGCACCGGGTTATGCGTATGAACGTGCGCCTGATCAGGCACACTTCCTTAACCGCCAGAAAACCAAACAGCTGTTCCGTGATGTCTTCCGTCTGGGCAAAGGCAAGAAATGGCGGTTTACGCAGTCCCCGCTGTTCCTGAACTTCCTGGCAGGGAATGAGCAGTATCATTGCACCCCCTGGGGCAAGCCCCTGCGTAATGTTTTTGGCTGGCAGCGTCCGTGCTATCTGCTGGGTGAAGGTTATGCCAAGTCTTTCAATGAGCTGATGGAAGACACCAAGTGGGATGATTACGGCACCGGAAACTATGAAAAATGCGCCGACTGCATGGTGCATTCCGGTTACGAATCTACCGCTGTGATGGATGCTGTGCGTCGCCCCTGGCACATTGCAAAAGTCGCTCTGTTCGGGCCGGAAACTGAAAAGCCGATGGCGCCGGAAATCTCCCTCGCTAACCAGCGGCCTGCTCAGTACGTCTTCTCCAAGCAGGTGGAAGAGCAGATGGAAGAAATTGCTGCCCGCAAGCCTGCTAAGGCACCGCGCGTGAAGGTAATTCGCACGGACGCCGCGAACGCAGATGCTAAAGCAGCAACTCCGGTGGAAGCGACTGCAGCAGACTGATCACTTTTTCAGTTCGCGACTCCATTAAAAGAGCGGTTCCTGCAAAGGGGCCGCTCTTTTTTTATGTAGGTAGGTTACGGGATAAGGTCGATTTTTGCCTGATTTGTCTCTCTGGCAGGTATACGCCTTCCGCATGAGAGCGCGTGCGGAACTCCGTTTTCCGCATAAGGATGAGATCTGCCAGACTCAGGCAACCCATACTGGCCACAGGGGCCGTCATCCCGTATCGTCCCTCTCTCCTTCGTCACGCAGGGCCACCGCATTCAATGACTATTTCCATTCTGATTATTTTTCTGCTGGTTATTCTGAACGCCGTTTTTGCCATGGGAGAACTGGCTCTGATTTCGGTCAGAATGCCGCGTCTGGCTATTTTGCGGGAGCAGGGCGTGCGCGGGGCAGATCGTGCCATGCGTCTGGCAGAAGATCCGCAGATTTTCCTGCCAACTGTGCAGGTGGGCATGACGCTGGTGTCCATTCTGGAAGGGACGTTTGGCGGTGTGCAGGTTGAGGCACATCTCACCCCCATGCTGGAACAGATTGATTTCCTGCGGCCTGTGGCGGCTCAGGTTTCCATGGTGCTGGTGGTTATTGCCATTACTGCACTTATGCTGGTGCTGGGGGAACTGGTGCCCAAACAGCTGGCGCTGCGTGAGCCGGAAAAAGTAGCAGCCCGTCTGGCTTTAACGCTGGAAATTCTGGCGCATGCCACGCGCCCGGTGGTGTGGGTCCTGCGTCAGTCTTCCAATATCGTGCTCAAGCTGATGGGTGCAGGGGATGCCGTGAGCCAGACGCTGACGGAAGAAGAGCTGAAAGCGTATATTGCAGAAGGGGCCCGCTCCGGTGTGCTGGAGCATGAAGAGCGCACCATGATCGAGCGTCTGCTGCGTCTGGCAGACAGGCCGGTGCGCGCCATCATGACCCCGCGTAACGAACTCTACTGGATTGACCGCCATGCAGGGCGTGATGCGCTGATCAAGGCGCTCAAGCAGACAACTTATGCGCGTCTGGTAGTGTGTGAAGGCGGCGTGGATAACCCGGTGGGCGTGGTGCTGGCTAAAGACATGCTGGACCGCATGCTGGATGGCATGCCTGTTTCTATAGAAGCCGGGCTGCGGGCCATGGTGGTGGTGCCGGACAGCATTTCAGCGCTGGATATGCTGGAGCGCATGCGCAGCATTTCACTCGGGATGGCGTTTGTGTTTGATGAATACGGCTCTTTTGAAGGGGTTGTGACGGCATCTGATCTGTTTGACGCCATTGTGGGTGAGGGACGGCATGATTCCTCTCAGTCCACCAGTGCGCATCACGCGTCAACACAGGATGATGTCCTGCTAATGGACGGCACAGATTCTGCGGATGAAGTAAAAGATCGTCTTGGCCTGCGGAATTTGCCGGATGAGGGAAGTTACCACACGCTGGGTGGTCTGATTCTGGCTTTGCTCCGGCGTGTACCTGCCTTGGGGGACAAAGTGGTTTATTCCGGCTGGTTGTTTGAAGTGCTTGAAATGGAAGGCCGCCGCGTCTCCCGCGTACGGGCCAGTCGTCAGGTTCTGGCAGAAAACTGAAAAAGAAACGACCTGAACAGAAACTCTGTTCAGGTCGTTTTTCTGTGTGAATGACGTGCGGCAGCGCTCACATGCTATTGTGCGACTTCTGCCGGTGGGGTGCTGTTGTGGGGTATTGTGGGCCAGAATGCGTGTGCCGTTTCATCCTGCACCAATGAAATCTGAATTTGAATCCAGTCCATATACTCGTGCAGCCCGCGGATAATAATGTCGTCTACTGTCTGCTCCGCAAGCGTGACACGTAGCTCCGCCACGCGCTCTTGAATGGGAGCACACAGGCGGCGCAGGCTGCCGTGGCCAGCAATAGTGCTCAATGTGCTGTCCAGCAGACGCAGGCTTGTGGTCAGGGAGCGCGGGAAGGCATCGTTCTTCAGTAAAAATCCCACGACATTAGCGGGTGTTGTCGTAACGGGCTGCAAGCGCCTGAACGCATGATACGCAGCAGCGGACCGCAGAATGGACGCCCACTGCGTAATATCAATGTCAGACCCCACTTCATCATAGCCTGGCAGCAGGGTGTGATAGCGGATATCAATAAGCTGGGTAATCTGGTTGCTGCGCTCCAGATGTTTGCCCAGCAGATAAAACAGCCATGCCTGATCCCGGTACAGGGTGCCTTCTGTAATGCCATAATGGGTCTGACATTCCTGCTTCAGGCGGCTGCACAGGCCGGAAAGACTATTCTTGCGGATATCGGAAGGATGAAGGTCCAGTACCCATCGTGTAAAAACATTGAGCTGCATCCACATTTCCGTTGAGATTAACGGACGGACGGCGCGCGCATTTTCTCGTGCAGCATGGGCCATGGCCTTAATGGAGTTCGGGTTTTCTTTTTCCGTCACATAAAATGCGATGACATCCTGTTCCGTGATGGTCTTGTGACGTGTGTAAAAAAAGTCTTCATCAGAATGGATCTGCAGAATGGTGTCCCATCCCGGCTGCCCGTCTGGCCCCCGGACGAAACTTTCTGTGACTTCCAGAAGGCGGGCAGTATTTTCAATGCGCTCCATGTAGCGGGCCAGCCACATCATGCATTCCCCATAACGGGAGAGCAGATTGTTCAGTCCCGGCTGCATGTGAAAAAGGCCTGTGGAAATTTCAGTCATGATGCCAGCACCCACGTATCTTTAGAGCCACCCCCCTGTGAAGAATTTACCACTAGCGACCCTTTGCGCAGTGCCACGCGTGAAAGGCCGCCGGGCATCACCCAGGTTGAGCGGCCTGT
This sequence comes from uncultured Acetobacter sp., assembly GCF_937875265.1. Taxonomy (GTDB): domain Bacteria; phylum Pseudomonadota; class Alphaproteobacteria; order Acetobacterales; family Acetobacteraceae; genus Acetobacter. The sequence goes on along the minus strand of NZ_CALLXM010000204.1, from coordinate 16,215 downwards.
CAGGGCAAAGGGCCGCAAATCCACATGGCGGGCCTCCACGCCGTTGGGGCACAGGGTGGGGGAGACAGACAGATTGATGACCGGCTGACTGATGTAATTGGTTGGGTTTTCTCTCAGCCTGCGTCGGAAGTCTTCCAGTTCGGCTTGCGTGGCGTGTGGGCCGATCAGCATGCCATACCCGCCAGACTCCCCAACAGGTTTGATCACCAGCTTGTCGATATTAGCCAGTGTATAAGCCAGTCCTTCCGGTTCCGCGCAGATATGGGTTTTTACACTCTCCAAAATGGGTTCTTCGTTCAGGTAATAGCGAATAATGCGCGGCATATAGGCGTAAACGGCTTTGTCATCCGCAACGCCAGTGCCCAGCGCGTTTGCAATGGTCACATTTCCCCGGCGATAGGCTTCTACCAGCCCGGGTACACCCAGCATGCTTTCCGGATTGAACGCCAGAGGGTCCAGAAATTCGTCGTTCAGACGGCGATAAATGGCATGAACGGGCCGTAGTCCTGCCACGGTTCGCATGAAAACGCGGTGGTTCTCCACCACCAGATCCCGGCCTTCAACCAGAGGTACACCCATCTCGCGGGCCAGAAAAACATGCTCGAAATAAGCGGAATTATAAATGCCGGGAGAAAGTAGAACGACCTGCGGGTCCAGCACACCTTCTGGTGAGACCTCGCACAGGCTCTGGTGCAGTTTTAGCCCGTATTCGTCCACCGAGCGGAGGGGAATGCCGGTTGCCAGATCAGGCATGAGCCTGAGCATCATATGCCGGTTTTCTATCACGTAAGACACACCGGATGGGGTGCGGGCATTGTCTTCCAGAATCAGGAAACGCCCTTCCTGATCACGGATAAGGTCAGTGCCGTTAATATGCACATACACGCCGCCGGGCACGTTCAGGCCAACCATGGCCTCACAGTAATTCGGGTTTTTTAGCACCAGTTCTGCCGGAATAATGCCGTCCCGCAAAATGGCGCGATCATGGTAGATATCGTGCAGGAAAAGATTGATAGCCTGAACACGTTGCTGCACGCCGCGTTCAATATGCTCCCATTCTGCGGCAGTCAGAACGCGCGGGATAGCGTCAAACGGCAGAACGCGGTCTATCGCTTCACGGTCTGAATAGACTGTAAATGTAATGCCTAGCCGGTAAAGCTGCGCTTCCGCCGCAGTTGTGCGATGCCGCAGGTCTGTCAGTGCAAAATGTGCCAGACGCTTCTTAATTTCCAGCAGGTTGGGAGGCACCTTATCCTTGCGGTTCATGAGTTCACAGAAAAAATCCGGAACATCATATGCTGCAAAAATGCCAGCCGATTGAACGGGTGGATGGAGTGGCGCGTCATTCATACCCTGACTCCCGATATGAGGTCCGGCACTCCGGCTAGCCCGGAAAGCTGTGCCTCTGGTATGCCGCTTCGTTACGGTTAATCATTTAAGACCAGCAGGATTTCAGGTGTTTGCCAAGGCGCAAAACATAAATTTGTTCTTTTAACGTAATATCGGGTGCTGGGGGGTAGTGCGCTACGGATTAATCCTGATATCGTATCCGCTTTCATGCGCCATGAGCGGCTTTTCCGGTCATATGGCAGGAGAGCAGCAGGGCGTTTTAGCATGAGCAGGGTGTTCAGGGTCGTATCGCCATGAGTTCGCATGTCATGCTAACCCACCAGACCCGATATCGGTATGACCGACCAGTTTTTCTGGGCCCTCAAACCATTCGGCTTCGTCCGTCCAGTACAGCCAGAACCCCTGTGCGGTCCTATACTCTGCGGGTTGCTCCCACAGACTGCAAACAGACCTGGCATCAGGATTCCTATGGTAATCATGTGGCAGAGGTCGTGTTTGCCGAGCGTGTGACACATTTTGATATTATCGTCCGCCTTGAGGTGGACCTGACGCCGCGAAACCCGTTTGATTTCCTGCTGGAACCTTCTATCCGCCAGTGGGCGGCTCCTGCCGGGTTTACGACAGCGTTACATGAGGACGCGGCGCAGCACCGGGCGCAGAGCATTCAGTATCAGCAGCAGGCTGCTCATGATGGGATGTTTGCCAGCCAGACTTCGTTTGAGCTGTCAGCTACTCAGGGCCAGTTTTATGTGCAGGAAGATCACGCTGCGTTGGCCCTATATTGCGCAACATCGGCAGCCGGGCCGCATCTGTATGCCTTTCTGACTGACTGGGTGGAAAAAGCTCCGCAAAATACGCTTGATATGCTGGTCGCGCTTAATCGTGCTGTGGCCAGACGGATCGGGTATCAGGTTCGGCTGGAATCTGGCGTCTGGAGTCCTGAAGAAACACTGACGCGTGGGATCGGCTCCTGTCGGGACAGCGCATGGTTGATGATCGCCCTGCTACGGCATCTGGGTTTTGCCGCTCGTTTTGTCTCAGGATACCTGATTCAGGCCAGCCAGAATGCAGATGGCGAAGAGGTTCTGACCTGCGACCTGCACGCCTGGGCTGAGGCCTTCCTGCCCGGCGCTGGATGGGTTGGGTTTGATACTACGTCAGGCTTGCTGGCAGCGCAGGGGCACCTGCCTCTGGCAGCTACTCCTGCTCCGGAGCACGCCGCCCCCGTGACGGGTGTGCTGGACCCGTGCAAGGCAACCTTTGAGGTGTCCATGCAGACGGAACGTTTGCATGTGCCGGATAGTGACTGATTTTCTGGTTTTTCTTGCGTTACGATCCCGGACGCAAGAGAGTGATCAGTATGAGGCTTTTCACCTGTCAGTCCTGCGAGCAGATTCTATTTTTTGAAAATACAGTCTGCGAACATTGCAAACATCAGCTTGGATATCTTCCGGGTCTGTCCGTGCTTTCAGCACTGGAGCCGGTGGAGGGAGGCCTGTGGCGGCCCCTGGAGCCGCGTATCCGTCAGGCGGAACTGGTCTATTGCGCCAACCATGCGCACGATGTGTGCAACTGGATGACCACGCCAAATGAGGCCGGGCACCCGTCTTTCTGTTTTGCCTGCCGGTTCAACCGCACGATTCCCAATCTGAACAAACCCGAAAATCTGGAACATTGGCGTAAGCTGGAAGTGGCCAAGCATAGGTTGTTTTACACGCTTCTCCGCCTGAATCTCCCGATAAAAACCCGGCAGGAAGACCCGCAAGGCGGCCTGGTATTTGATTTTCTGGAAGACCCGGCTGACGGTTCAGCTCCAGTCATGACAGGCCATAATAATGGGGTCGTGACCATAGCGCTGCGTGAGGCGGATGATGCCTGCCGTGAGCGGATGCGTGTGGAAATGGGGGAATATTACCGCACGCTTCTGGGGCATTTCCGCCATGAAGTCGGGCATTATTACTGGAATGTTCTGGTTCGGGATGCCGGGCGGCTGGATGCCTGCCGCTCTGTGTTCGGGGATGACAGGGCAGATTATCAGCAGGCGCTGCAAAGCTATTATGAAAGCCCGCGGCCTGAAGACTGGCAGATGCACCATGTCAGTGTTTATGCCACGTCTCATCCTTGGGAGGATTTTGCGGAAACATGGGCGCATTATCTGCATATTGTCTCAACACTGGAGACAGCCTGGGCTTACGGCGTCTCAGTCAATCCGGCCCTAACCGGGGTCAGGCCTTCATGGTCCCCGCAGCATGGAGACCCTTATACCGAGGCCTCTTTTGATGAAATCATGCAAGCATGGCTCCCACTGACCTACGCGGTTAACAGCCTGAACCGTTCCATGGGCTTGTCTGATTTTTATCCGTTTGTTCTTACACAGGGTGTAATGAACAAACTGTCTTTTATCCACACCCTTATTCGGGAAGCGCAGGCCTTGCGATCCTGCTGAACCCCGTTGAAAAACCACGGCAGGCAGGGGGGGGGCAGCCTGCCGTGGTGGTGTTAGTTGTTAGTGGGTTGCGGCGGATGCTGCGGTATCGTTTTCTGTCAGGGCGTAAGGTCCGCCGTTGAGGATCTGCAGAGAGAGCATGCCGATAGTTTCAGCATCGCGCTGTCCAAGATCGAGCACGGCATTGCCTGCGGTCCACCGACATTCCGGATTATCCTGCACAGCCCAGCCGGAGAGGCGAGCCTGCGTCAGATGGGATGTCATGGTGCGTACGCCGTCAGCCTCAATCAGTCTGATACTGCCAACCAGCACGCCGAGTTCCCTGCGGTCATCGATGAAGGGCCCCACTGTGTCACAGGGGCGGCTTGTGCGGGAGACGAGGCGAACGGTGCGCACATTGCCCGGCACCATGAACAGTACGGCATCGTTATGGGTACGGGCCTGCTGGATGATGCGGCCTGTCTCGGTCACCAGATGCAGCCCGGTCTCTTCCGTTGTGGCCTGCGGGGCTATCACACTGGCAATCCCGGCCTTTTCTGCGCGTGCGGCGAGGGCATGGAACAGAGGTTCGATAAAAGCCGGATCTGTTGTCAGCGGGGCTGCGGCATCGTGTTCCCAGGATTTGGGGCCACGGAGGAAGATGACGTTGTCTTCGCGGGAGAAAGATTTGTCAGTGCGCAGCAGAGTTTCAGAACGCAGGCCGCCGACATTGATAATGGCATGCTCAGCGGTTTCCACATGATAGATGGGGAAGGCCTTGCGTGTTGTATCGACAAAGATGGAGCGGCCATTGACCAGCATGCGGACGGGCACGAAGCGGCCCTCCAGATACAGGCAATGTTCTGAGGTCAGGGCGATGTCCTGTGCCGGAACGTTTTCAGAAAACGCGTTTTTCTGAATAACCACCGGGAAGAGATCCGGGTGTGTTGCCAGCACATCGCGTGTGCGCGTTGCGGTCACTGGGGCTACGGACTCAGAGCCATCCTGTGCGAAGGTTTTGACGTGTTCACCCACTGTGATGTCTTCAATGGCTTTGAAGCTGCCATCTGCCATTTCGACGCGTGCGCCGGCCAGGAAGCAGGTGATGTCATCATCGGGCACTTCGGGGATCAGCTTGCCGCCGGTAATCACACTGGCCTGACCCGTCGTGACAATGAAGTCTTTGCTTACCAGACTACTCAGATTAGCAGGAATACCTGGATGACTGGTATCAACGGAGACAACAGTAAAGCCAATGGCATCCCCCTGGTTGGGCGGATATGCTGGAAGGAAATGACCGGTGTAGCTAATGGTCATGGTCGTCTCGACGTTATTGACCCAGACATTCAGGGTCAGCTTCTGCCCGAGATCCGTCACGCTTGTGCCAGCTGGAAAGGAGATCTGCTGGAAAAGAGTGAAAGGCGTACCACCGGTTCCGTTCTGGCCCCAGTTAGAGCCGTTCTGCCAGAGAATAGAGTTATGGCTTGGCTTCAGGTTGCCTGTTACGAGACTGCCATTCGGCTGATAATCGACGTCGGCACTCCAGTTGATAGAGCTCATGATATTCCCCCCCTTTTATTTTTTTAGGGAGGCCCATGTTCTCTCCACCCAGTAAGGCAGAGAGAACACAGACCTGTTTTATTTAGTGGTTGTTCTGTTGACCGGCTGTGCCAGCACCAATCTGGTTGACCCAGTTGATAGCGATTGGCTCAGAGCCTTCCAGGCCTTCAGCGGCACCAAGAATCGTGCCAGCAATTGCGCCCTGAATGGTCGGGATGAAGAGACCGAACAGCTGGCCAATTGAACCAATGCCGAAGATTCCGCCGCCATCACCACCATGAATGCCGCCGATGAGCATGCCTTCAGAGGCACCAGCTACGCAGCCGATCAGAGCGCCGCCGATAGCGTCACCAAAGCTTTTAGCCAGGCCACCGGATACTTCAGTTGTTTCAGAAAAAGTAAGGTCACGCATGCACTTAACTCCTTTTTGTGTGAGTGCATGGTGAATGTCACATAATTGCAAACGGTATTGAAAGAGGGAATTTAAGTAAAGTTTCTTTTTTAATGATAAAAGAATAGGTATTAATGAAGTAAATTGAACATTTATTTATTAATAAAAAATAAAAAAATATACTTTCCTATTTCATGGAGAAGGAGTTTTGAAACTCGTTTGATTTTTAGAAAGGTTTTTGATTTTTTCGAATCACCTGGCTATTTAAAAGAGCGGTTTCCAAATATTATGAAAAAAGCCGCGCAGAGTGTGCGCGGCTTTTCCTGAATGGCAGGCAGGGGGGGGGCAGCCTGCCGTGGTGGTGTTAGTTGTTAGTGGGTTGCGGCGGATGCTGCGGTATCGTTTTCTGTCAGGGCGTAAGGTCCGCCGTTGAGGATCTGCAGAGAGAGCATGCCGATAGTTTCAGCATCGCGCTGTCCAAGATCGAGCACGGCATTGCCTGCGGTCCACCGACATTCCGGATTATCCTGCACAGCCCAGCCGGAGAGGCGAGCCTGCGTCAGATGGGATGTCATGGTGCGTACGCCGTCAGCCTCAATCAGTCTGATACTGCCAACCAGCACGCCGAGTTCCCTGCGGTCATCGATGAAGGGCCCCACTGTGTCACAGGGGCGGCTTGTGCGGGAGACGAGGCGAACGGTGCGCACATTGCCCGGCACCATGAACAGTACGGCATCGTTATGGGTACGGGCCTGCTGGATGATGCGGCCTGTCTCGGTCACCAGATGCAGCCCGGTCTCTTCCGTTGTGGCCTGCGGGGCTATCACACTGGCAATCCCGGCCTTTTCTGCGCGTGCGGCGAGGGCATGGAACAGAGGTTCGATAAAAGCCGGATCTGTTGTCAGCGGGGCTGCGGCATCGTGTTCCCAGGATTTGGGGCCACGGAGGAAGATGACGTTGTCTTCGCGGGAGAAAGATTTGTCAGTGCGCAGCAGAGTTTCAGAACGCAGGCCGCCGACATTGATAATGGCATGCTCAGCGGTTTCCACATGATAGATGGGGAAGGCCTTGCGTGTTGTATCGACAAAGATGGAGCGGCCATTGACCAGCATGCGGACGGGCACGAAGCGGCCCTCCAGATACAGGCAATGTTCTGAGGTCAGGGCGATGTCCTGTGCCGGAACGTTTTCAGAAAACGCGTTTTTCTGAATAACCACCGGGAAGAGATCCGGGTGTGTTGCCAGCACATCGCGTGTGCGCGTTGCGGTCACTGGGGCTACGGACTCAGAGCCATCCTGTGCGAAGGTTTTGACGTGTTCACCCACTGTGATGTCTTCAATGGCTTTGAAGCTGCCATCTGCCATTTCGACGCGTGCGCCGGCCAGGAAGCAGGTGATGTCATCATCGGGCACTTCGGGGATCAGCTTGCCGCCGGTAATCACACTGGCCTGACCCGTCGTGACAATGAAGTCTTTGCTTACCAGACTACTCAGATTAGCAGGAATACCTGGATGACTGGTATCAACGGAGACAACAGTAAAGCCAATGGCATCCCCCTGGTTGGGCGGATATGCTGGAAGGAAATGACCGGTGTAGCTAATGGTCATGGTCGTCTCGACGTTATTGACCCAGACATTCAGGGTCAGCTTCTGCCCGAGATCCGTCACGCTTGTGCCAGCTGGAAAGGAGATCTGCTGGAAAAGAGTGAAAGGCGTACCACCGGTTCCGTTCTGGCCCCAGTTAGAGCCGTTCTGCCAGAGAATAGAGTTATGGCTTGGCTTCAGGTTGCCTGTTACGAGACTGCCATTCGGCTGATAATCGACGTCGGCACTCCAGTTGATAGAGCTCATGATATTCCCCCCCTTTTATTTTTTTAGGGAGGCCCATGTTCTCTCCACCCAGTAAGGCAGAGAGAACACGGACCCGTTTTTTTAGTGGTTGTGCTGCTGTCCAACGGTGCCGGCACCAAGCTGGTTAACCCAGTTGATGATGATCGGCTCAGAACCCTGAAGGCCTTCAGCAGCGCCCAGAACTGTGCCAGTAACGGCTCCTTGCATAGTCGGGATAATCAGGCCGACCAGCTGACCAATGGCGCCAAAGCCGAAGATCCCGCCGCCATCACCGCCATGAATGCCGCCGATGATCATGCCTTGAGAGGCTCCAACAACGCAGCCGACGAGCGCGCCGCCAATAGCGTCGCCAAGGCTTCTGGCCAGGCCACCGGATACTTCAGTTGTTTCAGAAAAAGTAAGTTCACGCATGCACTTAGCTCCTTATGTGTGTCGAGTGCGTGGGGAACGTCACATAATTCCAAACGGCTTGGGAATAGATGAATTTTAGATTACCTAATTATTAACGTATCTTCATAAAAATTAACGTTGGATGAATGAAACTAGATAGGATGAGCAAGGGCGCATAAGGGAGTCGGACGGTAGATTCCTCATTTTGACAACAAAAAAGGCGCGACTTGTGTCGCGCCTGCAGAAAAAATCTGGGTTCAGTGTTTAAAAACGGCTTAATGCAGAACCCGCGTATTGATGGTGTGGGCCAGTGCCTGTTCATCTGCAAAATCCGGCCATTCATTCCGGGCTAGTGCCGTCAGGGATGGCGTCGGCAGTTTTAGCCTGCCAGCGTAAATCCACAGGTAGGAAAGGGCACGATGGACGTAATCCCGTGTTTCCGTGTTGGGGATTAGTTCCATGAACAGCAACGGATCATCTGCAGAAGAGGCCGCTTTTTCCCAACGTGCCAGTGCCGTGGGGCCAGCATTATAGCTGGCCAATAACCGGATCATGTCACCACCGCGCAGGGGCGTGTGAGCATTATGGCGGGTCAGGTCGGCCAGATACTGCACATAGCGCTGCCCGATTTCCAGATTCAGGCTGGGGTCATGCAGGGCGTTTGTCTCGTTTTCAAACCGGTGGTTCAGAGTGTTGGGCGGGCTTGTTACAAAATCAGCCGTCAGCGGACGAATTTGCATCAGTCCGTGCGCCCCGGCCCCTGAGACGGCCTGTGGGTCAAAATTCGATTCCAGCCGGGTCAGCGCGTAAACCAGCGCCGGGTCCATGGTAAAGCCGTGGCGTGGTTTAAGCAGCGGGAGAGGCAGATTTTCCCGCTCTGGCCCCTGTGCCGTTGCATGGGCCTGAAGGGCATCGGACATTTCTGCTGAGAGGTCATGCAGGCCAGCTGCATCGGCCACCAGCTGGAAGGACCGTGCAAGCGTTACATCATGCAGGTCCGGCCATGCCCGGCGGATGGTGTTTTCCGCACGCTCCTGCTCCCCAACCTGCAACAGGGCGAATACGCGCCGCCCGATGTCAGTGGATCCTACGGCTTCAATATCAATTTCCGTCAGAACCTGAGCAGAGGGAGCACTGCTGGTTGGCTCCAGCGGAGAAAAGCTGACTTTCCGTGGATGGTCATGGTTGCTTGTCTGATGGTGCAGGATGCGGGTGGCGAGAAGCCCGTAGAACGTCGTGGGAAAGGCTTCCGCATGTTGGAGCCACGTATGGCGGGCATGGTCCTGCCCCAGCTTGTCATGCGTGCGGGCTGCCCAGAAGGCGCAGGCTGCCCGCATTTCTGGTGTGGCTGTTGCAGCGTGGGAGGCTTTTTCAAAGAAGGGAGCTGCCTGCTCGTAGTCCCCCTGCTGCCACAGGGCCAGTCCGGCCACGTATCCAGCCAGAGCGTTTTTGTTTCTGGACCCTTCAACCGCGGTGCGGCTGATATCCAGAGCCATATCCGTCTCTCCGGCATTCAGCATGGCCTGAGCGGTTTCTGCCTGAAGCTGGGCGGCATAAGCAGGGGTCATGCCCGGTGTGGCGGTAATCAGATGCAAGGCGCTGTGAACGCCTTTCAGCCCCCAGCCCGCGCGTTCCCGCAGGGTGCGGTCCAGCAGCGGGTTCCGGGTAAAATCCTGTGCCAGAGGGTCTGAAGGGATGCCGGTATGGTCTGGGGCCAGATGGGTGGACACCGGGGCTGGCGGCAAAGGCCCTCCGTGCTGGGGCAGGGCAGCCAGACGCGCCCAGATGGCAGCGCCATCGGCATAAGAGACGTATTTCTTCAGCCAGGCGCGCAGTTCTGTAGCACCCGGATGATAGGAGGGGTTCAGATAGCGGTCGGCCTCAATATCGCCCAGCAGTGTGGCATCAGTCAGCCGGGTTGTGCTGGTAATGGCGTCGGCAAAGGCGCCCTGCCTCTGGAGGCGGAAGATGGACTTGATCTGTGTGCTGATTTCCGGGGAGAGCGGCTTTGGGAGGGGAATGTCATCCCCTTCCGGAAACGCCTGTCGTGGCATGACCATCGCCAGCTCTTCGCTGTGCGTGTCCTGCCCCGTCCCGGGGAGCTTGGCATAGGCTCTCGTCGCTGCGACGGAAGCACCGGCCAAAAGGGCGGCTCCGGCCATAAAGGCCCTAGCCGCGATTTGATGAGGGATTTGTCCTATCGCTCGCATGGCTGGCGGGGTCTATGAGGTTCTACGCCAAAAAGCAAGTTTACTCTCTGTAAGCAATCAGAGAGCCCGTTTCAGGAAACGGGAAAACGCCGCTGTGAATAGCTGGCCAATCAGGGTGGAACTACTTGTGTTCAATAAGGAAATTGTGACCTGAATAGAGCCCGTTTTATTCTTGGGTCTGCCGGATATTCCTCCGGCCCGGTTCTGGCTTCAGCTGTTCTCTCGTAGCGTTTGTGCAACAAGCATCAGGTCCTGCCAGATTTCCTTGCGGGCTGTGGCGCTGGCCCGTAGCTGGAGGGGATGGCGCATCACAAGAGTGGGGAGTGGCGTGGCCAGACCGGCTATGGCCGCAGGCCGCCATGTTTTGCGTGGCATGGGTGTTTTGGCATCCAGCAGCATCCGGGCCGGAAGCCGCCCGCAGAGCAGCAGGCGCTGCGGGGCAAACAGAGCAATGGCTCGTTCCAGAAACGGCCGGCAAAGGCGGAGTTCGGCCTCAGTCGGAGCCCGCCCGCCCGGTGGCCGCCAGGGCAGGGCCGTGGCCAGCAACAGGGTCTGACGGTCCAGCCCCAGTGGGGTGAGCATACGGGCCAGAAGGTCTCCGCACAGACCGGAGAAGACCTGTCCGCTGCGGTCTTCATCCGCATCAGGGGCTTCCCCGATAATCATCAGCGGAGCCTGTATCGGGCCGGTCGGGAATAGGGTGTGCATGGCAGTTGTGCGCAAGGCACATGCAGAGAAGCCATCCGCAGCTGCCCGTAAAGCCTCCGGTGTGCTGGCAGCAGCGGCCAGATTCTGGGCCTGAGCCAGAGTCTGTGCCAGCAGGGCCGGGCCAGTTTGTACCGCTGGCGCAGGAGTGCGGGGGGCGTCTTCAAAAGGCGAAGAATTCTGGCCGGGAGACGGGCCAGAGAACGCGTCTGAGGGCGGAGCCGGGCGGCTCGTAGTTCCCGCCAGACGGCCTTCCGGCGTCCGGCGTAGTGCGGGTTGTTCACCCGGGAAGCGCATTTTTCCAAGCAGGGCCAGACGCTGGTCAACCGGCGCGTCTCCCACCACGGTATCAACGCCCCATTCTTCATAAAGGCGCAGAAGAGACAGAGCTGCGTCCATTAGATAAACTGCCAGCAGATGAAGGGGTTGGTTTGGTGGTTGGCTGCGGGCAGGGTAGAGAAGTATCCGCCGTTCATGTCATGTCTCCCCAGTCTTTGACGGAACGAGGCGTATCCAATGGCCTGTTTGGGCCTCTGCCGCTCCTGGATAGGGTCATTATGCTGTTTTGTCGCCTTCTGCCTACGGTTTTCCTGCTGCTATCTGCTTCGGTTCTGACCCCCTGTGCGTCTGCCGTTGCCGCCGAAGGGGTAAAAACAAGCCAGACAGCCCCACCGGAAAAAGCCCCACCCCCAGCTCCGCAGACCACAGGCGGGGCAGCGCAGGCAGGGAGTCACGTCGATTCGGGCGCCTTCCTGACGGCTGTAGTGGCAACGCATAATGGGGATGATCTGGACGCAGCCCGCGCCTTTCGGGCTGCTGTGGCGGCAGACCCTACAAATCAGGACCTTCTCAAGCAGGCCTTTATCCGTAGCGTGCTGGCGGGTGACCCGGAGGCCGTGCCTCTGGCCCGCCTGAACGTTAAGCTGCCGGACGGGCAGAGCATTATTTCCTCGCTGGTGCTGGGGAATGATGCCGTGACGCGGGCCGACTGGATAGAAGCCTCGCGCTTTTACCAGCAGGCCGGGGCGGACCCTATGGCCCACCTCATGATGCCGCTGCTTCAGGCATGGTGCCAACAGGCGCAGTCTCATGCGGATGAGGCCATTGCCTCCCTGACCCACATTCAGGGGTCCGTGCTGGTGCCATTCTATACAGTGCATGCGGCACTCATTGCGCAGGCTGCGGGCCAGACAGCCCGTGCGGGAGACCTGTTTGCACAGGCCGCTAAAATGATTCCGGGCTATGACCTTTTACTCACGCGCTCTCAGGCCGCATGGTTCTGGTCTCAGGGCCAGCAGGAGAAGGCGCGGGGACTCATCCGGGGCATGGTTGCGGCAGACCCGGTTCTGGGGCTGGCCGGAGCCCAGTTGCAGGCAACTCTCAGCCGGTTTCCGGTTACCTCTGCACAGGGGGGTATTGCCCGCGCGTATGTGCTGACAGCCTTCCTGCTGCGTCAGCAGGGCCGCCAGCAGGGCCGGAATGGGCAGCCCGGCCCGTCCGACCATCAGTTTGATGAAGCATCGCGCCTGATGCTGGGGTTTGCGCTGGGGCTGGACCCGCATCTGGCTGAAGCACGCCTGATGCTGGCAGAAATTCAGGAAGATGAAGGCCATCAGGTTGCAGCACGTGAAACTCTGCTGCGTATCCCGCAAACAGATCCGCTTTATCCCGTAGCATCGTTCCGGCTGGCGCTGGTGGATGGGTCAACCGGTCATCTGGATGAAGCCCGCACTATTCTGACGCGTCTTGCCCAGGATGCGCCGGGACAGGGGTTGGCCGTGCGGGCGCTGGGGAATACTTTATCGGCTCAAAAAGACTGGAAAGCCGCCATTACGGCTTATGATCAGGCAGTGACACTGGCCACGGCCAGCAAGACAATGGATTGGTCACTCCTGTTCCTGCGTGCTGTGGCGTATCATGAGGCAGGCGACTGGCCCCATGCTAAAGCGGACCTGCAACAGGGGCTGAAGCTTGCTCCGGATGAACCCCTCCTGCTTAATTTCCTGGGGTATTCCATGGCTGAGCGGAAAGAGAATCTGAGCGAGGCTGAAGCCCTGCTGCGCAAGGCGGCTGATCTTGACCCGCAGGATGCCGCTATTCGGGACAGTCTGGGTTGGGTGCGGGTTGAGCAGGGAGATCTGGCGGGAGGCATTGCGCTGCTGGAACGTGCTGCTCAGCAAACGCCGGAGGACCCGGAGGTCAATTACCATCTGGGTGAAGCCTACTGGCGTGCCGGGCGGCAGAGTGAGGCGGTTGATCAGTGGAACGTCGCCCTCGGCCTGCACCCGGAACCATCAGATGAAACCCTGATTCGGGCTGCACTGGCGCGTGCCGCAGCAGCCGGGGTGAACAAAGCCACACAGCAACAGGCGGCCCCTCAGGCTGAGAGCGGCCCTGCTCAAAACGGAGGAAAGCACACGCCGTGACATCAGCCACGATGGACCCCACCACAACATCCCTGACCGAGGCTGCTCCAGCCAAAATCAACCTCTACCTGCACGTAACCGGCAAACGGCCTGATGGCTATCATCTGCTGGACAGTCTGGTGGTGTTTGCCAGAGCGGGGGACCGCTTGCGGTATGAGCCGGGGCCGGAAGCCTTGCATCTGGTGCTGGCCGGGCGTTTTGGTGCCGCGCTGACGGATGCGGCCGGACCGGATAATCTGGTGATGAAAGCAGCGGCGGCGCTGGAAGCGGTGTGCGGGCCGGAGGCTCAGGTGCGCGGTGGTCGTCTGGTGCTGGAGAAGGATCTGCCTGTGGCGTCTGGCATTGGGGGTGGTTCGGCAGACGCTGCGGCGGCTCTGCGCCTGTTGAACCGTGCATGGAAGGCGCAGGTGGATCACGCTACTCTGTTGCAGCTAGCAGAAAAGCTGGGCGCCGACGTGCCTGTCTGTCTGGCCAGCCAGAATGCCCGCATGGAAGGCATTGGCGAAGAGTTGAGTGCAGCACCGGCTCTGCCGGATTGCGGAATGGTTCTGGTGAATTGCGGGCAGGCGGTGTCTACCCCGGATGTGTTCCGCAAGCGGGACGGCACGTTTCTGCCGCGTGCGGCTCTGCCTGCGCGCTGGCCGGATGCTACCGTTATGGTGGCAGACCTTGCCCGGCTGGATAACAGTCTGGAAGCCCCGGCCTGCGTAGTGTGCCCGCCGGTGGAAACAGTGCTTTCCGCCATTGGGAACCTGCCAGGCTGCCTGCTTTCCCGTATGAGCGGGTCTGGTGCGACCTGCTTTGGCCTGTTCCCTTCCGTGCAGAGCGCGCAAGCCGCAGCGGCCCGTCTTGCACAGGCGGAGCCCGGCTGGTGGGTCTGGGGTGGCGGACTGGTCTGACCCCTGCGGAAAAAAGAACCGTACGTGCTTTGGCTGGAAATCTGATAAAGTTGAAGTGAATAATAAAGGTGGGCCTTATGTCTTCTAAAATTGACCTGACTTTATCTGAAGATAACAGCACGGTTCAAATGACTCTGCCGGGGCAGGGTGATGAACCGACAGTAGAAGTGCCGCTTTCAGTAGAGGAAGTGACCAACCTGATTACGGTTCTGGGCCGGCTGCGTCAGACCATGATGGCTGACCATGAAATCCCGCCGATTGAAGGGGCGACCTTTACGCCCGTTACCCGCACGCGCTGGGCTGTGCAGCCTGAAGCACGCACGGACGGGTCTTTGCTGGCTTTTCAACACCCGGCTTATGGCCCGGTTGGGCTGGTGCTTGCCCCGAAGGATGCGGAACGTCTGGTGCGGGGCCTGCAACTGCATGAGCAGATGCGGCTTGACCAGAAGGTCAGCCGAGGGAAACTTAATTAAAATCTGGCCGGGAAGTCTGTGAGGCAGGGGCGTTTGTGCCTGAACTACGAGCTTTTCGCGTGCTTATACAAGCCGTGGGCAGCTGACTCGATCTCTCATCAGCGCTTTAGTTTATCACAGAAATCATATCATTAAAGTAGGGAGTGAACCAGAATGGCTCACTCCGGATACACATCAGCGCGGTGTTGGGGTGATTGGTGCGGGAGCTGGTTCAGCTGCTGGAGTGCCGGTTGCAGCCGGTGTTGCGGCGGGCTCGTTTTCGGCAGCCTGACGGCGAAAGACAACGGTCGGCTTGTCCTGTGCATCGACCAATGCCAGCACATCGCCAGTTGGGGCCAGATGCCAGCCTCGTGTTGCTTCCATATTTTTCAGGAAAAGCTGCTCTGTTGCCATAAGCTGCGGCAGACATGCCATGCGCGTGGTAATCATCGGTCCAAATATGATTTGCGTTCCATTCAGCGTAGCTTTGCTAAGGACACGGTTGCAGCCGCTAAAACCGGAAACGGTGCCGTCTTCCGCAATGGTCAGCAAAGGGGGTCTGCTGCCTTCCGTTACAGGTGTATCCCCCAGCCGTTCAGCTTTCCATGTGCCGACGGGGCTGGAGGAAGCGCTTGCTGAAGCTCGGTTGAGCACAAGCATGATCTCAGTTTTAGCTTTTTCAGGCACCGGTGTCTGGGTTGTGGTGATAAACCACGGGCGACCTTCTACAAAAATAGTGGCTTCCAGCGCATAGGTATGGCCCGGCTTTAGCAGAGCTCGGTCAAATTGTAGGCTGAAGGGTATAGGCACCTGCCGCGTAGAGCGCACTGATGTTCTGGCCAGAACCGGTGCTTTGGCATCAGCCTGAGACGTATCCAGCAGGCGGACTTCCACAACTGCGGGTGGCAAGGCCATCCGTTCCCGATACGTCACGTTGCCCCGCAGAGTGGTGGTGGCAGCCTGAGCGGAAAGGGGAGAGAGCATGGCGGCGCTCACGCCGCAAAGGGTCGCTACAAGCAGGGAGCGACGCAGAAAAGACGGGATCACGCAGGGAACCTCCTATTTTAAGGCCAGTCTCACCCTAAAAGGCCGGAAAAGCTAGATAATAGAGTCATGCTAAAGTCTGCTTGCGGTCTGCCTGCCAGTTTTTGGTCAGGCTTTCCGAAAGCAACGTTTCCTGTAGTGAGACGCAGGATTTTCCCGCATTTTGTGGCAGCAGCAAGGCTGGGCACGCTCGGCGGCCTCTATCTGGCATAGCGGCAGCGCGTGTGGCGTAAGTTAGTCTGCGGAAACCACTCACCCTGAAAGTGTGCGTTCCGAGCACCGGGATCGTCTTACACAGAACCACAGAAAAGGAGCGAAGCGTGTCTGAACGCCCCGGCTCCTTTAGGCTGATTAGCGGCGGTTGGTACGGATGTGGGAGATCAGGCCGGTCAGTCCAGCAGCCAGGGCTGCCCCAAACAGGCCAGCCCGCACACTGGAGGTGACAAAGAAGGAGAAGGGGCTGTCCACGCGCCGGGATTTTTCATCAAACGCACCATGCGCAGCAAAGGCACC
>NZ_CALLXM010000203.1 GCF_937875265.1 uncultured Acetobacter sp. | reverse complement strand
CATCCACAAATCCCAGGCAGTTCACACTTTTACGACTGGCATCACCATTCGTGGTGCCAGAAATCAGGAAGCCACGATACCAACCAATGATTTTTTATATCGCTCAATATTACTTCGGAATAATCATTCCGCTATTGCTACAATAGTGATTATCAGTATTTTTATATCTTAAATCTTTCTTGCAAAGATCCCGAACACCTTACTTTCAAAGGGATACGAACTATGAGCTTACGGTTTTTTATAGCGTTACCTATCGTAGCCGGTGGCTTTATGTGTTTGGATGGTGCTGTGGCGTATGCTGCCGATGCCGCCCCGGCCATTGATACCGGTGACACCGCGTGGATGCTGGTGAGCACAGCTTTTGTGCTCATGATGACCATCCCGGGTCTGGCGCTCTTTTATGCGGGCATGGTGCGCAAGAAGAATGTGCTGGCAACGCTGATGCAGTCCTTCGCCCTGTGCTGCATCATGTCCATTGTCTGGATGGTCGCAGGGTATTCTCTGGCGTTTACAACCGGAACGCCCTGGATTGGCGGGCTGTCCCGCATGTTTCTGAGCGGAATTGGTGCGCATATCCATAACGGGTCTGATATCGCCTTCACGCTTGGCGCGGATTCTCCCAATGCTACGGTGATGACGATCCCTGAGAGCATCTTCATGATGTTCCAGATGACATTCGCCATTATCACCCCGGCCCTCATTTCCGGTGCTTATGCTGAGCGCATGAAGTTCAGCGCCATGTGCATCTTCTCCGTTTTATGGTCCTTGCTGGTGTATGCGCCTATCGCCCACTGGGTCTGGAGCCCGGTCGGCTGGCTGGCCGGACTAGGTACAGCAGATTTTGCCGGCGGCACGGTTGTGCATATCAATGCCGGTATTGCCGGGCTTATCTGCGCTCTGGTGCTTGGCCGACGGAAAGGCTTTGGGCAGGATGATATGTCCCCCTTTAACCTGACTTACGCGATTATCGGCGCATCTCTGCTCTGGGTGGGCTGGTTCGGCTTTAATGCTGGTTCAGCCGCTGGTGCCAATGGTCGCGCAGGTATGGCCATGGCTGCCACGCAGATTGCAGCTGCTGGTGCCGGTGTTGCCTGGATGCTGCTTGAATGGATGCGCAGCGGAAAGCCGACTGTGCTTGGCGTCATTTCCGGGGCCGTCGGTGGTCTGGTCGCCATTACCCCGGCTGCGGGTTTTGTACTGCCGGGCAGTGCGCTGATTATCGGCCTGATTACCGGTGTCGTGTGCTACTGGAGTGCGACGTCGCTGAAGCACATGATGGGCTATGATGACAGTCTGGATGCCTTTGGTGTGCATGGCGTAGGCGGAATTGTGGGGGCGTTGCTGACAGGCCTGTTTGCCTATGGCCCGCTTTCTGCAACCGATGCGAACCCTTCCGGCATTACGGGTTCTCTGCACCAGTTTATGGTTCAGGGGGAAGCGGTTATCGTTACCATTCTCTGGTGTGGCATTGTCTCCTTCATCCTTCTGAAGGCCATTGATCTGACCATGGGTCTGCGCGTAACCGCAGATGAAGAACTTGAAGGGCTGGATATGTCCCTGCACGGGGAGCGGATCAACTAACGCTTCTCCGGCTTCTTTTTGCGTCTGTTTCAGCCCCTTTCTGCCGCCGTGCAGGAAGGGGTTTTTTTATGGGATTTTCACGGTCCTTGCTTTCGGGTAGCATTTTGTATCGTTAGCGCCCCCATCCCGACAAACGATACAAAAAAATCTCTCGTCAGATAGCAAAGAGGGAAGTGTCACCTCGCCTGTCAGGCAACGAAGCAAATAAACCTGCGCCGCGATAACCCTTTTCCAAACACATTTATTCATCATATGATGACAGTAACAGTCAGGGCCTTTCGGCATGGTGCCGCATCTTCCAGCCCTGGTATTTGGATGAGGTTTTTCCTTATGACATCTTCCGCTCGCTTTGCGCTTGCAGCACTGGCCCTGAGCTGTGCCACCGCCCTTTCCGCTCCGACTGCTCATGCACTGAGTGCAAAAGAATGCCATGCCAGCTTTGCTGCTGCCCGTACCGCAGGCACACTGGATGGCCAGAGCTACAAGCAGTTCAAAGTTGCCAAATGTGACGCCGCCGCAGCGCCAGCCACCACAACTGCTCCGGCAGCAGCAACCCCGGCTGAAGCACCGAAGGAAGCCGCAACAACACCGGCCACTCCGGCCACAGCCCCAACCGCCACCACCACAGCTGCTCCGGCCGCAGCCGCTGTGACAACAGCTGGCGTTGTTTTTCCGAGTGCAATTGCACCGCAATATGCCAAGCTGAGCGCCGGTAAAGGCCGTATGAAAACCTGCCTTGACCAGTACAACACCAACAAAACCAGTAACGGGAATGGCAGCCTGAAGTGGATCCAGAAGGGTGGTGGCTATTACAGCCAGTGCAACACCCACCTGAAAGCTGGCTGATACTAATCCGGAGCGTCCTTGTGGCGCTCCGGTTTCTTTCACAATAGTTTTCTACGCAGTAAGCCAAACAGCTCCTTGGCTGCTCTACCTTTAATTCCGCCGCTTCAACGCAGGCATCACATACAGCATGCCAGTCTGATACGAAATCCAGACACGATGCGCGGCAAACCAGTCTGACCCCAGCAGCATATCTACAGAATCATGAATGGGTGCCACGGTCAGAACCGGGGCTTTTTCCTGTTCCTGCCCGATCTGGAACGTATGGAACCGATGCCAGTGATAGACTTGCTGATGCCCGTCTACACCGCTGGTCAGCCCCCCCGGATCAGCCGCAAGCGTGCGGGCCGTCACGCCTAGTTTTTCAACAGCCTTGTCTGACACAATACGCGACCGTGCACCGCTATCCACCAGAGCGCGCAGCGGCATCCCATCCAGCAAAACCTGAACAATGACGCGCCGCCCAGCAGACTGAAGCGGCACTGCGCGATAAATCACATGCCAGTCCGCTGGTCCGGCACAGGCCGCAGAGCCATTTTTAACAGCCCAGAATGTCAGCCAGCCCTCCGCGACATTGAACTCAACATCATAGTGCGAGAGCAAATCCCCTCCGACCAAGCCTTCAACTGGTGGCTGCGTGATCGGTTTACCCGGTAAATCCCCCATCGGCATGGAAACCGGGCCTGTTTCCAGTCCGCCGAGTGTGAGTGAACGCACAACAACATTCGGCACCATGCGCCCAACTCCGCCCGTGCCCTGCATAACAGTATGAACGGATGGGTCCAGGAGGACTTCAAAACGCTCGGCAGCATCGGGGGAAAGCAGGCTGCCTTCCGACCCGGTATCCACAATCATACTGGCCGCATTTTTGTTGATTTTAACGGGGACGTTTAGAAAGCCCAGAGTGTCATGCAAAGGCACACGGGCAATCCGTTCATGATGGCAAACCCCTGATGCGCTGCCTTCTGCCTGCGCCACCAGCACAGGTTTGGCAGCCACACAAAGCACCGTCAGAAGAACCGTTCGGATTGCCCATATGCGCATAATGTCAGCCTAATTCCCGCGCAAAGCGGTCTGTGGCATCCAGCAGCGCGCTGAGAATACCGGGTTCAAACAACGCATGGCCTGCGGCGTTGATCAGTTTGAAGTCGGCTTCAGGCCAGGCTTTATGCAAATCCCATGCTGTGCGCACAGGCGTTGCCATGTCATAGCGGCCTTGGGCGATGACGGTTGGAATATGCCGGATACGCTCAACATCACGAATCAACTGGCCTTCTTCCAGCCAGCCACCGTGCACGAAGTAATGGTTTTCAATTCTTGAAAAAGCCAAGGCGTAGTCTGCGTCCTCGTGCTGGGTTTCAATGTCCGGCGCAGGCAGCAAGGTCAGTGTGCGACCTTCCCACAGGCTCCATGCCAGAGCGGCCTCCTGCCGGACGGCAACATCATCAGAGACCAGTCGCTTGCGATACGCCGCCATCATGTCTCCGCGCTCTGCCTGCGGAATGGGGGCCTGAAAATCCTCCCACTTATCCGGGAACAGCCAGGAAGCCCCATCCTGATAATACCAGAGCAGTTCAGCTTTCCGCAGCGTGAAGATGCCGCGCAGCATAAGCGCCGTTACACGGGTCGGGTGCGTCTGGGCATAGGCCAGTGCCAGCGTGGAGCCCCAGGAGCCGCCAAATACGGCCCATTTATCAATACCAAAGAAAACACGCAGGCGTTCAATATCCGCGACCAGATGCCACGTGGTGTTGTTCTCCAGAGAGGCATGCGGCCTGGAACGACCACATCCACGCTGGTCAAACAGCACAATACGATAGCGTGTTGGGTCAAACAGACGGCGTTGCGCGGGGGAGCACCCGCCGCCGGGTCCGCCATGCAGGAACACCACGGGAATACCATGCGGGTTTCCGCATTCTTCCCAGTAAATTTCGTGCCCTTCCCCGGTATCAAGATATCCGTCCGCGTAGGGTTCAATAGCAGGCCATGGGGCGCGCTGTGCCTCGGTCATCAGTCTCGTGTTCCTTCTGTGGGCTGACCAGTTTTTTGCGCACGCGGATGTGCGCGGGTCCACACATCAAGCAGGCGCGCTTCATCTGCAAGTGTGTATCGTTGCGTTGTGGAGAGGCTGGCATGCCCCAGCAGTTCCTGAATGACGCGCAAATCTGCGCCGCCTTCCATCAGGTGCGTCGCAAAAGAATGGCGCAAAGCATGCGGCGTAACGTGCTCCGGCAGCCCGGCCAGTGCACGCCATTCCCGCATGGCCTTCTGGGCCACGCCAGCCTGAAGCCGCCCGCCCCGCACACCGGGGAACAGCGGGGCATCTGACAACGGAGACGGATGCTGTTTGCGCCATGCCTCCAGCGCCTGCTGCACCATGGGCAACACGGGCACCAGACGCTCCTTGTTCCCCTTCCCTTTGATGCGCAGCACACCGCTGCTGGTCAGGGAGCCAAGGTCTGAGATATTGAGATTAAGCGCCTCTGAAATGCGCAGCCCGCACCCATAGAGAAGCAAAAACAGAGCCCCATCGCGACGCTGCGCTATGGGAGTATGCGCCAATGCGGCAATATCCTCAGGCACGGCTTTGGCATCCGTCACGCTCAGGGGGCGCGGCAAAGGCTTTTTACTGCGTGGCGTCGCCAGCAATGCCACTGCCGGGTTTTCCACGCCTTGCCTGCGGGCCAGATAGCGAAAAAAGGAACGTACAGCAGACACGCGCCGTGCCCGCGTTCGGGTCGCTCTGTCTGGTGTGCTCTGCCGCTGGCGAGATGCAGCAGAGCGAGCCTGCTCCTGCGCCAGCCAGGCACGAAAATCTCTCAGGCTGATCCGCGCCAGCCCGGCCATGTCTGGCAGGCCATCCAGATGCCCGGCCATAAAGCCAAGAAAACGCGCCAGATCCGCCCTGTAAGCCTCAATAGTCAGGGGAGATGCCCGCTTTTCCGTCGCCATCCACTCCAGAAATTTCTGGACGGCTTCTTCCGCTGTCATCGCAACCCCTCAAACAGATCCGCACTCTTCAGCATGCTCTGAAGGGCCTTCTGACTTGTTCAGAATTTTTATGGTTTCGCAAGCACTGTTCTTTAACCGGACCTCCGCTTACATAGAACCCCATGGCGTCTGCACCTTCCTTATTCCCTCAGCCTGCCCGGCCTCCGGCTTCTGCTGCCGGGTCTGCACGCCTGAGGGTTTCCGTGCTGCTGCCCATGCCGTTTCCCGGCCCGTTTGATTATGCCGCCCCTGCGGAGATGTCTCTGCAGCCCGGTGACATTGTGACAGTTCCCCTCGGCCACCGCAGGCAAACCGGTGTGGTGTGGGATGCCTCGTCCTCCCTACCCCCGGAATTCGCGCCTCCGCCCCCCCGTACAGTCGACGCGGCAAAACTCCGCCCAGTGGTGGAACGACTGGAATTGCCTCCACTTACAGCAGAACTCCGGCGTTTTGTTGACTGGGTGGCCGCCTACACCCTTTCAACCCCCGGCATGGTGCTGGCCATGACGCTACGGCTGCATATGCGTGGCGTACCCACCCCTTCCACTGGCTGGCTGGCAGCCGCCCCTCAACCGAACGGACTACGCCTGACACCCACCCGCCAGAAAGTGCTGACCTTGCTGGCCGATGGCACAGCCCGCACCACCACGGACCTTGCCACCGCTGCCGGAGTTGGCCCCGGCGTGGTGAAAGGGCTAGCTGATGCAGGTGCCCTGACCCCTGTTGCCCTTGGGCCGGAACGCCCTTTTGCACAACCGGATCCGCTCCATAATCTGCCGGTTCTGGAAGGTGCACAGGCTGAAGCCACTGCGGCTTTACGGCAGACTGTCGCGGAAGAAAGCTTCTCCGTTACGCTACTGGAAGGCGTGACGGGCTCAGGCAAAACCGAAATTTATCTGGAAGCTATTGCCGCCTGCCTGGAGCAGGGCAAACAGGCGCTGGTTCTGCTGCCCGAAATTGCGCTTTCCGCGCAGTGGATGGAGCGCTTTACCCGCCGCTTTGGCACGCAACCGGCCATCTGGCACTCCGAAATTGGCCAACGCGCCCGCCGTCTGACATGGCACGGCACGGCAGACGGCAGTGCCACCGTGGTTGTGGGCGCGCGGTCTGCGCTGTTCCTGCCGTTTAAAAACCTTGGCCTGATTATTGTCGATGAAGAGCACGAAGCCCTGTTCAAGCAGGAAGAAGGCGTCATCTACAGTGCGCGGGATATGGCCGTGGTGCGCGCACGGCTGGCGGGTTTTCCCATTGCGCTGGTCTCGGCCACGCCCAGCCTGGAATCACTGGCTAATGTGGACGCCGGACGCTACCGGCATCTGGTTCTACCCTCCCGCCACGGTGGGGCCACACTGCCTGAAACCCGCATTCTGGACATGCGGGACCATCCCCCGCCACGCGGGCTGTTCCTATCCCCCGCCCTGACCGAAGAACTGACCGCAACATTTGAGCGCAAGGAACAGGCCATGCTGTTCCTTAACCGGCGCGGTTATGCCCCGCTCACATTATGCCGGGCCTGCGGGCACCGAATGGAGTGCCCGCACTGCACCGCATGGCTGGTTGAGCACCGAAACCGCAAAATCCTCTCCTGCCATTTTTGCGACCATACCGAACCCATGCCAGAAGCCTGCCCGTCCTGCGGTGCGGAACAGAGCCTGACCCCCATCGGGCCGGGTATTGAGCGCATTACGGAAGAAGCACGCCACCTGTTCCCCGATGCCCGTATTCTGGTGATGGCCAGCGACACACTGGGCGGCCCTGCGGCGACCGCGGAAGCAGTTGGTAAAATTTCCCGCCGGGAAGTGGATCTGGTGATCGGCACGCAGATTGTCGCTAAAGGCTGGCATTTTCCGCATCTGACACTGGTTGGCATTGTTGATGCTGATCTTGGTCTTGGTGGGGGGGATCTGCGGGCGGGCGAGCGCACCATCCAGCTTCTGCATCAGGTCGCGGGGCGTGCCGGGCGGGCCAGCACTCCAGGACGCGTTCTGCTGCAAAGCTACACGCCGGAACATCCGGTAATGCGGGCCCTGCTCTCAGGGGACTTTGATGCGTTCATGACGCAGGAAGCCGAGCAGAGACGCCCCGGATTCTGGCCACCTTACGGGCGGCTGGCGGCATTGATTGTCAGTGCTGATACTGGCGTTGCCGCTGATGATGCCGCGGCAGCTCTTGGCCGCGTAGCCCCTTATGGAGAAGGCATTCAGGTTCTGGGACCAGCCCCGGCCCCTATGGCCATTCTACGTGGGCGGCACAGGCGGCGTTTGCTACTGCGCACCCGTAAATCCATTGCCGTGCAACCCATTCTCCGCCGCTGGCTCGGGCTGGTCAAACTGGACCGGCATGTGCGGGTCGATGTGGATATTGACCCGGTTTCTTTTTTATAACGGCATTGTATTGTTTTGTAGTAAAATCGTAACTAGCCGTAGAAAACGATATGTGAGGACCTTATCGTGAAGCATTATTCCATTATTGGTCTTACCATTTATTTTTTATCATGGGTTGGGGTCGCGCTGCTTGGCCTTGTGTATTGCGACTGGCATGTGGTGGCCTCCACTGTTGTGCTGATGCCCCTCATATCTCTTGCCGTTGGCACCGCAGTCGTCCTGTTCTTGCGGTTTGTGATGAAAAAAGAACGGAAACTGGCCACATTCTATCGGTCCCGCATTCAGAACCCGATCTGGCGTGCTGTGTTCTGGTTACTCCCGCTGCCAGCACTTGCCCCTCTTGTGCTTCATATCCTGCACGGCCACCCACAGGGCAATGATATACTGGGCCTTAAAATTCTGGCGCTGCTCGGTCTTATTATGGCGGGCGAAGTTCTGGCTCTGGATGTCACCGAAGAGATTTTGGAACCCAGTGCTGCGGAACCCCATCTGGCAAACGAGCACGAGCCTCGTTAACCGAGCCCTCTGGCCATAAAAAAGCGGGCCTATAGCCCGCTTTTTGTCACAGCACGCAAAAAAAATGCGTAGCCTGATGCAACACAGGCTTATTTTTTGGTGTCTGCCACATCGTTCGCAGGTTTGGCTGTGCTGGTTAGCACCGTGCTCACGGTGTTACGCAGAACCATGACGCGCACGTTCGGAGCGATTTCCACTTCAATTTCCTGACTGTCATCACGAGACTTCTGCACGATACCGATAATGCCGCCAGACGTCACAATCCGGTCCCCACGGCGCAGCGTCTTCAGCTCATTCTGCAGCTGCTTCTGCTTCTGCTGCTGCGGGCGGATCATGAGGAAATACATGATGACAAACACGCCAATGAACGGCAGGAACGACATCAGACTCGAGCCAGCCCCACCGCCACCGGCGGACTGGGCATAAGCTGCGGGAATAAGAAAATTGGACATGATGGCAGGCTTTCCGGAAAGGCTGGTTGCGTAATTGAGATGCGTGACCATAATTTTCACGGCTCACACGTCAAGCATCCCTTGAAGATAAGCCTCCGCATCGCCCCCTTTCCTGCCGGAAGTTCACCGGCGGCACAACCATGGATCCTGCCCTGATGGACACCGCCCCCCTCTCCGTCCTTGAACGTATTGCCTCAGCGCTGGAGCGCCTGTCCCCTCCGCCGCCCTGCCTGGACGGCGTGGAAAAAGCCGATGCCTTTGTCTGGCTGCCTGAACGCGGGCGGCTGCTGCCGGTGGCCCATGTGGCGCATGTGCCTGCCGCACTGTTGCAAGGCGTGGACTCGCAACGCCAGACGCTGATGGACAATACCGAGCATTTCGCGCGCGGGCTGCCCGCCAACAATGCCATGCTGTGGGGCTCACGCGGCATGGGCAAATCCTCGCTGGTCAAAGGCGCGCATGCGCTGATCAATCAGGTAGATGGCAAGCCATGTGTACCCGGTCAGGGCCGGGTGGCGCTGGTGGAAATTCAGCGGGAAGATCTGAGCACCCTGCCGGACCTGCTGGCCATGCTACGGCAGAGTTCGCGCCGCTTCATTATTTTCTGTGATGATCTGTCCTTTGAAAAGGAAGACCGGGACTACAAGGCCCTGAAGTCCGTTCTGGATGGCGGCATTGCCGGGCGACCGGACAATGTTCTGTTCTACGCCACATCCAACCGTCGGCACCTGATGCCGCGTGAGATGATTGAGAACGAACGCGCCAGCGCCATCAACCCGTCTGAAGCAACGGAGGAAAAGGTCTCCCTGTCTGACAGGTTTGGCCTGTGGCTGGGTTTTCATTCCTGCCCGCAGGATGTGTTTCTTGACATGGTACGGACCTATGCGAGAGAACGCGCCCTTCCCATCAGCGATGAGGATCTGACAGCCCGCGCCAGCCAGTGGGCCATCACCCGTGGCGGCCGTTCTGGCCGGGTGGCTTTCCAGTTCATTGAAGACCTCACGGCAGAACTGGCCTCCGGCCGCTAGATCCTCCGCTCGCTCCTGACGTTCTGGCAGCTAAGGACACTCCGCTTTATGGCTTTTCCCGTTTTTGCAGGCATCGCTGCTGAGCCGGTTGATAGTGTTGCGCACATCATTCAGGTGGCACTCACCCCGGTTTTCATGCTCTCGGGCATCGGCACGTTGCTCAACCTGTTCAATACCCGTCTGGCCCGTGTGTCTGACCATATTGAACAGGCTAACGCTCTGCTGACGAACGAGACTGAGGACGCGGACCGCACCCTGACGCTGGAGAAGCACCTGATACGC
Organism: uncultured Acetobacter sp.; assembly: GCF_937875265.1. Classification (GTDB taxonomy): domain Bacteria; phylum Pseudomonadota; class Alphaproteobacteria; order Acetobacterales; family Acetobacteraceae; genus Acetobacter. The sequence continues at coordinate 10,490 of NZ_CALLXM010000203.1, read as the reverse complement.
CTTCACCGCCGCACACTAATGCTCGATGCAGCCATTCTGGCCGGAGGGCTGGGGGGAGCCGCCTCCTGTGGGGCCGCTTTTGTACTGTTTATGGGCAGTGTGCGGGATTCTTCAGTGGCTACCTGGCTGGTCATCATGTTTGGGTTGGCACTTGCCTGCACTGTCGGGGCTCTTGCCTTGTTTCTGGGTGATAGCCTGATTGCCTGGCACGGGCTGAAACGTGAAGGACCTATGCCCAGACCAACGCCCAAAGCAGTCTGATTTTCACTTTGCGAATAATTTGCAAATAAAAGAGCCTATATCCGGCTTTCCAGCCCCTCTGCGTCTTGCCTCTTTGTGTGATATACGGTTGCATGCATCTCGCTATGGCAGTGTCAGGATGACACCGCCCCGAGAGTTATGACACGAGGTAAGATGGACCAGACCGTTCAGACTGACGCACCAACCGGAAATTCCGCTTCCGGAACGGCTAACAGCACCACGGATCTGCGGCGCATCCGATCCAATCCGGATTATTGGTATCCGGTTGCATGGTCAAAGGAACTCAAGCCGGGCAAGACAATCGGCACGCGATATGCAGGAACCCCCATTGCTCTGGTCCGCCCGACAGAAGGTGCTATTTTTGCGCTGGAAGACCGCTGTGCGCACCGGCAGGTGCCGCTCAGCAAAGGCAAAGTCTGCGGTCAGTCTGTTCAGTGCTGTTATCACGGCTGGGCCTATGGCCGCTCTGGCCGGTGTATTGATGTGCCCTATCTGGGCAAAGGCAAGCTTCCCAACGGTGTGCGCACCTTCCCCTGCCGTGAGCAGGATGGCCTGATTTTCGTCTTCCCCGGAGACCCGGATAAAGCGGATTCCGTGCCGCTTGCTCCGCGTCTGGCCCGTGTTGGAAACCCTGGCTACAAAACCCGCTCCTTCGGGCAGGAAGTGAAATGCCACTACAGCTTCATGCATGAGAACCTGATGGATATGAACCATCAGTTCATGCACATGAAGCAGATGGGCCAGATGCGCCCGCGCTTTCTGGGGCAGGAACATAAGCCTGGTCTGGTGGAAGCCCGCTATTCCTTCGCCCGTACCAGCGGCAAACAGCCGCTGGGCGAAGCTCTGATTTTTGGCGAACGCCGAGATGCTTCAGAAAAATTCCAGCATCGTGACGTCATGACCATCCGTACGGAATATCCTTACCAGACGCTCCGCATCCAGACGGGTGATGAAGACCCGGTGATGGATCTGTGGATTGTCTACGTCCCCCAGGATGCAGAAGAGCTGACCAACCGGACCTTCGGCCTGCTGTCCGTCAAGCGCCCCAAGATACCGGGTGTTCTGGAACTGGCATGGCCGTTCCTTGTGGCCTTTACCGAACGGATTTTTGCTGAAGACCGCGAAATTGTGGAACTGGAGCAGAATGCGTGGCGTGAGCTGGGCGGTGACCACAATGTGGAAGTCTTCCCCGTTATCAACGCTCTACGTGCCCTTCTGGCGGAATGCGGTGTTCCCGCACCGACCGTGAATGCCTGACATCGCGTCTCTGGTTCTGGAAGCGCCGCCCTACCGGCTGCGCCCTCTCCTGCCTGATGATGCCCCTGCACTCCACAACCTGGTCAATGACTGGGAAGTGGTGCGGATGCTCAGCCGCTTGCCCTTCCCCTACCCGCGGGATCTGGCTGATAAGTGGATTGCCGCAACGCACTCCATGCATCGGGCCAAAGAAGGCTGCCATTTTGCCATTCTGGACGAAAATGACACTTTTCTGGGCTGCGTAGGTCTGCGTGTACAAAATATACCGCAGGTCGGGCGTGTCGGAATGCTGGGCTACTGGGTTGGCCGCCCACACTGGGGCCGTGGCATTGCCACGCGCGCAGCAGGGCGACTGGCCCACTGGGCTCTGGCTAATCTGGATATTGCGTGCCTGCGCGGTCTGGTCGCGGAAGATAACACCGCGTCAGCCTGTGTTCTTGAGCGTATCGGATTTAGGGCCATTGGCTCGGATAAACAAATGTTTGTCGCCCGTGGAAAAGAACACGCCGTGCGGGTGTTTGAAGCCACACGGGATGATCTGGACACCCCTTTAAGCACCCAGCCTGAAGGCGCTCCCGCACCGCGCAAGCTCGTTCTTGTGTCTGCTGCAGCCCTGATTGATGCGCAGGGACGTATTCTTCTAGCCAAGCGGCCAGAGGGCAAAAGTCTGGCGGGTCTTTGGGAATTTCCCGGTGGAAAAGTAGAACCCGGAGAAACACCGGAAGCCGCATTGGTGCGAGAACTGGAAGAGGAACTTGGGCTGGATGTCTCCCGCGCCTGCGTCGCCCCGTTCACTTTTGCCTCACACGCCTACAAAGCGTTTGATCTGCTGATGCCGCTTTATCTGTGCCGCCGCTGGGCCGGGACGCCTGTTGCGAAGGAAGGACAGACACTGGCATGGGTCGCGCCTGAAGACCTGCATGATTACCCTATGCCGGACGCTGATATTCCCTTCGTACCGCTGTTGCAGGAACTGCTTTAAAACACGGGTAAACCGGGTGCATGGCTGAGCCATCTGCACGGACGCGGATAGGTGCTTGACGAATATAGCCCTCCTCCGCATAACAAAACTCTTCCGGGATCTTAAGGATACCGAAACCTCGTGATTTGTACGGCCGGCTTGCGGCGAGGTAAAATAAACGCGCTAAAGAGGCTTTGGCGACGCTATCCCGACGCCACGGTTTCCACGGTCACATTGAGCTGTATGACTGAAGCGGAAACACAGATCCGGTGATTCTCTTCATGCCATAAGCCGCAGGAAAGAACCGGATACCTCATTATGAGTGACAGCAAGACCTCTTCTTCCAAAAGCTGGCGCCCCGCCACCCGCCTTTTGCATGCGGGTGTGGAACGCACCGAATATGGTGAGACCAGCGAGGCCCTTTTCCTGACCTCCGGCTTTGTTTACGAAAATGCCGAGCAAGCCGCCAAAACCTTTACAGGTGAGGTCTCTCACTACCAGTACAGCCGATTTGCAAACCCGACGGTTGCGGCTCTGGAGCGCAGGCTGGCTGATCTGGAAGAGGCTGAAGCCTGTGTGGCCACATCCACCGGCATGGGGGCTGTTTCTGCCGCCCTTCTCTCTCAGGTTAAAGCCGGGGACCGCGTTGTGGCCTCTCGCGCGCTGTTTGGCTCCTGTCACTGGATTGTTGCCAACCTGCTGCCGCAATACGGCGTGGAAACTGTTTTTGTGGATGGCGGAGACCTTGCCGCATGGGATGACGCCTTCAGCAAACCGACCGCTGCCGTGCTGCTGGAAAGCCCCTCCAACCCCATGCTGGATGTGCTAGACCTGTCCGCCATTGCTGAACGCGCCCACAAGGCCGGGGCTCTGGTGATTGTTGATAACGTGTTTGCCTCCCCGCTTTACCAGAAGCCTCTGGAACTGGGGGCGGATGTGGTCGTGTATTCCTGTACCAAGCATATTGACGGACAGGGCCGCGTTCTGGGCGGTGCCGTGCTGGGCAAGGAAGACTGGATCAAGGAAACGCTCCAGCCCTTCGTGCGCAACACCGGGAACGCACTTTCACCGTTTAATGCATGGGTCATGCTCAAAGGCATGGAAACGCTCGCCCTGCGCGTGGATGCCATGACCCGTAATGCCGCAGCCGTGGCGGATTACCTTGCTTCTGCCCCCGGCATTGTCAGCGTCCGGTATCCGGGCCGTAAGGATCATCCGCAATATGATCTTGCACAGCGCCAGATGACCGGTGGCGGCACTATGGTGGCGTTTGAAGTGGCTGGTGGGCAGGAAGGGGCATTCGCGTTCATGAACGCTCTGCAGCTGATCGCTATTTCCAACAATCTGGGCGATGCACGCTCACTCGTGACCCACCCGGCCACCACAACGCACATGAAAATTGGTGCGGAAGAACGGGCCAAACTGGGAATTTCCGATGGAGCTATCCGCTTCTCCGTCGGGCTGGAAGACTGTGCTGATCTGATTGAAGATCTTGCCCGTGGTGTGGCGGCCCTCGCCAAAGGCTGATGCTGAACGCCGCCTGCCTGCTTTTGTGCCGCAACAGGAACAGAACAGACAGGCGGCTTCCCTTATCCGATCGCTTCGTGATACTGCCTGCGGGTTGTTGCCTGACTTTCAAACGTGCCGGGCAAACGCCCGCAGTATGAAGCACGCCTTATTATCTCTTGCGCAGGAGCAGAATACCCCATGCCCGACTGGCCGGACTCACCGCCCATGTCCCCCGACCATGATGACGCCCTGAGCGAACTTTTTGCCTCAGCGCCCATGTATGAAGCCGTTACGGGAGATATGCGTGTCTGTGTTCAGGTGTTCTGGCTCCCAGAACAATCCGAACCGGATGAGGATATGTATTGCTGGGTTTACCGCATTCGCATTGAAAACGGGGGCGTTGCCCCTATTCAGCTGACGGAGCGAAGCTGGCAGATTACCGATGGCGCAGGCCACACGGAATATGTGCATGGTGAAGGCGTGGTTGGAGAACAACCGGTCATCCGCCCTCAGAACGGGTTTGATTACACATCCGGCGTATCCCTGACCACCGCAGGCGGCTTCATGCGTGGAACATACCAGATGCGGAATATCAATTCCGGCAAACGGTTCGATATTGCCATTCCGGCGTTCAGCCTTGATAGCCCGTTTCAGTTCCGGCAGATCCACTAACCGGACCAGCCCTTACCGCTTCATCATCATGCATAATGCAGGAGAATGGCATGAGCGACCCTCTGCCCAAAACTGACCGCCCGACACGAGAAGAGGCTGAAGCTGCCGTCCGCACCATGCTGCGATGGGCGGGGGAGGACCCCAACCGTGAAGGCCTGCACGACACACCATCCCGCGTGACCCGTGCTTATGAAGAGTTTTTTCAGGGCTATGAAACAGACCCAAGAACGCTTCTGGAACGGACATTTTCTGAAGTGGAAGGGTATGATGAAATCGTGCTGCTGCGAGATATCCGCTTTGAAAGCCATTGCGAGCATCATCTGGCCCCCATTATTGGCCGGGCCCACGTAGCCTATCTGCCGCGCCAGCGCGTTGTGGGTATTTCCAAGCTGGCCCGTGTGGTGGACGCTTATGCCCGCCGCATGCAGATTCAGGAACGCCTGACGGCCCAGATTGCCAATACCATCAATGACGTCTTGCAGCCCCACGGCACTGCTGTGATTATTGAATCCAGCCATGAATGCATGACAACCCGTGGCGTGCATCGCCCCGGTGTTTCCATGGTGACAAGCCAGATGCTGGGCGCCTTCCGCACAAATTCCGATACCCGGCGGGAGCTTATGGCCATGCTCAACCGCCCTGCCGCGAGCGCATACTAAGCAACCCGGCAGAGACATACCTGAACGGAAGCACTGCCCGGATGAACGGTTCTGTACTTTAAATCAGAACTGCTTACTCCGGGCTACGCACCGTCAGTCGCTCGCTTTTTCTGTCAGGTGGTAAATCATCGTCACGCGCTCATCTTTATGCGGCGCACGACTTTCCGGCACGATGGTCACACCGATATTTTTCTTCACATACAAAGCCTGAATGGCTTTTTCATCTTCCAGCACGGTGGCTGGCGTCACGCGCTCTCCTGGTTGACGATGCACGGCCTTTTTCAGAGCGGACGTCGCCACATACAGGTTACCGTCAAACCCGATACTTTGCAGAACCAGCGGCTTTTCAAATTGTGCAGGGCCGCCTGTTTCTTCAATGGTCCACCCCACCTTTACCTTTTTGCCATCCAGCTCAAGCTTCTGATGAAAGTTACCACCAACATTTTTCTGCTGGTACAGCGTCATAATGTCCTGCAAGCCCTGTGTGATCTGCGCCTGCGTGACAGTGCTTCCAACGTGAAACGGCACCACGGCCATAAGAGCCTCGGTGCTGATCTGCTTATTGCCTGAAATCTTGATGGACTGAACGTTTACGGGCGTATTAATCGCAGGGAGTTTGATCTCTGGGTGCGCACCAGGAAGTTGGCTTGGCGCATCAGAAGGCGGCAGGGACGAAGCCTCCTCCGCTCCGGCGGCCAGAGGCAACATGCCGCAGACCAGACAAAAAGCAGCGGAAATAAAACGAGTAGTTTGACGTCTCATCAAAAGATCCATCCTGTTGAACACTGCGCGCTATGATGCACAACAGGAGGAACCTGCCAATCCGCTATATTGTCACTGTTGCGCCCAGAACGGTGAGGAACTGAGACAGCCAGGCGGGATGGGCAGGCCATGCCGGAGCTGTAACCAGTTCACCATCCGTCACGGACTCCGTCACCGGAATATCGGCATAAGTTGCGCCAGCCATCTCCACTTCCGGACGACAGGCCGGGTAAGCAGACACCTTACGGCCCTTGATGATATCTGCTGCCGCAAGCAGCTGTGCGCCATGGCAAATGGCCGCCAGAGGGCGATCTGCAAAGGCTTTGACGATTTCGATAACGCGCGGAATCATACGCAGATGCTCCGGCGCACGACCACCAGGAACAATCAGGCCAATATAGTCGTCCGTATCAATATCATCGAACGTGGCATTGAGCTGAAAGGCATGACCGGGCTTTTCGCTGTAGGTCTGTGCCCCTTCAAAATCATGAATGGCGGTCAGAACTTTATCTCCGGCTTTTTTGCCGGGGCTGACCACATCCACTTTATACCCCACCATCAGCAAGGCCTGATAGGGCACCATGATCTCGTAATCTTCCACATAATCGCCTGCCAGCATCAGCAGTCTGACATCTTCAGTCATGGGGGTGATCCTCCTTCAATCCTTCACGCAGCCGGGGCATGAGCTCCACAAAGTTACAGGGGCGATGGCGACTGTCGAGCTGGAACACAAGAATGTCATCCCAGCCGTCTTTCACGGCCCCGGTTGAACCTGGCAGCGCAAACAGGTATGTTCCACCAGCAACGCCCGCTATCGCGCGGGACTGAATGGTGGACGTGCCGATCTTGCGGTAGGACAGCATTCTGAATAATTCGCCAAAGCCTTCTATGCGCTTTTCAAGCACACAGTCAAAGGCTTCCGGCGTTACGTCCCGGCCGGTTACACCGGTGCCGCCATTTGTGATCACCACATCAACCAGAGGATCTTTTATCCAGCTCTTAAGCTGTTCCGTTATCTGTTTGACATCGTCCCGCACAATAATGCGGCCTGCCAGCACATGGCCTGCCTGCTCCAGACGAGACACCAGAGCCTGGCCCGATGTGTCGGTCTCGAGTGTACGGGAATCCGATACGGTCATTACCGCAATGCGTACCGGCAGGAAGGGACGGTTTGTGTCTATTTTTGTCATAAGCGGAATTCATCACCAGACGCGGCAGGCGTCAACGCACGCTCTTAAGTGACTTGAAACGATACACCGTCAAAATTCCACCAAAAAGCCGAAAGATCAGTGAGAGTGAAAAAAAGTTTAGACATTATGGTGCCGCTTTGAAACACTATATACACTCGGTTTATGCCCTAACAAGAAAAACAAAAAGAAACATGACAAAACTTTCATCAGGCTTCTCCTTCCTTTGCGCGCTCTCCTTTGCCTGCGTGCTGACACCTGTCTTCTCATCAAAAGCATCGGCTCAGTTACTGACCGGCGGCAACAGCTCTGTAGGCCTGTGGCCCAGTCTTGAGGCTAATAATGAGGCCAACCCGGTGGAAGATCCCGGTCCACTGTTCTCAGCACCTTATGGGAAAAACCATTTTTTCGGAGACTGGTGGGGCGCGCAGCCCTGGCTTCTGGACCACGGCATTCATATTCTGGCTGACGTGCATGAAGAACTGGCCGGGAACTTCCGCGGTGGCATGCGTCAGGGCGTGACTAATGCCGGGCAGGTCGGCGTGGAACTGGATGTGGACTGGGGCAAGCTGACAGACCTTAACCTCCTCAAAGGCTTCTGGTCCCATATGATGGTGGTGAACGGGCACGGGCAGAACCTGAGCACCCAGTACATCGGGGATTCCATTGGCGGCGTGCAGCAGATTTATGGAGCACGAGGCAACGTGGTGGCTCATCTTGTTTATTTGTATGGTGAGCATGGTTTTCTAAACAACCATGTCGATATCAGCGCGGGCTGGATTCCTGTTGGCAGCTTCTTCGCCGCATCCCCGCTGTTCTGTATGTATATGAACGTGGCTGTGTGCGGTAACCCGGCTCCGAACAAATACACGGAAGGCAACCGTGACTGGCCATCAGGCAACCTTGGTGCTGTGGCCCGGGTCATGCCCACCAACAGCACCTATATTATGGCCGGGCTATTTGCTGTTTCTCCCCATGCCTTTAACGGCGGAATTTCTGGCTGGGCCTGGGCCCAGGACGGCCTTGGTAAATTTTCCACTCCGGTTGAAGTTGGCTGGCTTCCCTCTTTTGGCAAGCATCATCTGGTTGGCCATTACAAGGCTGGCTACAGTTATGATAACTCCAAATACAAAGACCTGTATGAAGATATCAACGGCAATCCCTGGGTACAGACGGGTCAGCCCGCCCGCTACCATGCCGGTCGCGCCAGCGCGTGGGTACAGGCGGATCAGATGCTGGTCCGTAATGGGGAAGGCCCCACAAACGGCCTGATTGCCATGGGTGGCTATATGTGGACGGACGGCAAGACCACTGCCATGTCCCACCATTTGTGGGGTGGCCTACTGGAAACAGGCAAACCGTGGGGCAGGCCCAACGATAGTATTGGTATGATGTATCAGTGGCTGCAAATGAGCCGCACGGTGGCTCTCCAGCAGGAAGCCTCCATTATTGCCGGGCAAGCTTTTCAGTCCAATCAGTGGGGACAGACATGGGGCGTGCAGTCACACGAAAACATCTATGAACTGTTTTACAACGCCCATGTTGCAAACGGTCTGACCCTTCAGCCCGACTTCCAGTACATCAACCGCCCCGGCGCCACGACAACGTTCCATGACGCCGCCGTTATGGCCCTTCAGTTCAACGTCGTTATGTAATATGTGGAATGGGCCGCAGGGTGAGAGCCCTGCCGCCTAGTCTGGCAAAGACCTCCGCGTGGCAGGTCAGCACAAGTATCTGGAAGCGGGTGGCGGCATCTGCCAGCACATCGAACATCAGTTCCAGCCGCTGCGAATCTGAAAAACTCAGAGCATCATCCAGCACTAGAATAGCTGGAGACTGGCGCGCGTGGAGCAATTCCGCAAAGCCCAGACGCACCAGAACGGCAATCTGCTCGCGCGTGCCATCTGACAATTTTCCAAACTCTTCCGTCGTCCGTCGCGTCAGGCCGGAAAGGCCAAACCCGGTATCCATGACCGGCGCAGCACCGGGGAATACGGCAGAAAATGCGGGCTGTATGGTCCTTACCAACGGGGCGAGGTAGCGCTCCGTCTGCGTTCTTTCCGCATCCGTCAGGGTCTGGTCCAGCAAAGCGAGTGCAGCACGCTCCCGCTCATAACCTTCACAATCCAGTTTGAGACGGGCTGCTGTACGTCCGGCCTCGGCAATCTTTTCATCTAGCCCGTCTCCTTCCGCACCACGCACACGAGTTTCGCGTTCTCTGATTTCTTCGCGCAACCGGATAATGGAAGCGCGGGCATTTTCCTGCCCCTGCTCCCGCCGGGTAATGCGCGCTTCAACACCAGAAAGCGTTTGCTCATTCTCCCGGCCAGCTTTTAATGCCAGCAGATGCGCTTCCGCCTGAGCCTGCGCCTGTGTGGCTTCTGCCGCCCGTGCGGCCAGAGCGTCATCACTCTCCCGCGCAGCACTCACCGCCAGTTCACGCCCAGTCTGATCCAGTGCGGCCTGCTTTTGCTTCAGAGCTGCATCAGCTTTGTCCTGAAGAGTTTGCGCAGCGCTATAAGCGGCTTGTTCGGTGCGTTCAGTATCACGGGCTTCTTCTGCTGCCTGTGCGGCATTCTCTTCCGCATGCCGGGCCTGCTGCTGCATAGCCTGCAAAACGGCTTCCACCTCACCAGCCTGCCCGTTTTCCGTCTTCGCGACGTCGGGCGTCTCTGCTGCAGTTTCGGCTGAAACTCCGTTGGCTGCACCGGCAAGGCCAGGCTGATGGTCACGCTCAAAGGCAGCCTGCTCCCGTGCCAGAGTTGCAGCACGGTCACTCAGGGCCTGACGCAATGTTGCCAGAGCCTCGAACAACGTTGCATCGCGCTCATCCTGCGCAGTGGGGAGAGACGCCACAAAGGCCGCACGCGCTTCCGCCATCCGTGTTTCTGCCTGCCGCCGCTCTTCAAACTGATGCTCGGCGTCATCCGCACTCTGGCATCCGGCAGAGCGCAGGACCGTCTCCAGCTGTTGCCGGGCAGCTTCCGCAGCCTCCCGTGCCTCATCATGATCCTTCACAGCCGGTGTAATGCGGAACTGCCCAATGCCCTCCACCAGCAGATCCGCAGAGCGGGTCAGAATCATCTCACCTTGCGGGCAGGCTGCGCCATCCAGCAGCACACGGCCTTCGCCTTCCGGCTGCAATGTGACCGTCAGACGCGTGGCGCGAGCGTTTAGAGCCGCCTGCGCTGTGTCCTGCTCCCGCACGGCTTTGCGCACGTG
>NZ_CALLXM010000202.1 GCF_937875265.1 uncultured Acetobacter sp. | reverse complement strand
CTATTTCCGATCGTTCCGGCTGCTGGACAGTGTGGGGTGTGCAGTTTGAGCAAACTCCGCCTGCCCTGAAACCCTGTGCCATGCCGGAGGGTGAGATTGGTCAGCCCGCATGGGTGTTTGGCCAGCGCAGCTACCAGCCTCTGCCGGATGGCGGTTGTCTGGTGCTTGCGGTGCGCGATGGCCGCACAGCGTGCCTGCACCAGACGGCGCAGGGGCAGGCTCTGGCATTTGCCGCACACCCGGACCAGTGCCCCGTGCCGCTGGCAGATGGTCGCTTTGCCTGGCTGGAAGTGCCGGATCAGGCCCTGCCTGCCGTGGTGGTTGGCACTATGACACAAGGGGTGGAGCAGGTTCTGCAACGCGCCGCGACGCTGGATCTCGCCCCGGCAGATATCTCTCGCGCAGAAACTATCCGCTTTCCGGTAGCAGGGCAGGACGGGGTTCTGGGCCATGCGTTGTTTTACCCGCCAGCCAACAGCCGGGCCTGTGTGCCGGAAGGGACTTTGCCCCCCATGATTGTGCAGGTGCATGGCGGCCCGACAGCCCGTGCGCAGGAAGGATTTTCCTTCAAGGTGCAGTGGTGGACCTCACGCGGGTTCGCGGTTCTGGACGTAAATTATGGTGGTTCCACCGGATTCGGGCGCGCATGGCGTGAGCGACTGAATGGCGCATGGGGTGTGGTGGATGTGGCGGATTGCATTGCCGCCTGCCAGCATATGGTCGCCACGGGGCGCGTGGACCCGAAGCGCCTTGCCATTCGCGGGTCCAGTGCCGGAGGCATGACGGTGCTGGTGGCCCTGGCGGAATCGGATCTGTTTGCCGCAGGTGTCAGCCTGTATGGCGTGACAGACCTTCGGGCGCTGGCGCAGGAGACGCATAAATTTGAAGCCCGCTATCTGGATGGGCTGATCGGCCCGTGGCCGGAGGCGGAAGCGGTGTATCTGGCGCGCTCACCGCTTTCTGTGGCGCATAATATCAAGGCTTCGGTGCTGCTTTTGCAGGGGTCGGAGGACAAAGTCGTGCCGCCCGGTCAGGCGCATGCCATGGCTAAAGCGCTGGAGGCCGCAGGCTCACCTTGCACCCTGCATGAATTCCCCGGTGAGGGGCATGGGTTCCGTCAGGAAGCGACCATTCAGAAGGCTCTGGAGGAAGAACTGGCGTTCTATGGCCGCGTTTTTGGGTTTAAAGCGTGAACGCTTCGTTAATACGTGTTTGTGATCTTTAAAAACGAATAGCAGGTGAGACGTTTTCTCATATCCTGACGTTATCGTTTAAAAAAGAAAAAGGCCGACCCTCTTGTGCACAGGAGAGTCGGCCTTTTTGTCTGTCTGGTGCTGACTTAGTCTTCGTAGCGCGGGGTATATGTCAGGCTTTCAATCCATGCCCGAATATCCTGCGGGCGCTCCACGGTGGCCGCACCCTCATCAAAAATGAATTCGGCAATGCGCGTGGCAGAGGTGATGGAGACTTCCAGAATCTCGCTCTGTGGCGGGAACAAACGTCCTCGTTCCTGAGCCGCCGGATCAACCTGATCAGCCAGCGCCTTGGCAGCTTTAATCACCATGTCATCGGTAATCAGATCCGGGCAGGTTGCGTAAACCGCCAGCCCCAGAGCTGGGAAGATGTAAAAATTATTGGCCTGACCGGGGTAGAAGGTTTTGTCGTGCAGGGTGAAGGCGGGATATTGCAGCCCTGCGGCAAACAGCGCCCGACCTTCTGACCACGTATACGCCTGCTCCGCCGTACATTCCGAATTTTTAGAGGGTAGGGAAAGGGCGAAGATGATCGGCCGCTCATTTAGTGCGGCCATTTCTTCCACGACTTCCTGTGTGAAGGCACCGCCAGAGGTGGAAACCCCAATCAGAATGGTTGGCTTAACGGCCTTGATCATGGCCAGCAAGTCCCGTGACGGTGGCATGTCTTTGGCATAACGGGCTTGCTGTGGAGAAAGATCGGTGCGGGATTTTTCGAGCAGGCCATCCACATCCATCAACGTCATGCGAGAGACGGCGTCCTGCTCTGACAAACCTTCCTTCTGCATGGCCGTGACCAGCATGTTGGCAATGCCCAAGCCGGAAGAGCCTGCCCCAAGGAAAAGCACGCGCTGTTCTGTCAGCGGTTCATTCTTGATACGCAGTGCTGTAATCAACCCGGCGAGGGTAACGGCAGCGGTGCCCTGAATGTCATCGTTATAGCAGCGGACGCGCGGATAATATTTTTCCAGATACCGGATGGCATCCGTGCCTTTCCAGTCCTCAAAATGCAGGCAGCAGTGCGGGAAAACGGTCTGCACAGCCTGAACAAACTCTTCCACAAATTCGTCCAGCACGTCTTGCGTGGGTGGTTCACGCCGCAGGCCCAGATAAAGCGGGTCTGCGCGCAGTGCGCTGTTGGTTGTGCCGATATCAAGCTGGATGGGCAGCAGCGGTTCAGGCGGCACAGCCCCGCAGGCCGTGTAGAGATGCAGCTTCCCGATAGGGATACCCATACCGTTCACACCGATGTCGCCAAGGCCCAGAATCCGGCCACCCGTGGTCACGCAAATTACGCGTACATTGTCCCTCGGCCAGTTGCGCAACACCTCTTCTATCCGGCCCTTCATTTCCAGACTGATATACATGCCGCGGGGACGACGGTAGATGTGGCTGAATTGCTGGCAGACAGCCGCAAGCGTTGGTGCGTAAATAATAGGCACAAATTTGGCTGGGTTGGACATCAGAACCCGATAAAACAGGGTCTCGTTCTGATCCCGCAGGCCGCTCAGGTAAATATAACGCTCAAGGTCACTGGGTTTGGCTTCCAGATGCCGATGAATGCGCTCCACCTGCCGCTCCAGGCTTTCAACATGGGTAGGCAATAGCCCTTCCAGCCCGTATTGCCGCCGTTCTTCAGCCGTAAAGGCTGTGCCTTTGTTGTGACTGGCGTCATTCAGGAGGGACATACCCCGGGGGTGAGGGGTGGAAGCTTTTGCCATTATAAACCCTTCAAACATGGTGAGACGTAAAAACGCACCCCCAGTTTGATGCAGCATGAGGGTGCAGGCCTTACTCTTCTTATTGTGAAAGTAACAAATTTTTTTGCTGAGAAGCCTGAAAATTTCAAGACGGAGCTATGTTCTGTGCAGAAAATTGAAATTATTTCAGCAAAGTGTTCTGTAACGGGCACTCATGGGAAGAGCAGCCAGAGTGTCCTGCCTGAAACGCGGCATGACTTATAGAGTTCGGTGGAATGTCCATAAAAAAAGAGGCGGCACAAGGCCACCTCTTTTAAAAACGCTTCAGATCCGAAAGATCGAACAGGGTCAGAGTTTTTCAACCTGCCCGTATTCCAGATCGACCGGAGTTGAGCGGCCGAAGATAGAAACGCTGACTTTCAGGCGCCCCTTTTCTTCATCAATTTCTTCAATCACGCCATTGAAGGACGTAAACGGCCCATCAGCAACGCGGATCTGCTCGCCAATTTCAAACGTTACGGCAGAACGAGGATGCTGGATGCCTTCCTGTGCCTGCTTGATGATACGTTCAGCTTCTGCGGCGGAAATGGGGGTCGGGCGGTTCTTGGTGCCAAGGAAGCCCGTAACCTTCGGGGCGTCTTTGACCAGATGCCAGGACTCATCCGTCATTTCCATCTTCACCAGCACGTAGCCGGGGAAGAATTTACGCTCGGCATTGATCTTCTGGCCACGACGCATTTCTATGACTTCTTCTGACGGAACCAGAATTTCATCAATATGGTCGGCAAGACCCTTCTGTGCAGCCTGCTCGCGAATATGCTGGGCGATTTTTTTCTCGAAGCCCGAATAGACGTGGACCACGTACCAACGTTTGGCCATGTCGTTTCCTCAGCCTCCCAGCCCGAACAATTGACGAACGCCGAGACCAATCAACTGGTCGACGACGAAGAAGAACACAGACGCCAGCCCTGCCATGGCAAGAACCGCACCTGTTGTAATGAAAGTTGCACGTCGGGACGGCCATGTGACCCGTTCGGCCTCGGCACGCACATCACGCAGAAACTTACCGGGACTGACCGACACGAACCATCCTCTCTCCGCTGCCCGGCCCGATTGAACTCGGACAGACGGCGCAGCTTGAATATTTTTCTGTCAGAAAACGCCGCACGGTTTGCGGGGCTTTCCAGCCAGTGTTGTCTGGCAGGGGTGGAGGGTCTCGAACCCACAACCTCCGGTTTTGGAGACCGGCGCTCTAGCCAATTGAGCTACACCCCTGCAGTGCGACAAGCCGACGCGGAAAGCAGGTATAACGGAAACCCGTTAGCCTGACCACCCATAGCGGCCCTTGCAGGAGGCGGAACAAAATATGTTGCGGCCCTAAAGTCAAGAGGCAGAAAACGATATCGTGTCAGAATGCGAAAATAAGGCGCTGAAAGTCCTGCTATCAGGGGGTTGCGAAGTGCGACGTTTTGAGGGTAAGAGACCTCTCAGGAACGCGGGCGTAGCATAGTGGTAATGCTGTAGCCTTCCAAGCTACCGAGGAGGGTTCGATTCCCTCCGTCCGCTCCAAAATAAATTTTCCCAAAAATCAAAAATATTTCCCTGCGCTGGCTGAATCCGGAATGTCCGGACAGATTCGCGGATGAATTCCATAGTGTTTGCGCTTTCCAGAATATGAGTGCCAGCTCAGGTGAGGTGAAGCCAGATGCGCTTCGGTTTGATTCGAAATCAGCTTGAATGCGTCTCGTATACAAAATCTGGGGATGACATTTATGGATTCGCATGTGTCGTTAAGGATCGCCTTCCTTGGCGCTTGATGTGGTGCTCGCGGTGTTCTCAGGGCGCAGGGTTGAGAATAATTTCCGTAGAAATTTTGCATCTGCGCGCTGCAGCATCGTATGTGCTTGATTTGTGGGATAAGGCCTTTCCGTAAGCGGTTTTTTTGCTTGAGGAGGCGTTTTCAGGCTTCTGGGTAAAGCAAAACCGGCAGTGCTTATGAATTTTGGGAGAGCGTGCCGGTTGCGTGGCAGGTTTCAGCATGCTAGAGGCCGCGCCGACGCATGCTTGTGGCATCATAAGGCCAGAGGCGGAGTCATGACGTGGAATGCCGGCGCGCACAGAAGGAAAGAGCCTAAAGAGTGGTGGCCTCGGGCGTAACGACAGCACAATCGGTTGCTTTTGCTTCCAACGGTCTTGAAGGCCGTTATGCAACTGCGCTTTACGAACTCGCAGCGGAACAGCAGCAGCTGGATGCAGTGCTTGATGAATGTGCGGCACTTGCTCGCCTGATCGATGAAAGTGCACCGTTGCGCACTGTTCTGAATGATCGGCGGCTTGATATCCGTGTTTCCACCAAGGCTGTTCTGGCCGTGATGGACGCACAGGGTTTTTGCCATACTCTTCGGAATTTTGTGGGTGTCGTCGCTGACAACCGCCGTCTGCCCATTTTGCGGCAGATTATGGTGGCAGTTGACGCCCTCGCTTCAGCCCGCCGTGGTGAAGTGGTCGCGGATGTTACATCTGCTCAGCCGCTGACAACCACGCAGCGCGCCCAGCTTCAGGTTCGTCTGGCCGAAGCCGGTTATTCCCGTATCACTATTCGTGAGCGTGTAGATTCCTCCCTGCTCGGCGGCCTTGTCGTCCGTGTCGGGGCAAAGCTTTATGACGCCAGTCTTCAGACCCGCCTGTTTCGTTTGCATTACGCCATGAAGGGAGCCGCGTGATGGAAATCCGTCCCGCAGAGATTTCGGATATCCTCAAGCAGCAGATTGCTTCGTTCGACAAAGAATCCGATGTTGTCGAAACCGGCACTGTTCTGTCTGTCGGCGACGGCATTGCCCGTGTGTTCGGCCTTCAGAACGTGATGGCCGGGGAGCTCGTTGAGTTCCCGGGTTCCGGCCAGAAAGGCATGGCGCTGAACCTTGAGAGCGATAACGTCGGTATCGTTATCTTTGGTGATGACACCAACATTCGTGAAGGCGACACTGTCAGCCGCTCCGGTGTTGTGGTTGAAGTCCCCACAGGTAAAGGCCTGCTCGGTCGCGTTGTTGACGGTCTGGGTAACCCGATCGACGGCAAAGGCCCGCTCGCCAACGTTGAAATGCGTCGCGCTGAAGTGAAGGCACCCGGCATTATGCCGCGCCAGTCCGTCAGTGAGCCGATGCAGACCGGCATTAAAGCCATTGACGCCCTCGTGCCCATCGGGCGCGGTCAGCGTGAGCTGGTGATTGGTGACCGTCAGACGGGTAAGACAACCATTCTGACCGACACAATCCTTGCTCAGAAGACCGTGAATGACGAAGGCGACGACAAAAAGTCCCTTTACTGCATCTACGTTGCGGTTGGTCAGAAGCGTTCCACGGTTGCACAGCTTGTGCGTCTGCTGGAAGAAAAAGGCGCGATGAAGTATTCCATCGTCGTCGCAGCAACCGCTTCCGATCCGGCTCCCCTGCAGTACCTGGCACCGTATGCTGCCTGTGCAATGGGTGAGTATTTCCGTGATAACGGCATGCACGCTCTGATCTGCTATGATGACCTGTCCAAGCAGGCTGTGGCGTACCGTCAGATGTCCCTGCTGCTGCGTCGTCCGCCGGGCCGTGAAGCATATCCGGGTGATGTGTTCTATCTGCATTCCCGTCTGCTGGAACGCGCTGCCAAAATGTCCGACGTCAACGGCGCTGGTTCTCTGACGGCTCTGCCGGTCATTGAAACGCAGGCTGGTGACGTGTCCGCCTACATCCCGACCAACGTGATTTCCATCACGGATGGGCAGATCTTCCTTGAGACCGATCTGTTCTACCGTGGTATCCGTCCGGCTGTGAATGTCGGCGGGTCCGTGTCTCGTGTTGGTTCCGCAGCGCAGATCAAGGCGATGAAGCAGGTTGCCGGCAAGATTAAGCTGGAACTGGCTCAGTATCGTGAAATGGCTGCCTTCTCACAGTTCGCGTCCGATCTGGACCCGGCTACGCAGAAGCTGCTGGCTCGTGGTGCTCGTCTGGTTGAACTGCTGAAGCAGCCCCAGGCATCTCCGCTGACGGTTGAAGAACAGGTGATTGTGCTGTTTGCAGGCACCCGTGGTTTTATTGACGGTATCGCTGTTGATAAAATTGTGGCCTGGGAACACGCTCTGCTGTCTGATCTGCCGAACGGTGGCAAAGATATTCTGGCAACCATTGGCAAAGATCGCCAGGTGTCCAAAGACACTGAAGCGCGCCTGTCCGAATATCTGACCACCTTCAACCGCAACTTCGGCGGCTGAGGAGCAGGACTTATCCATGGCTTCCCTCAAGGAACTCCGCGCTCGTATCGGAAGTATCAAGTCGACTCGGAAGATCACCAGCGCGATGAAAATGGTCGCGGCCGCAAAATTGCGCCGCGCCCAGGCCAGTGCTGAGGCTGCTCGTCCGTATGCCGCTGCTATGCGGCGGATGCTGGGTGAACTTGCTGCCGCCACGAAGGGGGAAGAAGGTGCACCGCGTCTTCTGGCCGGAACGGGGCAGGATAAAGTTCATCTGCTGGTCCCGATCACCAGTGATCGTGGCCTGTGCGGTGGCTTCAACTCCAACGTGAACCGGTTGACGCTTCAGACCATTAAAAAACTTCAGGCCGAAGGCAAAACCGTCAAGCTGCTGC
The DNA here is from genome assembly GCF_937875265.1 of uncultured Acetobacter sp. GTDB lineage: Bacteria > Pseudomonadota > Alphaproteobacteria > Acetobacterales > Acetobacteraceae > Acetobacter. The sequence continues at coordinate 12,640 of NZ_CALLXM010000202.1, read as the reverse complement.
CGGTTGGTCGTCGTGCCCTGAGCTTCTTTAACCGTGAACATGCGAACCTGATCGTCGATCAGGTCATCGGGTTTAGCGGTAAGGAAGTCCCGTTTTCTGTAGCAAGCGACCTTGGTAACAAGGTGAATGCTCTGCTGGAAGCTGGCGATATCGACGTTTGCACGCTTGTGTTTAACAAGTTCCAGAATGCGATGACGCAGGTTCCAGCCTGCCAGCAGCTTGTGCCGATGGTAGTGGATGATGTGGTGGCTACGGCCAGTGCAGCCTCTGCTCCGGCAGAAGATGCGGCGCAATACGAATTTGAACCGGATGAAGCAACGCTGCTGGCAATGCTTCTTCCGCGAAATCTGCAGGTTCAGATCTATGCTTCGCTGCTGGAAACAGCCGCAGGTGAGAACGGCGCCCGTATGACGGCCATGGATAACGCTACGCGCAATGCAGGCCGGACCATCGACAGTCTGAGCAAGGTCTATAACCGGACCCGTCAGACCAATATTACTAATGAACTGATCGAAATCATCTCGGGCGCACAGGCTGTCTGAGCCCGCTCGTTTGCCCCGCAGGAGCTGACCCATGTCGGATACCACAACCCAGACCCAGGCCCCTGCGGCCACAAAGCCCAATTCTGTTGGCCGCATCACCGAGATCAGAGGGCCGGTTGTTGATGTGCAGTTCGAAGGTGAACTGCCGAACATCCTCAACGCCCTTCACGTCAAGCTGGGTGAACAGACGCTGGTGCTTGAAGTGGCCCAGGAAATTGGCGAGCACGAAGTGCGCTGTATTGCCATGGACACCACAGACGGGCTGGTCCGTGGCGCAGAAGTTGTCGATACCGGCACGCAGATCTCTGTTCCTGTCGGGCCCGAGACTCTCGGCCGCATCCTGAACGTCATCGGTGAGCCGATTGACGAAAAAGGTCCGATCAAGACCGCACGTCGCGCCCCTATCCACCGTGCAGCGCCTTCTTTTGAAGAGCAGGCAGCAGCTTCTGAAATCCTGATGACAGGCATTAAGGTCGTTGATCTGCTTTGCCCGTACCTCAAGGGCGGTAAGGTTGGCCTGTTCGGCGGTGCCGGCGTGGGCAAGACCGTTATTATTCAGGAACTGATCAACAACATCGCAAAGGCGCACGGTGGTGTGTCCGTGTTTGCTGGTGTTGGTGAACGTACCCGTGAAGGGAACGACCTGTATTACGAAATGCAGGACGCTGGCGTTATCAAGCTGGACGAAAATAACAACACCGAGGGCTCTAAAGTGGCTCTGGTGTTTGGCCAGATGAATGAACCGCCGGGTGCCCGTGCACGTGTTGCTCTGTCTGGCCTGACGCTGGCTGAGTACTTCCGTGACGAAGAAAGCCAGGACGTGCTGTTCTTTGTGGACAACATCTTCCGCTTCACGCAGGCCGGTTCTGAAGTGTCCGCTCTGCTGGGCCGTATTCCTTCTGCAGTGGGCTATCAGCCGACTCTGGCAACGGAAATGGGCGCGCTGCAGGAACGTATTACGTCCACCAAGAAGGGCTCCATTACGTCCGTTCAGGCCGTGTATGTTCCCGCAGATGATCTGACCGATCCGGCTCCTGCGGCAACCTTTGCCCATCTTGATGCAACGACCGTGCTGAACCGCTCCATTGCTGAAATGGGCATCTACCCGGCTGTTGACCCGCTGGACTCCACGTCCCGTTCTCTGGACCCCGCTATTGTGGGTGAAGAGCATTATAACGTGGCCCGTGACGTGCAGCGTATTCTGCAGACCTACAAGTCTCTGCAGGACATCATTGCCATTCTGGGTATGGATGAGCTGTCTGAAGATGATAAGCAGATTGTGGCTCGTGCACGCCGCATTCAGCGCTTCCTGTCTCAGCCGTTTCATGTGGCAGAAGTGTTCACGGGTGCACCGGGCAAGCTGGTTTCAGTGACAGACACGGTTCGCTCCTTCAAGGCGATTTGTGCCGGTGAGTATGATGACCTACCGGAAGCTGCGTTCTACATGGTTGGCACGATTGAAGAAGCCGTTGCCAAGGCAGAAAAAATGAGGGAATCGGCCTAACAGCCGGTTCCGGGAAGGAACAGCATTCATGCCGATCCAGATCGAGATCATCAGCCCTGAAAAGGTTCTGGTGTCGCGTGAAGTAGATATGGTGGTTATGCCGGGTGCGGAAGGCGATATTGCCGCCATGCCCGAGCGTGCTCCCATGATGCTTCTGCTGCGTGGCGGTATCGTCTCACTGTACGACAATGATGCCGTGACGGACCGTTATTTCGTCGGTGGCGGCTTTGCGGACATGACGGCAACCCGTTGCACTATTCTGGCTGACAAAGCCGAGCCTGTAAGCGAAATCTCTATTGATAACGCAACAGCAGCGCTTGAAGCTCTGACAGAAGCCTGGGACAAAGCCGACAAGACCGATATCTCGCGTCTGGATGTGCTTCAGGACAAAATTCTGTCTGTGCGTGCTGAAATCGAAGCCGGGTCTTCCGCGTCCTGAAACCCAGACGACGCTGAGACGCCCGACAGTTAAAAAAAGCCACCCTTGCGGTGGCTTTTTTTATGCGCTCATTCGCACTTCAAAGCCTCCAATAAGGCTCTTAGCCTCGGCCGCGATAGGTGGGAACGTCCTGTGACGGAATCCATACATCAGCCGGGGGCGCACCGGTCTGCCAGAACACATCAATAGGAATGCCGCCGCGCGGGTACCAGTAGGCCCCAATGCGCAGCCAGACCGGGTTGAGGCGCTCAACCAGTGTGGTGGCAATCTGCACGGAACAGGCTTCGTGAAAGGCACCATGATTCCGGAAGCTTGTCAGGAACAGTTTGAGGGACTTGCTCTCCACAATCCATTGGTCCGGCACGTAATCAATAACGATATGTGCAAAATCCGGCTGGCCTGTGACCGGGCAAAGTGACGTGAATTCCGGGGCGGTAAAGCGCACCAGATAATTCTTGCCGGGGTATGGGGCAGGCACGCGTTCCAGAATGGCTTCTTCCGGGCAGGTTGGGGCAGGCGTGGAGCGGCCCAGCTGAGTGAGTGCGTCACTGCCGTCATCAGGGCGGGTCATGGCGTTTCTTTCGGTTATGGTCAGTGTGGTTCTCATGTCGAAGCTGCGCGGGGTTTCGTCAAGCTTTTCAGAAAGTCGAAGGCTGCTGTCTGCTTCTTTTTCCCGTCAGGTGGTGTATGTAGGCAGTCATGGCCAGAGCTTCCTTCCCCGCATTTCCCGAACCCCGCCTCATTTCCACAACGGACGATCTGGCGACCACTCTTACCCGCCTGCGTGCAGAGCCGTATCTGACGATTGATACGGAATTCATGCGTGAGCGCACCTACTGGCCAGAATTATGCCTCGTGCAGATTGGTGGCGTGGAGGAGGTGGTGTTAATTGACACCATGGCAGAAGGTCTGGATCTGGCCCCACTGGCTGAACTGATGGCGGATGAAGCCGTTCTTAAGGTTTTTCATGCCTCACGGCAGGATCTGGAAATTTTCCTGCACTTGTTTGATGCTCTTCCGACGCCGCTGTTTGATACGCAGGTTGCCGCCATGGTCGCCGGGTATGGGGATCAGGTGGGGTATGACAGCCTTGTCGGCTCCATTACCGGCCACGCGATTGATAAAAGCCACCGCTTTACCGACTGGTCTGTGCGCCCACTTTCTGCTGCGCAGCTGACTTATGCCGCGGGTGACGTGACATGGCTGCGCCTTGTGTACGAACGCCTAATGAAAAAGCTGGAGCAGGAAAAGCGGCTGGAATGGGTTTCAGCCGAAATGGCCGTGCTGACAGACCCGGCGACCTTCCGGGCTGACCCGGAAAAGCAGTGGGAACGTCTGCGTGCCCGCACCAATAATCGGCGCATGCTGGGTATTCTGCGCGCTGTAGCCGCGCTGCGTGAGCGCGAAGCACAGCGTGTGAACGTGCCGCGTCAGCGTTTACTGAAAGACGAAAGTCTGCTGGAAATTGCCGCAACAGCCCCCACCACGACGGATGCTCTGGCGCGAGTGCGAGGTGTTTCTCGCGGGCTGGCCGAAGGGCGTACCGGGGCGAGCATGCTGGACGCCGTGAAGCAGGCGCAGGCTCTGCCAGATGCGGAGTTGCCACGCTTACCCAAGAACCGCAGCAAGGATGCCCCACGGGCATCTGCGGCTTTAATGGCGTTGCTAAAAGTTCTGCTGACCAGTTGCTGTGAAGATCATGATGTGGCCCCCAAGCTGGTCGCATCCATGGATGATCTGGAAGCTCTGGCGCTTGACCCGTCTGCACCCAACCCGGCTCTGGCAGGCTGGCGGAAAGCTGTGTTTGGGGATGCGGCTCTGGCCCTGTGCAATGGAGAAATTGCACTGGGTGTTAAAGGCGGAAAAGTCGATATTCTGTCTCGCTGATGTCTCTCCCTTCCGGGTAAAGGAAGGAAGAGCGCGCAGAGGGAAGCAGAGTGGGGCTTTTTAGAAGCCCATTTCCTGCCAGAGGTTTGCCAGCGGGCGTGCGCCCACATGCGAGATAATTTCTGACGCCGCCACAGATGCCAGACGGCCACATTCTGGCAGGGTGCGGCCAGAGGTCAGGCCGGCAAGAAAACCCGCAGCATAGGCATCGCCCGCGCCAGTTGTATCCACCACCTGAGTCGGGACCGGTGCAACGGTGGTGCTCTGTCCGTCATGAATAACCACACTGCCCAGACCAGAGCGCGTCAATGCCGCAAAGGTGGTATCTGCCAGCGTGTGGCGGGCGGCTGTCTCAAAGTTTTCTGTTTCATACAGAGCGCAGATTTCATCTTCATTCGCGAAGAGGATATCAACGTGGCCCTTCACAAGATCCAGAAACGCTTCACGATGGCGACCAACGCAGAACGGATCAGACAAGGAGAGTGCAACCTGACGACCGTTCTGATGGGCCAGCGTTGCAGCGCGGCGGAAGGCTTCCTGCGCATGCGGCGGGTCAAACAGATAGCCTTCCAGATACACGATTCTTGAAGCGGCAATCATGTCCGGTAATACATCTTCCGGCGTAAAATGCGTGCAGGCCCCCAGATAGGTTGCCATGGTGCGCTGGCCGTCCGGCGTAACCATCACAACGCATTGTGCGGTCGGCAGATTTTCAGAAATATGCCCGTCCAGCGGAGTAGATGGGAAGGTGACGCCGTTATCCCGCAAGTCCTGCGCAAATTTCTGGCCAGCGGTATCATGCGCCACTTTGCCCAGATACGCGACGCGCGCGCCAAACTGAGCGGCCACAACACAGGTGTTGGCCGCAGAGCCACCCCCCATTACCTGTTCCACTTTCAGGTTGGCGGTCAGGCTGTTTGCGCGCGCCACATCGATCAGTGTCATGCTGCCGGGGGTCAGATTCTGCTCGAGCAGAAAAGCGGGTTCGACGGTGGCAAGAATATCTGTAATTGCGTTGCCAATGCCAAGAATGTCGTATTTTGCTTCAGAGCCAGTCATGACGATGTCTGTTTTCCTGAAAAAAGTGAACCGATCGGCTCTTTCGGTACCGTGCTGCCATAAAAAGGGCAACACCAAGAGGTAAGGGACGCTTGCCGCTAGGTCTGTCCGCTGTATAACAAAATTGGATGCCAGCTTGATGGATCGACGCGGGCAGAGACAAAACAGTGTAACCGCTGTCACATAACGGCAGCCAGCATGGCGGGGGGTTTTTTGTTTAAAAGACGCAAGCCTGAAGATAACCGACCGGCCGGGCAAAGTGCCGGTCAGAGTACCAGCCAGCCGGGCGCTGCGCGTCCTGCCGGGGCGTTTGGTACAATTTTCCCTTCTTCCTCACCTCCTGCGGGTTCGCCACCGCCATCCGGCAGCGGCACGGCACCTGCTCCTCGTCCAGACGCAACAAAGGAGACCTCCATGGGTCGTGCGCCTCTTCCTCCCGGTTCCCCCCTCTCTCCCAATGCGGGTGTGCCGCCCATGCCGGGCGCCGCTGCGCGTGGCCTGAACCCCCAGCAGCCGAAAAAAGAGGTTGTTGAGCAGCGGACTCTCGTTGTGGGCCGTGGCATCAGCGTTCAGGGCACTGTGCAGGACGCGGAGCGTCTGGTTGTGGAAGGCACTGTGGAATCCAGCATGATTTCCGCCAAGGAACTTGCAGTTATGCCCGGTGGTCTGTTCCGGGGTGGCGTGGAAGTTGAGAACGCAGAAATTGCTGGGACTGTTGACGGGTCTCTGACCGCACGTGGCAGCCTGACGCTGCGCGCAACGGGCCGCCTGCTGGGTAAAGCCGCCTGCCGTCGTCTGAAAGTGGAAGATGGTGGTCAGATCACCGGTCAGCTGGAAATGCTGAGCGATGATAACAGTGCACCCAAGCCTTCTGTGGCACCTGCTGCAGACAAGCCGGTTACGGCTGAAGGCTGAAAACATGAACCGTTTCTGATCTGAAGGGGGTGTAAAAGCCCCGGGTTCAGATCAGCACGGAATGCGCGCCCTTTGCTTATGCAGAGAGGCGCGCTTTTTTTATCGATTGATGGTGTCGCGACGGTCGCGCAGTTTGACGTACGCAATCTGCGCATGTTCCGCACAATAAGGCTTGCCCGGCAGTGGTACGGCGCCACAAAAATGGAAGCCCGGTGTGCCCGGGTCACCAATCGGCCAGCAGCAGGACGGGCCACGGCGCTTTTTGGGTTCCGGGTCAGAAATGCTGCGCAGTGACCCTTTGGGTTTCGCTGCTGCGCGCGGTGCAGCCGGTGCTTTTTCCGCCTTGGCGGGTTTGGCTTCGGCTTTAGGCTGTGGCGCAGGCTTGGGGGCCGGGGCTTCTACAACCGGTGCTGCGGCAACGGCAAGTTTAACCTCTGGTGCGGCCATAGGCTGAGGTGCTTGTTCCTTAGCCGGTGCAGCCGCTACGGAGGTAGCTTTTACGGTGCTTTCCGTTACAGGGGCCTTGGGTTTGTCACTCCGCCGGATCGGCGAAGGACGTGGGGGCAGGCTCAGGCGATGTGCCTTGCCCACGACTGCATTTTTAGTGATAGAGAGCCGACGGCCAATTTCTGCAGTCGAAAGGCCTTCCGCCCAGAGCTCTTTGAGTCGGGCGATTGTTTCATCGGTCCACTCCATGCACAGGCACCTTTTCGTATTGTCACTGATCAGTGAAGCCAGATGCTTCAGTGGCAGGCATATTAGGGCCAGAGCCAAGGTATCTCAAGGATAAAGGCCAGAAATTCTTGAAATCAGGCGGGTTTCAGCCTGCGCGCCGTTTTCTTAACGTGTGCTGGCTTCCATCATCAGAGGATAGAGGGATGCAACCAGCAGGGTTGCCATGACCAGATTAAACCCGCGCAGAATGGCAGGCTGTGTCAGCCAGCGCCGCATGATGGCGCCAAAGCCGGTCCACAGGCTGACGCACGGCACGGTCATCAGCCCGCAAATCAGGCAGGCCAGTGCCAGGCCGATCAGAAAATGCTCATGTGGCAGATAGGCCGATACAATGCCAATCGCGATAATCCATGCCTTGGGGTTGATCCACTGAAAGCCTGCGGCCTGGAGGAAGCTGATGGGTTGCCCCGGAGCAGACTGCGCTGAGACCGGCGCTGCGGTGGCAATTTTCCATGCCAGCCAAAGCAGATACGCTGCACTGATATATTTCAGCCAGACGTAAAGCTGCGGAAACTGCTGGAACACCATGCCAAGCCCCAGCCCTACCAGACCGATCATCAACACAAAGCCAAGCGTGACGCCCAGAATGTGTGGAATGGAGCGCCGGAATCCGTGGTTCATGCCGGACGCCGCCAGCATGGTATTGTTTGGGCCGGGCGTAATGGAAGCCACCAGAGCGAAGGCGGTCAGGGGGCCGAAGCTGCTCCAGAAGGACATGATGCGCAAAACTCCGTTTGCAGAAGGCGGAAGAACAGCACTATTCAGGAAAAATCCGGAACAGAACCGGTACAGTTCATGCAACACTCTCCAAACTGTTCTGGAAGAAACACCATGTCAGTTTCAAAACGAGGGACCGAGGCATTTATGCCATGCTGGCAGCCCGTGCGGGGCAGTGACACAACACTGGTTGTTCAGCTTGAACAGGAACTGACAAGCCGGATAGCTGACCACCTGCTGCGGGCGGGCAGCCGCCTGCCGTCTGTGCGGCGGATGGCAGAAAGTGCAGGGGTCAGCCGCTTTACGGTGCTGGAAGCGTATGACCGTCTGGTGGGGAAAGGTCTGGTCGAACCCCGGCAGGGGGCGGGGTATTTTGTCAGGCCCTCTCTGCCGGTCACACCTATGGCGGATGCGTCCACCGCTCCGGCCGCCCCCCCCTCACATCTGGATGTGGCATGGCTGCTGCGAGGCATGTTTCCCGAAGGTGCGCCTGTGGAAATCCCTGCCGCCGCCGGGCTGCTGCCTGCGGACTGGATGAATGCAGACATGGTCAATGCAACTCTTCGGGCCGTGGGGCGAAGTGCCGGGGTGGCCTGCCTGAGTTACGGGCACCCGCGTGGGTATGCGCCATTACGGGAACAGCTTGCTGCCCAGCTGCAAAGTCAGGGGATTGCAGCCCATAAGGACCGGACCCTGATGCTGACGGCCGGTGTCACGCACGCGCTGGATCTGCTCTTCCGTCTGCTCCTCCAGCCCGGTGATACGGTTATGGTGGAAGACCCCGGATGGTTTCTGATTTTCGGGCGTCTTGCCGCCACGGGCGTGCGGATTGTGGGCGTGCCGCGTGGTCCGGACGGGCCGGATCTGGGTGTGATGGAACAGCTGGCGGCGGCGCATAAACCCAAACTGTTTCTGATTAACAGTGCCGTGCACAACCCCACCGGGCACACGCTTTCTGCTGCATCGGCCTATGATATTCTAAGGCTTGCAGAAAAGCATGATTTTCTGATTGTTGAAGATGATACCTACGCAGATTTCCACCCCGGTGTGCCCGCTAGGCTGGCCTCACTGGACCGGCTTCAGCGCGTTATTCTGGTAGGGGGATATGCCAAGACGCTTGCGGCGGGGTTGCGTGTTGGTTTTCTGGCAGCATCCCCGGAGCTTGTTGCGCGGCTGACGGACCTGAAGCTTCTGGCAGGCCTTACCACCTCCAATCTGGGCGAGTGTGTAGTGCATCGTCTGTTGCAGGAAGGGCAGTACAGGCGGCAGCTTGTGCGGTTACGGCAGCGGGTGGATCAGGCCCGGCAACGGTGCATTGAACGGATGACTGAGTGCGGTCTGACAGTGCCGGATCTCCCGTATGCCGGAATTTTTGTTTGGGCGGACTGCGGACGAAACTCTGAAGTTCTGGCGCGTCAGGCCGCAGAAATGGGCGTGCTTCTGGCTCCGGGTGTTCTGTTCTCACCCGTGCAGGCCCCGTCTTCCCGGCTGCGCCTGACGGTCAGTATGGCAGACCATCCGAAGTTCTGGTCTGTTTTGCGGAAGTTGCTGTCTACGTGAAGACTTATGTTTGTCTGTAAAAGTGGCGGAGTCTTTATGCAGATAAATGTGATGCGTTGTTTGAGTGGGGCAGATCACGAAAGCGGGAGCATCAGAACAGGAAAATCTGGTGTGACCAGATAACGTAGAGAGCACGGTAGCCCTCGGGTGCGCCTTGGGGTTATCCTGCGGGTAAGGTTTGATCAGGATGCGCGCCGTATGTCTGGTGCGTGCAGGGATGTTTAAGCAAACAGGGGGACAGAATGGACGTACGGGCAGCTGTAGCTTTTGAAGCGGGTAAACCGCTGGAAATTGAAACCGTTCAGCTGGAAGGCCCACGTGAGGGTGAAGTTCTGGTGGAAATCAAGGCAACCGGCCTGTGCCACACGGATAAATACACCCTCTCCGGTGCGGACCCGGAAGGTCTGTTTCCCGCTATTCTGGGGCATGAGGGCGCTGGCATTGTCGTTGAAGTCGGCCCCGGTGTGCGTCACCTGAAACCCGGTGACCATGTTATTCCGCTCTACACGCCGGAATGCCGGGAATGTAAATCCTGCCTTTCCCGTAAGACCAACCTGTGCACGGCTATTCGATCCACGCAGGGAAAAGGGCTGATGCCAGACGGGACCTCGCGTTTTTCTTTTAAAGGTCAGCCGATCCATCATTATATGGGCTGCTCCACGTTTGCGAATTATACGGTCCTGCCGGAAATCGCTCTGGCAAAAATCCGTGAAGACGCGCCGTTTGATAAGGTTTGTTACATTGGCTGCGGCGTTACAACCGGTATCGGAGCAGTGCTGTTTACGGCTAAAGTTGAAACCGGTTCGACCGTTGTGGTTTTCGGGCTGGGCGGCATTGGGCTGAATGTCATTCAGGGTGCCAAAATGGTAGGTGCTGACAGAATTATTGGCGTCGATATCAACCCCGAGCGTGAAGCCATTGCCCGCAAGTTCGGGATGACCGATTTTGTGAACCCGAAGGATCTTGGGCCGAAAGGTGATCTGGTCGCATATCTGATTGAACTGACCGATGGCGGCGCAGATTACACGTTTGAATGCGTGGGCAACCCAACGTTGATGCGTCAGGCGCTGGAATGTGCACATCGTGGCTGGGGCGTTTCAACCATTATCGGTGTGGCAGGTGCCGGGCAGGAAATCAGCACACGTCCGTTCCAGCTTGTTACGGGGCGTCGCTGGATTGGCTCTGCATTTGGTGGTGCGCGCGGGCGGACCGATGTTCCAAAAATTGTTGATTGGTACATGGAGCATAAGATCAATATTGATGATCTGATTACGCATACCCTCCCACTGGAAAAAATCAACGAGGGCTTTGACATGATGGCGCGTGGGGAAAGTATCCGCACAGTTGTAGAATATTAAGCCTTGTTTTAGCCCCGGCCTTTGTGTGCCGGGGCATTGATGCACTCTGTCAGGGTAGAAGGCGCAGCACAGTATCTGCCGGACGGCACGCAGCGGCCCCTTTTTCAGTCACAACAATGGGGCGGTTGAGCAGGGCTGGGTGCGCTGCAATGGCATCCAGAATCTGGTCGTCCGTTACCGTGGGGGTATTCAGCCCCAGTTCCTCATAAAGCGTGCCTTTCTGGCGCAGCAGGTCACGGGCCGTCAGGTCTGTGTGTGTTACAAGCTCCACCAGCTTTTCCCGGCTTGGGGGCGTTTTTAAATACAGCACAACCTCAGGCTCAATCCCGGCCTCACGAATAAGGCCCAAAACAGTGCGGGACGTACCGCAGGCGGGGTTGTGGTAAAGTGTAACAGTCATGAGCAGCCTCCTTGTAAGAAATGAAAAAGGACTTGTGGCATCAAACCGGCAGGGAGCGGTTATCTGCAATGGCTTCCATAGCCATGTAAGATGTCACGGTATCGATGTCGATTTTTTCAATCATTTTCCGATAAATGGCATCAAACGCATTCATGTCGCGCGCCACAACTTTCAGCATGTAATCATACTCCCCGGCAATCCGATAAAAATCGACAATATTGGGGATGGAGAGAATGATCTGCCGAAAGGATTTGAGCCAGTCCTGTGAGTGATGGCGCGTCTTGATCAACACCAGAACGGTGAGGTCCAGCTCCACAGCCGCCCGGTTCAGGCGCAGCGTTTCCCCCTGCATGACCCCTGCGGCTCGCAGGCTTTGCAGGCGGCGCCAGCAGGCATTTTGAGACATCCCGACCCGTTCAGCCAGATCCCGCTGTGAAAGTGAGGCATCCTGCTGCAAGGCACGGAGAATCGCGCGATCAAAATCATCAAGTTTATGGACCATAACAGATCATATGATCGAATATGGCGTGATTCAATCATAAAACAGGGAATCCTTTTTGGTGCTCTGCTCTTTATGATCACGGAGCCCCTTTTCCAGCATCCGTGGTTGCAGAGTATGATGATGTCTTCCCCAGAAAATTTCTTTTCCCATTTTGCCGAATCTCTGCGCGGCGGAGATGTAATTGCCCGCCTGCGGGAAGATCTGATTGGCGATACGCTGCGTATTCCTGGCCCGTTTGGCCCGAAAACGCTTGTTTATGCGGATTATGTGGCTTCAGGCCGTGCGCTGGGTGTTATTGAGCAGGCCGTCGCTACACAAGTGCTGCCGTACTACGCCAACAGCCACACGGAGGCGTCGTTCTGCGGGCAGGTTATGAACCGGATGCGGCAGGAGGCCCGGCAGATCATTGCGCGCCTGTGCGGAGCAGAACAGGGCTTTGCCACCATCTTTACCGGGAATGGCGCAACGGCTGGCCTGAACCGCCTTGTGCATCTGCTGGGTGTGCGGGATGCCGTGCGGGCCGGGGCATGTCCTCTCGTGCTGATTGGGCCGTATGAACATCATTCCAATATCCTGCCGTGGCGGGAAAGTGGTGCGGAACTCATTGAAATTGCGGAAGCACCGGATGGCGGGCCAGATATGGCGCAGCTGGAAGCGCATCTGGCTGCGGCAGACCCAACCAGTCTGATTATCGGGGCGTTTTCCAGTGCCTCCAATGTAACTGGCATTGTGACAGATGCTGATTCTGTAACAAAACTCCTGAAAAAATATGGCGCAAAATCTGTGTGGGATTATGCCGGGGGTGGTCCATATTTGCCGATTGATATGAAGGCCGGGACCGATGCTGAAAAAGATGCAGTCGTGCTGTCCACACATAAGTTTATTGGTGGCCCCGGTGCCTCTGGCGTGTTGATTGTGCGGGAGGCGGCTGTAGCTACGAAGGAGCCAACGTTGCCGGGTGGTGGCACCGTGCGGTTTGTGTCCCCGTGGGGGCATGAGTATTCAGAGAGTGTTACGGCGCG